>NZ_JASDCE010000007.1:0-254349 GCF_030408075.1 Pseudoalteromonas sp. APC 3358
TAAAAATGACTCTTCTTTAATTAGGTTGAGCAGTTCAATTGATAGATCTTTAGAAATAGTATTGAAGCTAAATAGTAATAGTAAAAGAGATATTGATAATTTCAAAAGTGCCTCCCTGCATACTAACAATTTTGTCTACGACATTTGTCGTTTTATAAACCGACAAATGTCCATATATTACAGTGCATTTATCTTAACCATCAAATAAACACCTGTAAACAATTAGTTAACTGGAAATTATTTTTAATCAATGCACAAATACACCGAAATGGTGGAGATCAGTAATATTGGACAAAACAACAAGCACTGTCTATATATACAGTTAACTTTTACTAGAGATTCATATCATGAAATCACCTTTTTAACTATGATAGCCGAACAAATGTATCTAAAGCGTTATGCTAAAAGTACTATTAAAGCGTACTTATACTGGATAGCTTCGTTTATTCGATTTAACTCTATGAGGCACCCAACAACGATGGGAGATAATGAGGTCGAACTTTTTTTAGCTTTTTTAAACTCGTTTATTCAACCAACAAAATGCTGCTCCTAACACTCAAACACAAGCCTTAAATGCGTTGAGCTTTTTATTTAAAGAAGTGATTAATAAGCCACTCTCATTAGGTTTTATTAAAAGCAAACGAGCAACTAATTTCACAACAAAATGCCAACGCCATTGTCAGCCCTTTTTCAAGATTATAAACTCCCCGATTTAAAACAAAAAAGCACAGCCTACAAGCGCCATGCTTTTTAAATCAATCTTAATCCCGCTTGTTTTACAAACGAATACCGCCGTCTATTTCTACCACACGGCCGGTAAAAAAGTCGTTTTCGATAATGTATTGTGCAGTATGGGCAATTTCGTCGCTTTCACCTAAACGCCCTACCGGTGTTACTGCTAGCATACGCTGTTTGGCTTCGGGCTTCATGGCGTCGGTCATGGCGGTGCTTATTACACCTGGTGCAATAGCGCCTACACGTATACCAAAACGACCTAGTTCTTTAGCCCATGTAGTGGTAAGTGCCACTACGCCTGCTTTTGATGCTGCGTAGTTTGTTTGGCCTATGTTACCTGCGCGCGCTACGCTCGACATATTAACTATAACGCCGCCTTTGCCTGATTCAATCATGTGGCTTGCAGCTTCCCGCCCTGCTAAAAACACACCGGTCAGGTTTACATCAATCACTGATTGAAATTGCTCAAGAGACATTTTTTTTACCACCTTGCCGTCTTTAGCCTTTATAAACATGCCGTCGCGTAAAATACCGGCGTTATTTATAAGCACACCAATGTGGCCAAAATCGCTGTTAATGGTATTAAATACGTTTTCTACTTCGCTCTCATTTGTTACGTTTGCTGCATAACCTTTAATATTGCTGGTTACACCTTCAAGCTGTGTCAATTGCTCGCATGCGTTGTTTAATAAGTCTTGTGCCATATCTATTAATGCAATGTTTGCACCCATAAGTGCAAACTTTTGCGCCATTGCAAAGCCTAAACCTTGCGCGCCACCGGTTATCACTACCGTGTTATTTTTAATTTCCACGCGTTGCTCCTACTTAGAAAACAGTTTAAAAATGGCACTAAAGTCATCACTACCCGCACCTTGGTGCTGTAGCATAGTGTATAAATTTTTAGCCATTGAACCCATAGGGGTTGATGAATTACTTTGCTGCGCGGCTTCCATGGCAAGGCCTAAATCTTTAGCCATTAAATCGACCATAAAGCCTGGTTTATAATCGTTACTAGCAGGGGCTGTATCCATTACACCAGGGCAAGGGTTGTAAAGTTCAAGCGTCCAGTTACGGCCCGAACTTGCTGTCATTATGTCGCTAAGTACTTTAGGATCGAGGCCGTTGTTAATACCCATTTGCAGTGCTTCGCTGGTGCCTGCCATTAAAATACTGAGTAACATGTTATTACATATTTTTGCTACTTGCCCTGCACCAATATCGCCTGCATGAAATATGTTTTTACCCATATCACTCAGCACTGTATGTGCTTTATCGAACGCGGTTTTCTCGCCGCCTACAATAAAAGTAAGTGTGCCTGCGGTTGCGCCTGCAACACCGCCCGATACCGGTGCATCTACAAAGCTTATGCCTTGTTTGCCAAGTGCACTGCCTACAGTGCGTGCTGATTCTGCATCTATTGTTGAGCAATCAATTACTAATGTATTTTTGCTCAGCACGTTAATTAAACCGCTGTCGTCGTTATTTCCTAAATACAGCGATTTAACATGCTTGCCTGCAGGTAACATACTAATAAGTACGTCAGCATTGGTTGCGCACTGCTTTGCATCAACTGCGGCTTTTGCGCCTTTGCTTGCAAGTTCATTTACGACCGACTGGTTTAAATCGAACACACTCACAGTATGTCCAGCTTTAATTAAGTTAGCCGCCATTGGGCCGCCCATATTGCCTAAGCCGATAAAACCGATATTGAGTTTAGTCATCGTCTTTCCTTTATTTGTGTATTGGCGTGTCTAAGCCATTGAGTGAGTGGTTTTCGCCAAAGCGGTTAACAAAAAAGCTGTCTATTATTGTTTGTGGTACATCACTAAGTGTTTTGTATTGCCAATTAGGCGCGCCGTCTTTATCTATTAATAGCGCCCTTACACCTTCTTGAAACTCACCTACTTCGCCAGCGCGAACAGACATACCCAGCTCCATTTTAAAACACGCTAATAAGCTTTTGCCTTTGCTTGTTTTTAATTGTTCACTTACAAGTGCGCAACTTAGTGGGCATCCGTGTTTAAGTGATTTTTGAGCTCGTTGTAGCCACTTATCGTCAGTGGTTAGCCCTAAAATATAATCTACCTGCTCCTGCAAAGTTGTAAACTCACCCAGCTTTTGAATCGTTTTGAGATTAGCTTTTACATTGCCTTTTGGCATACGCGCCGACTGGTTGTCTAAACCGGTGAGTAAATCGGTTAAACGCTCATGATTTAAGCTTGCGGTTTTGCCCCATTTAGCTGCTAAAATTTGCGCAAGCATGGCATCATATTTAGTGCTGTCGATAAAGTGATCGGCAAGCGATACAAAACGCGCGTCGTCGCAGTTAATTGATGCCGACGTTAGCCCTAAAAATAGCCCCACACTTTGTGGCATTTTATGTAAAAAGTAACTGCCGCCTACATCAGGGTATAAACCTATGGTTTGCTCTGGCATGGCAATGCGTGATGTTTCAGTTACAACGCGGTGGCTAGCACCGGCCATTAGCCCTAAACCGCCGCCCATTACTATGCCGTTACCCCAAACGAGGATAGGTTTATCAAAGGTATGAATAAGGTAATCAAGCTTGTACTCAAGCGTAAAAAACTCTTCAACTAAGCTTGTTGGTTTACCTTGCGCCATTGCATGATGAAGGCTTACAACATCGCCACCGGCGCAAAATGCTTTATCGCCTGCGCCTTTTAACAAGACCATAGCAATAGCATCATCGTCTTGCCAAGCTCGCAATTGCGGTTCAAGTAACTTGATCATCTCAAAATTAAGTGCATTTAAGGCTTTTGGAGCATTGAGTGTAATAAGCCCAATTAAACTGCCATTTTCTGCGGTTGCGGTTTCAAATACCACGGGCCCATCGGCGCTATTTAATAATGTTAAAGCACTCATTAGCCATTTACCCAGTTAGCGCGGCGTTTTTCTAAAAAGGCATTTACGCCTTCTTGTTGATCTTCGGTATCAAATAAACCAACAAATAACTCGCGCTCAAGAGGCAATACACTTGCCATTGGTTGATGGCGCCCTTTTTGAATCAATGTTTTACATGCTGCAACTGAGGTGGGGCTTTGATCGGCCACTTGGTTGGCCAGTTTTAATGCTGCCGCAAAGCTTTCACCCTGTGGTACTACTTCTTCAACTAAGCCAATTTGCAGGGCTTTATCAGCTTTTAAGCGCTCGCCGCATAAAATAATGCGTTTTGCCCAGCCTTCGCCAACTAGCCATGCTAAATTTTGTGTGCCACCCGCACACGGTAATAAGCCAACTTTAGCTTCAGGGAGCGCCATTTGTGCTTGCTCTTCCGCAATACGTATATCGCACGCAAGGGCGACTTCTAGCCCGCCGCCCATTGCATAGCCGTTTATGGCTGCAACCGACACGCCTCTAAAATTAGTAAGCGCTTCAAATGCTTCACCAAATACACGCGACATATCGGCGGCTACGCCTTTATCGCCACCAGCAAATACGTTTAGGTCGGCACCTGCGCTAAAAAACTTCTCGCCTTCACCAGTCAGTACTAATGCATAAACATTTTTATTATTATTAAGCGCATTAACGGTATTTTTTAAATCAACTAGGGTGTCTTTTGTCCAGGTATTTGCTGGGGGGTTAGACATCGTTAAAATAGCAACATGACCTTCGGTTGTTAGTTCAATACTCGGATTAGATTTAGATTCTGACATACATTGCTCCTTATAAAACGTCGTTTGCTGACTGCGCTAAAATTCGGCGCGCAATAATTACACGCATAATTTCGTTAGTGCCTTCTAAAATTTGATGAACGCGTACGTCACGTACATGGCGCTCAAGCGGGTATTCTTTTATGTAACCGTAACCACCATGAATTTGCAGTGCGTCGTTACACACGGTAAAGCCAACATCAGTAGCAAAGCGTTTAGCCATGGCGCAGTAAGTGGTTTTTTCAACGTCGTTATTATCAAGTTTAAATGCAGCAAGCCTAACCATTTGGCGCGCAGCTACAAGCTCGGTGTTCATATCGGCAATTTTAAATTGCAATGCTTGAAACGCAGCCAATGGTTTACCAAATTGTGTACGTTCTTTTAAATATTCACGGGCTGTATTAAGCGCCGCTTGCGCTGTACCAATTGAACATGTGGCAATGTTAATTCGGCCGCCATCAAGGCCTTGCATCGCAAATTTAAAGCCTTCGCCCTCTGCGCCTAATAAGTTATGCGCAGGAATGCGTACATCTTCAAAGCTAATTAGGCGTGTTGGTTGTGCGTTCCAACCCATTTTTTCCTCAGCTTTGCCGTATTCAACGCCTTTTGCGTCGGCAGGCACTACAAATGCCGAAATACCCGCAGCGCCTTCGCCGCCTGTACGTGCCATTACAACTAATACTTCGGTTTCGCCCGCGCCCGATATAAACATTTTTGAGCCGTTAATAACGTACTCATCACCTTCAAGTACGGCTTTTGTTTTAAGTGATGCGGCGTCTGAACCAGAGCCTGGCTCTGTTAAACAGTAAGAGGCAAGTAACTCGCCCATTACTAATTGCTCTACGTATTTGTCTTTAACGGCATCGGTACCAAAACTTGCTACCATCCAGGTAGCCATATTATGAATGGTTAACATGGCCGTTGTTGCGGTACAACCCATAGCAAGTTGTTCAAAAATAATACTCGAATCTAAACGAGATAAACCAAGGCCGCCTGCTTCCTCTGGCGTGTATAAACCACAAAAACCAAGCTCGCCTGCAGCTTTAATCGTGTCTTTAGGAAAAATATGTTCGCGGTCCCATTTTGCTGCATGGGGCGCAAGTTCTGACTCGGCAAATTGACGTGCTGTTTGAGCAAAGGCTTGTTGATCTTCAGATAAGTTAAAGTCCATGTTAGACCTCTTTAATTGTGTAAGTTATGTTAGTTGTGTTGTTAGTGTTTCCCGTCACGGGAGTAGTTCGTGACGAGCGGCGAAGGCTTATGTGTGTTGTGTGTGAAGTAGCCTTCGCGCCCATCTTTATTATTAATTATTCTTTTATTTACTCATTTTTTAATTACGATTATTTTAAGTTAATGCTCATATTTGGACCCGACGCAATGTCGTCTTCAAACCAACGTGAGGTAATCGTTTTAGTTTCTGTGTAAAAACGAATGCCTTGTTTACCGTACGTGTGAGTATCGCCATAAAACGAGCCTTTCCAACCTGTGAACGAAAAGAACGGAAGTGGCACCGGAATTGGCACATTAATACCTACTTGGCCTACTTCAATTTCGTGTTGGAATTTACGAGCCACTGCGCCGCTTGACGTAAATAATGAGGTGCCGTTACCGTAAGGGCTGTCGTTAATAAGTGCGATTGCTTCATCAAGCGTGTCTACAAACATACACGCCAGTACTGGGCCGAATATTTCTTCTTTGTATAAATCCATCTCTTTTGTAACATCGGTAAATAACGTTGGGCCAACCCAGTTACCTTGCTCAAAGCCTTCAACCGTAAAGTCAGAACCATCAATTAAACAAGTAGCGCCTTGCTCTTTACCACCGGCAATGAGTGATAAAATACGTGCTTTTGCTGCTTTTGATGTTTGTGGACCGTATGCTGCATTTGCATCATCCCACACGCCTGGGCGTACATTTTCAAAGCCTGCTTTTATTTCATCTACCCACTGACTTGCTTGGCCTACAAACACAGCAACCGAAATACCCATACAACGCTGGCCAGCAGCACCGACAGATGCGCCTACTAGGTTGTTTACAACGTGCGATTTACTTGCATCAGGCATAATAACCATGTGGTTTTTAGCGCCAACACACGCTTGCACACGTTTAAGATTTTGTGTGCCTTTAGAATAAATATAAGCACCTACACCACACGAGCCAACAAACGAAATAGCGCGCACTGCTTTATCTTCTAATAGGCGGTCTACTTGTGGTTTTGTACCGTGAACAACTTGTAATACGCCTTTTGGTGCGCCGGCTTCAATAAATAGCTCTGCTAAGCGCATTGGTGTAAGTGGATCTTGCTCAGACGGTTTTAAAATGAAGGTGTTACCACACACAATAGCCAGCGGGAACATCCAAAGTGGGATCATTGCAGGGAAGTTAAACGGAGTAACGCCGGCACATACGCCAAGTGGCTGCATGTAAGAATACGTATCGATTTTACGCGCTACGTTTTCCATTGTTTCACCCATCATTAATGATGGTGCGTTAGCGGCTTGTTCTACTACTTCAATACCGCGCCAAACATCGCCTTTTGCATCTTCAAACGTTTTACCCAATTCATGGCAAATAATGGTAGCAAGCTCATCATGGTGTTCTTTTAATAGCGCAGCGTACTTCATCATAATACGAGCACGTTCAGTAATGGGTACGTCTTTCCATGTTTTAAACGTCTCAGAGGCTGAGGCAATTGCCGCGTCCATTTCTGGTTCTGTGGTACATGGCACTTGTGCAAGTACTTCTTGAGTTGCTGGGTTTATAACATCGATAAGCTCTTTTGATGCTGATTGAATAAATTCGCCATTAATAAGTAGTGGTACTTGGTGCATGATTAAATCCTAGTGTGTGAGTTGTGTGTTCTCTTTTAAAATTGGTAGCGCCGCTTTGTTAGTATTATTAGTGCAGCGCTTTTATAGTTATTCGTACAGCTTTCTTATAACTATTAAATACCTAGTTAATACGCTTCTACGGCCATAGCAACCGCTTCACCGCCACCAATACATAAAGACGCAATGCCTTTTTTAAGGCCTCGGTTTTTAAGGGCATGAATAAGCGTTACTAAAATACGCGCGCCGCTTGCACCAATTGGGTGACCCAATGCACATGCACCGCCGTTAACGTTTACTTTGCTTTCATCAAGTTTTAACTCGTTAATAGCAAGCATGGTTACCATGGCAAATGCTTCGTTAATTTCCCAAAGGTCAACATCGTTTACAGCCCAACCCGCTTTTTCAAGCACGCTGCTTATTGCACCTACTGGTGCTACTGTAAATTCACTTGGTTTTTGAGAATGCGTGCTGTGCGCCACAATTTTACAAAGCGGTGTTAAGCCTTGCTCTTTTGCTTTTGATTCGCTCATTAATATAAGCGCCGCGCCACCGTCTGAAATTGACGATGAATTAGCGGCTGTAATAGTGCCGTCTTTTTTAAAGGCTGCACGCAGACTTGGAATTTTTTCTGGGCGGGCGTTACCTGGTTGCTCGTCAATCGAAACTGTTACATCGCCTTTGCGTGTTTGCATCGTATGCGGGGCAACTTCGTTATCAAAACTGCCATTTTGTATTGCTGCTTTTGCTTTACTTAATGAGCCTAATGCAAATGCATCCATTTGCTCGCGACCAATGCCGTATTCGTCGGCGGTGTCTTGTGCAAAACAACCCATTGCTTTGTTATCGTAAGCATCTTCAAGGCCATCGCTCATCATGTGATCTTTTATTTCGCCGTGACCCATGCGCATACCGCCACGTGCTTTTGGAATAAAGTACGGTGCGTTTGTCATGCTTTCCATGCCACCGGCAATGGCAGATTGGATAGAGCCTGCTTTAATTAAATCGTTTGCAAGCATGGCGGCTTTTAAACCAGAGCCACATACTTTGTTAATTGTTGTAGCGCCAGTGCTAAGTGCAAGGCCTGCTTTTAACATTGCTTGGCGTGCGGGCGCTTGCCCAAGCCCTGCTGGTAATACACAGCCCATAATTACTTCGTCTATTGCATCATTAGCTAAACCAGTTTGTGCAAGTGCACTGGCAATGGCGGTAGCGCCAAGCTCAGTAGACTGCGCATCACTTAACGCTCCCATAAAACCACCCATTGGGGTGCGTTTTGCTGCTACAATTACCACTGATTCTAAAGTCATAACTAACTCCGTTGTAATTTAATGCAAATAATTGTTAGTATATTTGCTCTATTAATTTAGTATTTATTTATTATTTAATACCTACACACAATACTAACGTTTACGCCAACGTCAACTAAAAACAGCTTAATTTTTAGTTTTATAAGTGTAAGCATTATTTTCCAGCTGTTAGGGCACACTGAGGAAATAAAATTAACCTACTGAAAATTAATAAAATAAGTCAACTCTTCGCGCCAACACTCCTTTATAAATAGTTTCAAAACACACCAAGCTTTACCTTTACGTAAACTTCACTTATATTGGGGTTATTCGAATGAGGTAAATACAATTATGAAACCAGATAATCAAACAAACTTTGCAAGCTCAGCCAAAATGCCGGCTAGTAATGAACAAACATTTAGCATTAGCGAACTCGCTAAAGAATTTGACATTACTACCCGCTCTATTCGCTTTTACGAAGATCAAGGGTTAATAACCCCAGAGCGTAATGGTCAAACACGTATTTATTCAAAACGCGACAAAGTGCGTTTAAAACTAATATTACGTGGTAAACGATTGGGCTTTACGCTTGCTGAAACAGGCCGTTTGTTTGAACTGTACGACGCTGATAAGTCGAGTGCTAAGCAGCTGGTTACCATGCTTGATTTAATAGCCGATAAAAAGTCTGACCTATCTCAACAAATGGACGACATTAAAGTTGTTCTTATGGAGTTGGTGACGGCCGAGCGCCGCTGCAGAGACACGCTTAATAAAATAGACGAGTAAGTTTATTTTAAAATAACAACACACTGACAACACACACGTCACACAGGAATGAATCATGAGCACTATTTCACTATATAAAGAAATGAACTTTGGCCTTGGCGAAACCGCCGATATGATCCGCGACCACGTAAACAGTTTTGCGAGTCAGGAGATTGCCCCGCTTGCTGAAAAAACGGACTTAGATAACGCTTTTCCAAATCAACTTTGGACTCAAATGGGCGAAATGGGCGTACTGGGTATGACCGTATCTGAAGAACTTGGCGGCGCCGGTTTAGGTTACTTAGAACATGTTATTGCTATGGAAGAAATTAGCCGTGCCAGTGCCTCTATAGGTTTAAGCTATGGAGCACATTCTAACCTGTGTGTTAATCAAATTAACCGTAACGGCACACAAGCTCAAAAAGAAAAATACTTATCAAAGCTTATTAGTGGCGAGCATATTGGTGCCCTTGCAATGAGCGAGCCTAATGCGGGCTCTGACGTTGTATCGATGAAACTTAAAGCCGAGAAAAAAGGCGATAAGTACATTTTAAACGGCAACAAAATGTGGATCACCAATGGCCCCGACGCACACACACTCGTTATTTACGCTAAAACAGATTTAAACGCCGGCGCTAAAGGTATTACCGCGTTTATTGTTGAGAGCAACTTTCCTGGTTTTTCTACGGCGCAAAAGCTAGACAAACTGGGTATGCGTGGCTCAAACACCTGTGAGCTGGTATTTGAAAACTGCGAAGTGCCAGAGGAAAACATTTTAGGTAACTTAAACGAAGGCGTTAAAGTACTTATGAGTGGCCTTGATTACGAACGCGTAGTACTTGCAGCAGGCCCGCTTGGCATAATGCAAGCGTGTATGGACATAGTGGTACCGTATATTCACGAGCGTAAACAGTTTGACACCCCTATTGGTCAATTTCAGTTAATTCAGGGCAAAGTAGCCGACATGTATACACAAATGAATGCTGCGCGCTCATATGTATATACGGTAGCTCGCTCTTGTGACCGTGGTGAAACAACCCGTAAAGATGCAGCAGGTGCCATTTTATATGCAGCAGAGCTTGCGACTAAAATGGCGCTTGATGCGATTCAAATTTTAGGTGGCAATGGCTACATAAACGAATACGCAACGGGTCGCCTGCTTCGTGATGCTAAATTATACGAAATTGGTGCAGGTACATCAGAAATACGCCGTATGCTTATTGGTCGCGAACTTTTCACTGAAAGCCGTTAAGGATTAAACCATGACGATTTTAAAATCGAGCGTTAACCCTCACGATCCAACGTTTGTTCAAAACCATAAAAACATGTCGGCGCTGGTGGATGATTTACGCAGTAAAGTAGCAACAATTAGCCAAGGCGGAGGCGCTGCATTAAAGGAGCGCCACGAAGGCCGTGGTAAATTATTTGTACGCGACCGTATAAGTACGTTAATTGACGAAGGCTCACCGTTTTTAGAAATATCGCAATTTGCTGCCTTTGGTGTGTACGAACAAGCAATACCGTGCGCCGGTGTTGTAGCCGGTATAGGCCGTGTTAAAGGCATTGAATGCATGATTATTGCAAACGATGCCACGGTTAAAGGCGGTACGTATTTTCCGCTTACCGTTAAAAAGCATTTACGCGCACAAGACATCGCAGAGCGCTGCCACTTACCGTGTATTTATCTTGTTGATTCGGGCGGTGCTAACTTGCCTGAGCAAGACGATGTATTTCCGGACAAGTTGCATTTTGGTCGTATTTTTTACAATCAAGCCCGTATGTCGGGTAAAGGTATTCCACAAATTGCCGTGGTAATGGGGTTATGTACCGCAGGTGGTGCGTACGTACCTGCTATGGCCGATGAAAGCATTATTGTAAAAGATCAAGGCACTATATTTTTAGCAGGTCCGCCGCTTGTAAAAGCAGCAACAGGCGAAGAAGTAACAGCCGAAGAACTAGGCGGCGCCGATGTGCACTGTAAAGTGTCGGGTGTTGCCGATCACTACGCTGAAAACGATGCTCATGCGCTTTCTATTGCGCGCCAATGTATAGAACGTATTAACTTCACACGTCCGACCGCCCCTCTTCTAGAGGATGTAAAACCACCGCGTTACGATATTAACGAGCTTTACGGCATTGTAGGCACCGACCTTAAAAAGCCGTTTGATGTACGCGAAGTAATAGCCCGCACTGTAGATGACTCATCATTTGATGAATTTAAACGCTATTTTGGTGAAACGTTAGTCACCGGTTTTGCCAGCATTTATGGCAACCCCGTTGGCATAGTGGCTAATAACGGTATTTTATTTAGTGAGTCGGCGCAAAAAGGCGCACACTTTATTCAGCTGTGTGCTCAGCGCAATATTCCTTTAGTGTTTTTACAAAATATTACCGGCTTTATGGTGGGTAAAAAATACGAAGCCGAAGGCATTGCAAAGCACGGCGCTAAAATGGTGATGGCGGTTTCGTGTGCTGATGTGCCTAAATTTACAGTACTTATTGGCGGCTCTTACGGCGCAGGTAACTACGGAATGTGTGGCCGTGCATTTGAACCAACCATGATGTGGATGTGGCCTAATGCCCGTATTTCGGTCATGGGCGGCGAGCAAGCAGCGGGTGTAATGGCCCAAGTTAAACAAGATGGTTTAGCACGCAAAGGTCAAAGCATGAGCGAGCAAGAAATCAGCGACTTTAAAAAGCCAATTATTGACCAGTACGAAGAGCAAGGTCATCCGTATTACGCCAGCGCACGCTTGTGGGATGACGGTATTATAGACCCTGCTGACACGCGTAATGTATTAGGGCTTGCGTTAACAGCTGCGAATAACGCACCAAAACGTGATTCGAAATTTGGCGTATTTAGAATGTAACCGGAGCGCAAAATGTCAGTAACACTACAAATAACAAAATCTAATGTGGCTGTACTTGTGTTAAGCCGCCCAGAAAAAAGAAACGCATTTAACAGTGAAGTAATACACGAGCTGATTCAGTGTATTGAACATGCAAATACGCTTGATATTCGTGCCCTGGTTTTAAAAACAGAGGGTAAACACTTTTCAGCCGGTGCCGATTTAGCCTGGATGAAATCGATGGCGGATAACAACTACGCAGATAATCTAGCCGATTCAATGCAATTAGCTAAATTAATGCAGGTATTGGCAAGCTCGCCCCATCCTACAATTTGCGCTGTGCAAGGTGCTGCTTTTGGTGGTGCTCTGGGCTTAATAGCTTGTTGCGACATAGCCCTTAGTAAAGACGATGCGCAATTTTGTTTAAGCGAAGTAAAGCTGGGTCTTATTCCGGCTGTTATTAGCCCATACGTCATTAAAGCCATTGGTGAGCGCGCTGCTCGCAGATACTTTTTAACGGCTGAAGTGTTTGATGCACATACTGCTAAGCAACTTGGTTTAATTCATCAAGTAACCGGTAATTTAGACTGTGCGCTCGATAATATGCTGCAAACACTGATTGATAACGGACCTGTTGCAGTAAAAGCAGCAAAAGCATTAATTAACGATGTAGCAAATAAACCAATAACCGATGAACTCATTGAGCTTACCGCAGAGCGTATTGCAAAAATTCGCGTATCTGAGGAAGGCCAAGAAGGGCTAACTGCTTTTTTTGATAAACGCCCACCCGCTTGGCAACTGTAGGATTGATTATGAACACACAACGATTACAAAAAATACTGATTGCCAATCGTGGAGAAATTGCGTGCCGAGTAATGCGTAGCGCAAAACAAATGGGCTTAACCACGGTCGCGGTTTATTCTGATGCAGACAAACATGCCGGGCACGTAAAAATGGCTGATGAGGCTTACCATATTGGTGCTGCGCCAAGTAAAGATTCGTATTTAGTAGCAGACAAAATTTTACAAGTTGCCAAAGACTGCGGCGCTGATTGTATTCACCCAGGCTATGGTTTTTTATCTGAGAACAGCGAATTTGCTAAAGCCTGCGAAGCTAATAACATTGCTTTTATAGGGCCACCAGCAAGTAGCATTGAAGCAATGGGGTCTAAAATCCGCGCTAAAGAAATAATGGCAGCTGCTAATGTGCCATTAGTACCTGGTTATTACGGCGATAAACAAGACCCTGTTTTTTTACAAAGTGAAGCTGAAAAAATTGGCTACCCTGTACTAATTAAAGCTGCCTTTGGCGGCGGTGGTAAAGGCATGCGCGTTGTACAAAAAGCAAAAGACTTTATGAGCGCACTACAAGGTGCGCAACGTGAAGCGATTGCCGGTTTTGGTAACGACTTAGTGTTATTAGAGCGCTATGTAAACCAACCTCGCCATGTAGAAGTGCAAGTATTTGCAGATAACTACGGTAACTGTGTTTATTTAGGCGATCGTGATTGTTCTTTACAACGTCGTCATCAAAAAGTAATTGAAGAAGCCCCTGCTCCGGGTTTATCTGACGCACTACGCAAAGAAATGGGCGAAGCAGCTGTGCGTTGTGCACTGGCTATAAATTATAGAGGCGCAGGTACGGTTGAGTTTTTACTGTGTGGCGATGAATTTTTCTTTATGGAAATGAATACGCGCCTTCAAGTAGAACACCCAGTGACCGAAATGGTAACCGGTGTAGATTTAGTCAATTGGCAAATTAATATTGCGGGTGGGCAAACACTGCCACTGACACAAAGTGATATTCAATTGCAGGGTCATAGCTTTGAAGCGCGTATATACGCAGAAGATCCAGCTAACGACTTCATCCCGTGCTCGGGCACTATTGAAGCGCTACATACACCACTTAACAGCGAATTTGTACGCATTGATACAGGCATTGCACAAGGCGACGAAATCAGCCCGTTTTACGATCCGATGATTGCAAAACTTATTGTGCACGACGACAATCGCGAACAAGCCTTGAGCCGTTTACAACATGCCCTTGAGCAATTTCATTTAGCGGGTTTTAGCACTAACATTGGCTTTTTACATAACTTAGCAAGCCACCCTACCTTTGAACAAGGTGCGCCAAGTACGCACTTTATTGCAGAGCAAGGTGACTCGTTAGTTGCGGTTAATAAACCGTTATTGCAAGCAAGCCAACTTATTGGTGCTTTTGCATATTTAGAATCGTTAACTAACACCCAAAATGCGCCAAACAGCGCAAGTCCGTGGCAACAGCTCAGCGGTTTTACACTCAATGCTCCGCAAGCAATTAAAATCCCTTTTGCCGATTTACAGCTAAGCGCTATAAAAACGTCAGCGGGCTATAGTATTACGCATAACGAGCACGTATTTAACCTACAAGGCACATTAAATAATGGTCTTTGCAGTGTATTTATTAATGGCGAAAAACATAGCGCGCACGTAACTACGGTAGGTAATAATACTGTTGGCAATAGTGTGACGGTGATGAATAAAGCACTGCAAACTAGGCTTGAACTAGTTGATAAACATTATATTAGTTCGCACGAAAGTGAAGCACTGCCACTTGCCGCCCCGCTCAATGGCACGGTAGTTAAGCACTTAATCGACATTGGTAGCACAATTACCAAAGGTGATGCGGTTGTTATTATTGAAGCCATGAAAATGGAATACACGCTTAACGCACCGCATGACGGCATTTTAAAAAGCTATTGTTTTGGTGAAGGTGAATTGGTAACGCATGGTGCTCTGCTTGCTATAGTAGAAGATACAACAGAGGAAGGTGCATAATGAGTGCCTTTCCAAGTAAAGTACGTATTGTTGAAGTTGGCGCGCGAGACGGCCTACAAAACGAAAAAACAGTAAGCACAGCCGATAAAGTAGCACTTATTAACGCCCTAAGTGCTGCAGGTTTAAAAGATATTGAAGCAGGCGCGTTTGTCTCCCCTAAATGGGTGCCGCAAATGGCAGACTCAGCGGATGTAATATCAGCCCTTAATTTACCCGATGTAAATTTAAGCGCCCTTACACCTAACTTAAAAGGTGCACATGCAGCGCACGCTGCCGGCATTAAAGAGTTTGCTATATTTACCGCTGCAAGTGAGTCGTTTTGTCAAAAAAACATAAACTGCTCAATAGATGAGAGTATTGAACGCTTTAGCGAAGTAATGGCGTTTGCTAAAGCGAATAATATCCGCGTACGTGGTTATGTAAGCTGTGTGCTAGGTTGCCCTTATGAGGGTGAAATTAACCCGCAAGCAGTACTTAATGTATCGCAAAAGCTAATAGATTTAGGATGTTACGAAGTAAGCCTTGGCGATACCATTGGTGTTGGCACCGCTAAAAAAGTAACGCAATTAATCGAGTTACTTTTAACGCACATTGATAAAGCCAAGTTGGCCGTGCATTTTCATGATACTTACGGTCAAGCGCTTACAAATATTTACGCAGCCTTAAGCCTAGGTATAGCAACGGTTGACGCGGCAGTTGCAGGCCTTGGTGGCTGTCCTTATGCTAAGGGTGCGTCAGGAAATGTTGCCACCGAAGATGTAGTTTACTTGCTGCAAGGGCTTGGCATTGAACACGGAATTGATTTACAAAGGTTAAGTGACGCTGGCTGGGAGATAACCAAAGCACTTGGTAAGCAACCTGTGAGCAAAGTATCTGTGGCACTACACACAAAATAACCTGAGCTCTGGATAATAAATCTATCTCGAGCAGCTATTTTCAGCACTAACTGCGTTGAATTTACTTGCAATAGGCCAGCTATTGACGCGTAAATTCGCCTTGTTTTCACTGAAAATCTCTGGCTAGAGAAAATAAATTTAAATATCACCCTGATTCATATGTTAGTAAATCTATTAACCAGAGTTCAGGTTAAATAGCTATCTTATGAAATGATGATTCAAGATAGTTAACAACAAATAGCACACAATGAGGAGAGACTCATGGCCGGTTTTGATAAGGTAGTTTATAGCTACGAAGCTGCAATGGAAGGATTAAAAGACGGCGATACCATTATTGCCGGTGGTTTTGGTTTATGTGGTATTCCTGAGGGCTTAATTAAACAAATTAAGCACATGCAAACAAAAAACTTAACTGTAGTATCTAATAACTGTGGTGTTGATGACTTTGGTTTAGGTATTTTATTACAAGACAAACAAATTAAAAAAGTAATTGCCTCATACGTTGGCGAAAACGCCCTATTCGAGCAGCAGTTATTGAGTGGCGAAATTGATGTAGAGCTTACACCTCAAGGTACACTTGCTGAAAAAATGCGTGCTGGTGGCGCGGGTATACCTGCATTTTACACGGCAACCGGTTACGGTACTCCTGTGGCTGAAGGCAAAGACGTAAAAGAATTTAATGGTCGCCCATATATTTTAGAAGAGTCTATAACGGGTGAATTTGCTATTGTTAAAGCGTGGAAAGCCGATCGTTACGGTAATTTAGTGTTTAGACACACCGCCATGAACTTTAATCCAATGGCAGCAACGGCTGGTAAAATTACCGTTGCCGAAGTAGAAGAAATTGTAGAGCCGGGCGAGCTTGAACCAAGCCAAATTCATACCCCGGGTATTTTTGTAAATCGCGTTATTAAAGGCAACTTTGAAAAACGCATTGAACGTGTAACAACACGAGATTAAGCAGGAGCATAATTATGGCATTATCACGTGAACAAGTTGCAATGCGCGTTGCACAAGAACTTCAAGACGGTTACTACGTAAATTTGGGCATAGGAATTCCGACACTCGTCGCAAACTATGTACCGGATGATATTGAAGTTATGTTACAGTCCGAAAATGGCCTTTTAGGCATGGGCCCGTACCCTACTAAAGCAGAGCTAGATGCCGATATGATTAACGCGGGTAAAGAAACCGTGACAGCAGCTAAAGGTGCAGCCATATTTAATAGTGCAGATAGTTTTGCCATGATACGGGGTGGTCATGTAGACTTAACTGTTCTGGGTGCATTTGAAGTTGACCAGAACGGCAACATCGCATCGTGGATGATCCCTAAAAAGCTGATTAAAGGCATGGGTGGCGCGATGGATTTAGTCGCTGGCGCGAAAAATATTATTGTTACTATGACCCATGCAAGTAAGCATGGTGACTCTAAACTATTAGAGTCCTGCTCTTTACCGCTTACTGGCGTTAATTGCGTAAAAAAAATAGTAACAGATTTAGCCGTATTAGAAGTTAAAGACGGCGCATTTCATTTATTAGAACGCGCTCCGGGCGTAACTGTTGATGAAATCATTAGTAAAACAGCAGGTAAATTACTTGTTGACGGTGAAGTACCAGAAATGGTTTTTTAGGCTTTAGCTTAAAAATAACGCTTTCCCCTGTACCGACCTCATTCCCAGTGCCAATGGCGCTGAGTTACCCAAAATCCCTCTCACGAGGGATTTTTTTTATCTTTTGCCATTATTTTTACCGTCATTCATACATCTGTAGTAAATTTTATCTATAATACAAATATAAATTAAATGTAAGCGCTTAGATTCTTTGCACTATTTTGTGGATAGTCTGCACCCTTTTTGTGAACTAGCGTTAAATTTATTTTTAACCTACTGATATTTATATATTAAATAGTTGGTTCAAATTTTGCCTAAGTAAGGCGTCTCAATAAATTAAATAATTCTGGAAAACATGCAAACTCCTATTCGTGGCCTTCGCTCTTTTTGCTTTGCCGCAAGAAGCCTAAGTTTTAAGCATGCAGCTAATGAGCTGTACTTAACGCCGTCTGCGGTAAGCCATCAAATAAAACAACTTGAAGAACAACTTGGTATTGAACTTTTTCAACGTAAAACGCGTTCAATTAGCTTAACCACAGCGGGTAAAAACTTTTTTGATGCAGTGTCTCCTATCATCACAATGTTAGAGGGCACCATTAACGAGTTTAGTCAGATGCAGCAAAATACAAATTTGACAATTACGTTGCCTGAGTTTTTTGCCAGCGAGCTACTCATGCCTAAATTAAGTGAGTGGACGTCAGAGCATCCTAATATAAACCTGCAAATGGACACGCTCAAGACGCGCAAAGAGTTAACGCGTCATAGCGATTTATCTATTGTATTGTCCTCTGGTAAACCTACGGAAGGATTAGCAACAGAGTTGTTTAACCTTGAATATATTCCTGCATGTAATAAAAAATTGCTCGATCAATGGAAAGACGATCATCGTCAAGCGCTTAACCAAGTTCCGCTGATCCTCCACAAAGCTCGCCCTTGGGCATGGCACCAGTGGGCCGAAAAAGCGGGTATTGATGACTTTTCTCCTTCGCAGATTATTCAAATAGATAGCATGTTTGGTGTAGCGCGTGCAGCGCAGCAAGGCATGGGCATTGCGCTTATTCCACTGCCTATTAGTCAAAGCTGGTTAGATGAGCAATGGCTTTATAAATTATTCGAGCAGCCTTTAACAACTAAAGATAAATACTATTTAGTACAGCACGAATCAAGCACGCCTAATCACCCGCTTGATTTATTTGCGAAGTGGGTTGTAAATACGTTTAGAAAAATCCAAGAATAATCCTCTATTAGACGAGTTCAGTAATACAACCCACTCTGTGTTTTATTACTGAACTCGTCTAATACCAACCTGCATAAATCTTTGATCAATTTAACGAATTAAATTGCACTATTACGTCGTTAAAAATTTTTTATTTACGACTGCATGGATGCAGGAGGTAGAGCAATGCAGGGAGCAATTGCCGAGAACAACTAGATACAAAAATTTTTGCCTAGTTCTAGCGTAATTTTCTTAACGTTAAATAGACCCCATATATAAGAAGATTGGTATAACCCCCTGCAAATTTGAATAATATTTTTTATTTAAATACATAAACTTAACGCCGAGCATTAGACTAAAGTCTATAGTTTAATTTTTTTCACTCATTGGTTTCATTTTTATCGTTTGTCGAAAATAAAGTTAAATATTAAAGTTACTTCATCAGCTCAAAACAACTTAGTTAATTTGTTTTTTAAGAGCAATAAATGCAACCTTTTGAGTTTTAGTAACTCAAATTTAGCAGTGAAAAGAATCTTATATTGTGTGTGTAAGATGTTGTCAGTGTGAAAAAGCGGTTCAAGTTAGGTGGTGACTTGGCTTGAACTGTTTTTATTCTTGGCTCAACCACATGATATGCATTACAAAGCTACTAAAGCGTAGCAAACCGAATCTTTATATTGTGTGTGAAGATGTTGTCAGTGTGAAAAGCGGTTCAAGTTAGGTGGTGACTTGGCTTGAACTGTTTTTATTATTGGCTCAATCACATGATATGCATTACCAGGCTACTAAAGCGTAGCAAACAGAATCTTTATATTGTGTGTGAAGATGTTGTCAGTGTGAAAAGCGGTTCAAGTTAGGTGGTGACTTGGCTTGAACTGTTTTTATTCTTGGCTCAACCACATGATATGCATTACAAGGCTACGTAAGAGTCGTAAACAGAATCTTTATATTGTGTGTGAAGATGTTGTCAGTGTGAAAAGCGGTTCAAGTTAGGTGGTGACTTGGCTTGAACTGTTTTTATTATTAAGCACATACATAATATAGTTATATACAGGTTAATACCTTTTAAAAAGCCCCGTAAGTTATAACTTACGGGGCTTTTTTAGTTAATTTTTTATTTGATACTCTCTTTTTAATTTACTTATTTGCACTTTATGTGAAAGCAAAAATGTATCAAATTGCTTAACTACCTCAGGATAGTCAATCGACGATAATAAAAAGGCTTGTAAATCTGTCGGCAATTCGTTTTGAAAATAAACGGGTCGGGTTAATTTGAAATATTTAACGATATTATAGTTTAATACATCGTTAGATATGTAAATACACTCCACTCGCTCTTTTAAAAGCATCTCTATTAATTCCATTACGTTAGCTGTTTCAATTAGCTCAACGTTTTCGTTATTCATTAAAGGTTTAAAGCTTTGAGACGTAAACCCTCTCACCGTTGCAAAACTAACGCATTCATCAATAGTGATATTTTTATTTAAACTCGCAATACCCGTTTTAGTCACAACGGTTGGCTGCGAATAAATAATTTCATTTAAATCACCAAAGGAAGCTTTATAACTTGGTTTCCATTGTGGATTATCTGGATATTTAAAATCAACATGATGGTGATCAATGAATTCTTTATAAAGACGATTAATTGGCAGCGTGTAAAACTCAAATTCAAAATCGTGCTGCTGTGCAAATAAATTGAGCAACTCTTCACTGAAGCCATAATAGTCAGCACCATTTGTTCCACTACCATCAAAGTAAGGTAGATACTCTATATTCTCTACACCGACGACATAGTGCGTTGCCGACTTAGCATCGGTTATAAAAATTAAGAAAGCTAAAGGCAAATACATTAACTGCGTTGTTATTTTTATAAATTGATTCATTTACAGCCTAAGTTATATTATTGATGTGTAGCTCAACGCTTTAATTTTAACAAATTTGCAAAGAATATGATAAATCTATTTTATTTTATTCAAAAAAAAGCCTGATTAAAATCAGGCTTTACAAAGTAAAAGGTTTAGCTTTTATCTCTTGGTACAAAATCGAGTACTGTTGCGTTTATACAGTAGCGGTCTGTGCCTCTAGGGCCTTCTCCTGGGAATAAATGACCAAGATGAATACCTGTACTTTTAGAACGTAGCTCAATACGTGTTATTCCCCAGCTGCTATCGTCATGCTGCGTTACACTACTTTTTACTGGGTGCTTAAACGACAACCAACCAGTACCGGAGTTAAACCTATCGCTTGTATCAAATAGCGGCTCTCCACTTAATTTATCAACAAAAGTACCATCAGGTGTATTTTTAAACTCTTTGTACTCTTTACAATAAGGTCTATCTGTTCGTGCATCGAATGCAACTTTATAAGCATCACTGTTACCTAATTTAAAAGCGCCTAATGCTTTATAAAACTCTTCAGGTGTTGCATAGCCTTGACGGCCATATACCTCAACGCCATTTTCTAGAAACAAAATAGTCGGCGTTGCCCACGTGGCTGACTTAATAGTTAAATCATTAAGTTGGTCAGCATGACGAAATGTCATAGGTATTGTGCCTTTGTAATCATTTGCGACTGCTTTTTTAAATTTTTCACAGTACGGGCAGTAATCACGAGAATCAAGTACCACTATTTGCTTACCTGCGAGTAGAGCACTGTTGTCTGCTTTTTCTACGGGTGTTTTATTAAAAACTACGCCTGTAGAATGATCGGGGCAATAGCCATTAGGGTTCTTTTCTAGATAATTTTGGTGATATTCTTCTGCCGATACAAAACCTGTAAGCGGTTTAATAACCGTTTCGATTTTGCCGTAGCTCGCATCAGTTAAAAGCTGCTGATATTGCGATTTAACTTGCTCAGCTACTTTAGCTTGTGCATCAGTGGTCGTTAATACAATTGAACGATATTGCGTACCGATGTCGTTACCTTGGCGATTTTTTTGCGTAGGATCGTGACTTTCAAAATAGTTTTTTAAGAGGTCTTCTGCTGAAATTATATTGCTGTTATACATAACTTGCACAACTTCAGCATAATTGTCCTCGTCAAAACGACGAGACTGATCAGTAATATTTCTGTACGTTGCTTTAAACCCATTACCGTCAGCATAACCCGACTCAGCATCAATAACGCCATTAAGCGCTTCGTAGCGTTTTTCTGCTCCCCAAAAACAACCAGACCCCAGTACAATGGTTTCTACATGCATGGTGGCTTCTACATTACTGTGTTCTACCTTTTCCATAGATAAAGCAAAGCTGCCTGCGCTAAATATAATAGCAGCGCCTGATAAATATAATAAATGCTGGTGTTTCATAAAGTACCTCATAAACAAGTGCGTGCTAATTAAGACCTCCTTATCTTAATTTTCATTTCAACCTAATTACTTATTTAGTACGAAATGTATTAAGTTTTAGTCCTCAATAAGTTAAATACGATTAATTGAATATAAAAACACTCTTAAAGTAAGCTGGGTAAATAAACACTAAACATAACCACTTAGTCGCAATGGTGTAAATAAATTAATAAAACTGTGTTAGGTTTAAATTATGTTGTACAAATAGGTTTATTTAATGAAGCCAGCTCCCCATATTTATGCATTAACAAACAGTAGTTTACTACTTGATGCATCGCATTTAGACGCTACAGATAGACTCTCTATTCAAAAGAAAATTTGGGCTTTAGCTAGCCACTGTAAAAGCACTGATGAATTTACCGATTTGGTGCCGGCCATGAACTCGCTCACTCTCTATTTAAAATCAGGTAAACACTTAAATAAGTGGTTACAAGTGCTATCTTCGCTGTGGAATGATATTAAAACGAGTACTTTTAAGGGGCAGCATCACTTAATCGAAACCATATACAAGGGTGAGGATATTAATTACGTGGCTCGTTATCATAATTTAAGCGCTGATGAGGTTATTAATATTCATAGTAAAACCAAGTACCACGTTTTATTTTTAGGCTTTCAGCCCGGTTTTGCTTACCTACATGGCTTAGATGAGCAATTACATACGCCAAGGCGTGATGAGCCACGCATTAAAGTTCCTAAAGGCTCTGTTGCGATAGGTGCTGAACAAACCGGAATTTACCCCGCAGATACCCCTGGTGGTTGGCACATAATAGGCCATACAGATACTGCTTTGTTTGATTCGACCTCTGAGCAACCTTGTTTAATTCAACCAGGCGATACGCTTGAATTTGTTCCGCTAGTTAATAAAGGAGCAACTCATGATTAAAGTACTTAAAAGTGGTGTATTACTTACAATTCAAGATTTTGGCCGTAATGGCTACCGTCATTTAGGTGTAAGCAAAGCGGGTAGCTTAGACCCCTTTGCACAAATAATTGCTAATAGATTACTTAACAATAACGACAATGATGCCGTTTTAGAAATAACCGTTGGTTTGTGCGAGCTGGAATTCACCTGCGACACAGTAATTGCGCTTCATGGTGCAGATTTGCAAGCAACCCTTGATGGACAAGCAATTTACCCTGGTTGGACATACACAGTAAAAAACAAACAATTACTGAGTTTTGCTACTGGTAGAGCCGGCTTAAGAGCTTATTTAGCAGTGAAAGACGGTATACAAAATACTGAAGTTATGGGCTCTAAATCTACAGATTTAAACGCATGTTTTGGTGGTATTGAAGGTAGAGCTCTCGCCACTGGTGATGAAATACCTATTACTCCTTATTATGGAGAGTTTATAAAAGTAGGCGCAATTGCTCCCGCCCAGCGCAAGCTTATACGACTGCACCCAAGCCCTCATGCTAATTTGTTAGGCGAGCCTTTACTTAACAACTTTGTATCTACCCCATTTAAAGTTAGTAGTAACAGCAACCGAATGGGCGTAAGGCTTGAGCATAAAAATAATTTGGCACATTCGCACTCTTTGCCATCACTAGGGGTGAGTCCTGGGAGTATTCAACTGCCACCGAATGGTGAGCCTATTGTGCTACTTAACGATGGTCAAACAACCGGGGGTTACCCTCTTTTAGGGACTGTAATTGAAGCCGACTTACATCAATTTGCACAATTTAGACCTTTAGATACTGTTGAATTTAAATATGTAACGTTTGAAGAAGCAGCAAAGGCGAAGCAGAAACTTAACGGGCACCTACATCAATTGAGCCTTGCACTTAAAAATAACCTATAAAATATTCTAGAATCAACACGCCCTAGATTTTAAAAATAGGTACCATGTAATAAAGGTTCAAATTCCGACGGCCGTTACCTTACTCGCCGTTAATATTATTTTAATGTATAGCTTGGTGTTTAATGACTAAATCAACTTCTACTATGCCGTGTGTATTAATAACTGGCTTTGCTCCTTTTGGTGGCGAAGCTATAAACCCTTCTTGGCAAGCAGTGCAAAAACTTGATGAAACTATCATCATGAAACACAAAATATGCACACTAGAACTTGCCTGTGAATTTAATACGTCTATCAGTCAGCTTATAAACGCCATTGAGTCGCACAATCCGGCGGTTGTTTTATGTATAGGCCAAGCTGGTGGGCGCAGCGAAATATCAATTGAGCGTATTGCAATAAACGTTGACGATGCACGGATTAAAGACAATGCAGGTAAGCAGCCTATCGATACACCAATAGAAAAAAATGGCCCTGATGCCTATTTCACAAACTTACCAATAAAGCGCATGTTACAAGCATTGCACAACAGCAATATACCTGCTGCCATTTCCAATACAGCAGGTACGTATGTGTGTAATCACGTTATGTATGGTCTTATGCATTACATAAATGATCACTGCGCTGTAATGAAAGGTGGCTTTGTGCATATTCCTTATTTACCAAGCCAAGCTGTGCACCACAATGGCGCACCAAGCATGAGCGAAGAAACCGTTATTAATGCCCTGAGAGTTATGATTGCACAAGCTTTGAACAATAATAGCGACGTAAAAATAGCAGCAGGAACCACGCATTAACCACTTTGGTGCAATTACATCTAGCTTGGTGCATAAATTATTCTTAATTAATTGTAAAAGCTATGTGACTTGAGTAATTTTTTCTGATAAAACAAGGTTTCGCAGCACAGCAAATTGGCTCTGCTGCACACATAATAGGAATGAGGAGTTACTATGTGTTCAATTTTTGGGGTATTAGATATTAAATCTGATCCCACTCAATTGCGTACCCAAGCAATTGAAATGTCAAAGCTGCTTAGACACCGTGGCCCAGATTGGTCTGGTGTATATGCATCTGAAAAAGCTATTTTAGTGCATGAGCGTTTAGCTATTGTTGGTGTATCAAGCGGTGCACAGCCTTTATACAATCCTGAAAAAACAAATATTTTGGCGGTTAACGGCGAGATTTATAATCATAAAGAACTTGCAGCAGAGCTAGATGTTGATTTTACTTTTCAAACTCAATCAGACTGTGAAGTTATTTTAGCGCTGTATAAACAAAAAGGGCCTGACTTTTTAGATGATCTAAATGGCATTTTTGCATTTTGTTTATACGACGAAGAAAATGACGCTTACTTAATTGGCCGTGACCATATTGGTATTATCCCGCTTTACACCGGTCACGACGAGCACGGTAACTTTTACGTTGCTTCTGAGCTAAAAGCACTTTCTCCAATTTGTAAGCATATTGAAGAATTTCCACCAGGGCATTACCTGTATAGCAAAGATGGCAAAATGACGCCTTATTACAAACGTGATTGGGAAACATTTGATGCAGTTAAAGATAACAGCGCAGAAGCGCAAGACGTTAAAGATGCATTAGAAGCGGCCGTTAAACGCCAATTAATGTGTGACGTGCCTTACGGTGTATTACTATCTGGTGGTTTAGACTCATCGGTTATCTCTGCTATTACCCAGCGCTTTGCTGCAAAACGTATTGAAGATAACGACGAAAGCGACGCATGGTGGCCTAAGCTGCATTCTTTTTCAGTAGGCCTTGAAGGCTCGCCTGATTTAGCGGCTGCACAAAAAGTAGCTGACATGATTGGTACTATTCACCACCCTATCATTTTTACCATTCAAGAAGGTATTGATGCATTACGTGAAGTGATTTACCACATAGAAACCTATGACGTAACAACTATTCGTGCCTCTACACCTATGTACCTAATGGCTCGCCAAATTAAAGCAATGGGCATTAAAATGGTGTTATCTGGCGAAGGTGCTGATGAGCTATTTGGTGGTTACTTATACTTCCATAAAGCCCCTAACGCACAAGAGTTTCATGAAGAGCTAAACCGTAAAGTATCAAAACTGCATATGTTTGACTGTTTACGTGCTAATAAATCAATGGCGGCATGGGGCGTAGAAGCACGTGTACCGTTTCTTGATAAAGAATTTGTTGATGTTGCTATGCGTATCAACCCTGAAGCTAAAATGTGTAAAGATGGAAAAATTGAAAAACACATTTTACGTGAAGGCTTTGAAGGTTACTTACCTGATGAAGTGCTATGGCGTCAAAAAGAGCAATTTTCAGATGGTGTTGGTTACAGCTGGATTGATACGTTAAAAGAGTTTGTAAACGAGCAAGTAAGCGATCAAGAGCTTGCAAATGCAAAGTTTAAATACCCTATTAATACACCAGATTCAAAAGAAGCTTACTACTACCGTACTATTTTTGAATCGCATTTCCCTGGTGATGCATCAGCTAAATGTGTACCGCATGGTAAATCGGTAGCGTGTTCGACTCCTGAAGCACTTGCATGGGACGCATCGTTCCAAAACAATGCAGATCCATCAGGTCGTGCTGCGGGCGTTCATAACGACGCATATGCAAGCAAAGGTTAATACTCTTTGTTTAGCGAAGCGTAAGCCTAAATGGCTTACGCTTCGCTTTATAGAGCTCACTTCCACCGAATCTGTTTTTTATAGCCCTGCACATAACTTAAAAGGCTCAAGTGCTTTAATTGTTATTTATAAAAATGGGTTAACTTCAAAAACAATGCAATATATTGCATCACAATCAACTTACCCTGCTACCGTATTTTTAAATCAAAATGAGATAACTAAACGCCATTGTAAAATTCGCTGGTTTAACCAAACGAGTGAAATTAAACGCTGTGGACATGGTACTTTAGCAGCCGCTAATTTTTTAATAGACCATTTTGGTTATTGTCCTGAAGTATTTACTTCAATGAGTAATGAGCGCTTTACTATAAGAGTAAAAAAACAACGCGCTCAGCTGTTACTAAAAAGCATAGAGCCTAAAAAAAGCGAGTTAGCTGAAGGTGAGTTAAAAAGTGTGTTTTCAGTAGCAATAAAAGCAGCCTACACTACCGCTGATAAAAACGGTTATACGGTTGTATTATTTAATGAAGAATTCGATAAAGCAGTTGAAAAAGACGATTTAAAAAGCTTACACGTTGATTTTAACGCGTTGAATAAAAACCATAAAAATGCTGTTATAGCGCTTAGTATAAAAAATATTGACAAAAAAAATGCAATAGCGCATTTTAGATACTTTGCACCCCAGTTTGGTGTAAATGAAGACAGTGCTACAGGCTCTGCGGTATCTGTTATTGCCCCCCTGCTATTTAGACTACACGGTTTAAATAAAGCCAAGCTTACACAACAATCAAATAATGGCGCATTGCTAAACTATGAGTTTAACAATGCTAAAGTTGTCATTTACTAAACATAACTTAAGTAATGCTTAAAGCGGTCTTAATAAACACAGGGCAAAATAGTTACTATCGTCTTGCCATGTTTGCTCTAACTTTAAATTAGCTTGCGCTGCAAGCTGCTTAAACGACTCGAGCGTGTACTTGTGAGAGTTTTCTGTATGGATACTTTCGCCTTCTATAAAGTCTATTTGCTGATCATTTATAATCACGCTTTGAGTACGATTACTTACTAAATGCATTTCGATACGGCTATGTTGCTCGTTAAAGCGTGACTCGTGGCTAAAGTTATCTATATTAAATGTGCCGTTTAGCTCGTTATTAATACGTTGTAGTAAATTTTTATTAAAAGCACCGGTAACTCCCGCTTTATCGTTATATGCATCAAGTAACACTTGACGCTCTTTTACTAAATCAACCCCAATTAATACATAACCATTTACACCGCATAAGCGATGGAAATTATTCATAATTTCTATGGCTTTAACTGGGGCAAAATTACCAAGAGTAGAGCCCGGAAAGTACACCAAATTAGTTTGACTGTCTAAAGCGGTGTCTTTGGTTAGCTGTTTGACCATTTGGCTATGTGTAAAGTCTCCTAATAATGGCGAAATTGCCAAATCTGGAAATAACGGCGACAAATGTGCAAGTGAATAACTGAGCATCTCCTCAGATATTTCAAACGGTACAAAGGTTTTAACGTTTGCCATATGCGCTAATAAATAGGCTACCTTTTTACCCGAGCCACAGCCGGGCTCTATAATAGAGAGGTTTTCAGGTAGCATTTGAGCAATCGACTTTGAGTGTTGCTCTAATATAGAAAGCTCAGTACGTGTAACATAATACTCTTGTAAGGTTGTTATTTGCTCAAATAATGCAGCACCTTTATCATCATAAAAATATTTACACGGAAGCGTTTTTTGTTGTTGAGTTAATCCGCTTATCACGTCGTTTAGAAATTCAGTGTCGGTTATGTTGCTTTGCTTAATCGCTGTTACTTGGCTCATACTATATCCTTAGCTAGTCTTATCCCGCTGCACATCCACGCTTGATGCGGGTAATAAAAATTACGGTATGTTTGTCGTAAATGGTTTTGAGGGGTAAACACACACCCACCACGTAACACCATTTGGTTATTCATAAATTTACCATTGTATTCCCCTGCTATTCCTTCAATAGGCTTAAAACCGGGGTATGGTAAATATGCACTGTTCGTCCATTGCCAACACGAATCAGTTAACTGATTTATTTCAGCATCACCTTTTGCTTGCTGTGGTGTTAGGTAGTGATTATTAATCTCTGTTGAAGGTGTATTTTTAGCTGCATATTCCCATTCGAACTCTGTAGGCAAGCGAGCCTTTACAAAATTAGCATAGGCACTGGCCTCAAAATAACTAACATGGCAGATCGGGGCATTTAAATTGAGAGGTTCTAATCCATAGTGTGTAAACTCAAACCACTCGTTATCTATACAATGCCAATACAATGGTTGCGTTAGAGCGTTGTTTTGTATATTTGCCCAACCGTCGCTTAACCAATACTGTGGATTGCTGTACGCGCCTGCATTTATAAACTCTAAATATTCCCCATTAGTGACCAACCTATTGGCGAAGCTAAATGGATGAATTAATACTTGGTGTTTAGGGCGCTCGTTATCGTATGCAAATTCATCGTCGGCATTTGTGCCTATATTGATAATACCTTGCTCAAAGTTTATAAAATTAAGGGGCTTAATATCAGTTGATTTGTTTTGGCTATTTAAAAACGATGTTTTATATTGCGGAAATAATGGACTTACTGAAAAGTTATATTTGATGTCCATCAGCATTAGTTCTTGATGCTGTTGCTCGTGGTGTAACCCAAGTTCAATAATATCTTTAATTTGTGGGCTAACTTCAGTTTTAAGTAATTCAACCACACAGCTATCAACATGCTCTCTGTAAGCTAGCACTTCATCTAAACTAGGCCTAGATAAACTACCTCGGTGTGCGCGCTTAAATTGCTCTCCAATACCATTGTAGTAAGAATTAAAAAGCATTCGGTAGTGAGAGTTAAACACAGTGTACTGCTTGCAATAAACACTAAGTAAAAACGTTTCAAAAAACCACGTCGTGTGCGCTAAATGCCATTTACTTGGGCTGGCATCTGCCATAGCTTGTAATTGGCAATCTTCTACAGTGAGTGGTTCAATAATAGCCAGGCTTTCGCCTCTAACGCTGCAAAAGCGTTTAACAAGTTCGTTTTGATTGGTATTGTTTAAAGCGCATTCACGCATAATAGTATTAATCCTTTGCCTATCTATTTATAAAATATAGCTTAGTGTTGTGTTAAATCATATTCATATTACAACTTGATTAAAGATGCTTATCAGCTTATAAATTTATACTAGCCCTGGAGGGAAATTTGCTCTTTACTGCTCAGTTTTTGATTATTCTCAGTGTATGTAAGCATGTAGAATAACGCAGATTTGTAACAGCACCGTTAGATTACAAACCTAGGATCGATTAAATCGCTCCTAAATAGAACAAATTTCAATCCTAAAAGGTCAACAAGCCCTAGTATTTAAGCATTAATTAAGTTGCTTAAAAGTGATCTTTTTTTACTTAACTAAGTAAATTAATACTTTTAATAGCAAACTAAATTTTAACGTTCACTGAATTTACAATTTTAGGGCTTTTTAAATAAAAGAATCATGAATTTGGCTATATAAACAGCGTTTTAAATGCAAATTCATTTACATTTAATATTTAACTCATACACTACTAGCTGTATGATCACTCTTCAAATTAGTTAGTCTTCAAATAATTATGGTATTACATTTACTTAATATTTAAAGGCTAATGTAATTCGATATGACGCCGAATTTATTTTGGCTTGTTAGGACAACTAAAGAGGTATTGCATGAAGGAAAATCATGACAAATATAGTATTGACAGTACAGACTACACTGTAGGTCAAGACAACGTACAAAAATGGGGGCTTGATATACATAACTCTGTTTTCGGCATAAGTGCCGGACTGATTGTCATTTTTTTAATCGCCATTCTTGTTACCGATCCACAAACGGCTAAATCTGCTCTTGATGGTATAAAAACAGATATTATCAATAACTTTGACGCCTTATTTATGTGGGCTGCTAATTTTTTCGTTGTTTTTTGTTTAGCGCTTATTGTTTCACCTTACGGTAACATTCGTTTAGGTGGTGATGATGCTAAACCGACTCACTCACGTATCTCATGGTTAGCTATGTTATTTGCTGCGGGAATGGGTATTGGCTTAATGTTTTGGGGCGTTGCTGAACCACTTGCTTATTATACAGGCTGGTTTGAAACACCACTGAATGTAACACCTAATACACCCGAGGCGGCAAAAGTAGCAATGGGTGCGACTATGTTTCACTGGGGCCTTCACCCTTGGGCTATTTATGCCGTTGTAGGGCTTTCGCTTGCATTTTTTACTTATAATAAAGGCTTACCACTGTCTATTCGTTCTATCTTTTATCCTATTTTAGGTGATAGAGCATGGGGCTGGCCAGGTCACCTTATCGATATTTTAGCCGTGCTTGCAACCCTGTTTGGTCTTGCTACTTCTTTAGGACTTGGGGCACAGCAAGCTTCTGCAGGTATAGACCATGTATTTGGTACCTCAGGCGGAGTTGGTTCACAAATTTTAGTCATTATAGGTGTTTCACTTTTAGCTATTGTTTCAGTAATTCGTGGGATTGATGGCGGCGTTAAAGTACTTAGTAATGCCAATATGCTAATCGCCTTAGTTTTGCTTATCTTTGTTTTTTTAGTAGGCTTTGCTGTTTCTGTAGGTAATATCCCGACTACTGTTATGGGGTATATAGAAAATATCATCCCACTAAGTAATCCTCATGGTCGTGAAGATGAAACTTGGATGCACGGGTGGACTGTATCTTATTGGGCATGGTGGATTTCTTGGTCACCGTTCGTAGGTATGTTTATCGCGCGTGTATCACGTGGTCGTACAATTCGTGAATTCTTAATTGCGGTATTGCTTGTTCCTACTGCTGTTACTATTTTATGGATGTCTATATACGGCGGAATTGCAATTGATCAAGTAATCAACGGTGTAGGTGAACTAGGTGCTAATGGCCTAACTGAAGTACCTTTAGCTATGTTCCAAATGTTTGATGCATTACCTATGGCGAACATTTTATCATTTGTAGCAATTATTTTAGTATTGGTTTTCTTTATTACTTCATCGGACTCTGGTTCTTTGGTAATTGATTCAATCACTGCCGGTGGCAAAATTGATGCTCCAGTACCACAGCGTATTTTTTGGGCTGTGACTCAAGGTGCGGTAGCCGCTGCATTACTTTGGATAGGCGGGACTGAAGCGATTCAAGCACTTCAAGCTGGCTCTGTATCAGCAGGATTACCTTTCACTATTGTATTGTTATTTATGTGTTTAAGCTTAGTTTTAGGTTTACGAACTGAGCCTCGCTCAATTAAATAATACTTTGAGTAAGTAACACTTTTACTTAGTAACAAAAGCGCCGCAATTTTTGCGGCGCTTTTTTGTTTAACTATTTAAAATCATACCAATTTGCTTAATAAAGTGATCTATTTTGTGGCAGGAAAATCGTATCGATAGTAAGGCAAAAATTTCGTTATTTAGTTATTCTAAATGAGAGATTTTTAACGCAGCTAGCGTCAGGTTTAACCCCTAAAATCATTAAAGCATTATTGCGTATTAGTATTATACCCACAACTCTGAAATTGGAGTATCTACACGGTAATGATGACTCAGTTGCGCTTGTAGGAGCTCAGCTGTAGCAAGCGCATCCGTTAAAGCATTATGGTTATTATATGGAGGTAATGAGTATCGCTCGCGGCAATCTGTTAATCTGAGCGATCCAAGTTTTGTGTTAAACAATCGACCTAATACTCCCTGCCTTGCTTTTAGTGCTCTTTTTTCTAGCTCCATTGTATCAACAAGTGCAAACTCAATACCTTCTTTAAGCCTCAGTAATAACGCATTATTTAAAAAATGGCGCTCTATTGCAGCGTAATGCACCACGACAACTTTGCCACTTAGCGCTTCAAGTAAAGGTTCAATAATTCGGTTAAAGTCAGGGGCATCATCCACCTCAGAGTGCGTTATTCCATGGATTAAAATAGATTCTTCATGCAGGTTACGTCTTGGTTGAACAACCCAATGCCGACTGTGTTTGCAATAAATACGCTTTAAATTAAACGGCACTAAGCCAACACTCACTATATCGTCGTTCTGGCTATTTAAACCTGTTGTTTCAAAGTCCATTGCTACAAAAGGCACATCTTCTACAGCGGCTTTATCTTGGTTATAAGCACCTGCATAAAAGTGTTTTAGAAGTTTATTTTCGGTGTTGTTGGCAAGCTCGTTGTATCTAGTTTGCCAATCAACTGCTTTGTAATTACGCTGATTCATAGGCTACTTCACACCAGAATTTGCTGTGTAGCTAAATTTTAAATAGCTTTGTGCTTTTTCTAAAATAGCGAATGCCTCTTTCAAGTTTCGCTGTTCAAAAGGAGACAGTAAATGTGGGTCTAAGTCGTTATCAGGCTCTTCGCCCTTCTCTATTTGCCACGCTTGATGGCGAATTCGCATCATGGCAATATACTCAAGTGAATCACGTAAATCTTGCGCTTTACCCTGCGGTAATAGCTTAGCTTCAATAATATCTTCTAATCGCTCAAACGAGTTTTGTTTACGCGAACCAATAGCTAATGCGTGTACACGTATAACATCAGAAAGTGGTGCAGTACCTCTTCGTTTTAAGTTCATTGAACGCTTATGTTGGCCGTTATGCTCCATAACAAAGCCTTTAAAAAAGCCAAGAGGTGGTGTCCTATTTCGAGCATTTGCTGCCATATTTGCTAGAAATATACGATTCACTTTACTTTGTTTCGCTATAAATATTTTAAGCTCGTCGGCCCACTTGGTTTTGCCCCACACACCGTCTAAATCAAAAAATATAGAGCTATTAAGCAGTGCTTGTGGTTTTGGCTGGGCTATCCAATCAGCAAATTGATCGAACCACTCTGAGCGAGTTTTACGCCATTTTTTAAACGACGCCATTATTTCTCCATCACAGTAGGTGTAACCACACTGCGCTAAGCCATCACACACAAAATCGGCAATATTTTGAAAGTACGCGTTATGTTTTTCATCGTCGTAACTGTCATCTAAAATTAGTGCGTTATCTTGATCAGTTACAATAAGTTGCTCGTCGCGAGCCATGGAGCCCAGTGCAATAAAACAATAAGGAACGGGAGGTGGACCAAACTTTTCTTCAGCTAATACAAGTAATCTTTGTTTAAAAGTACGTCCGATAACGGCCATGGCAGTACCAATCATGTGTGAATTTGCATCTTCGTTAACCATACGCACAAAAACATTGGGTAATTGGCGTGCATAATGCGCTAAATCCTCAATTGTTTGTTGAGCAAGTATGCCGCGTACAAGTAATAAGCTGCTTTGCGATTCGTAACGTAAAATATCAGAGAGGGAGATAACTCCTATAGGGCGTCTTTTTTGTACTACGGGTAAATGATGGAGATTATCTCTGAGCATGGCCAGTACCGCTTCAAAAATATAGTCATTAGCATCTAAAAGCACTAAGTTAGTAGACATAATCTCTTTTGCTTGTGTGTTAAAATCAAGCCCTTTAGCCACTACTTTTGAGCGTAAATCCCTATCGGTTATTATGCCAACGACTTGTCCATCATCTTCCTCAGGATCGTCGTTTATTGGTTTATTTACATCGGTTACCAAAACTGACGATACCGCCTCTTCGGTCATTAATTTAGCGATATCTTGTATTGTAGATGTTGCATCTACGGTGACTACATCTCTGTGAATTAATGATTTTACTTTAGCGGTTGTAAGGTCATTGCCATCGGCTTGTTCAACAATAGCTTGATGTAAACGCACGTTACCATCTGTTTCAAAGTAATCAGCAAACGCATCAAACTCATCACAGTAACGATTAAATAGCTCGACATTTATACAATAAACTAACGTATCTTCAAGAGCAGTTGCAGGAAAACGCACCTTACGGTTCATCAATAAACCCATTTGACCAAATATTCCTGCAATGGCCAAACGATTGTATAGCTCACCATTTCGGCGATACATTTCTACAGAACCACTTCTAATCACATACAAATCAGATATGTCTTGTCCAAAACTTAAAATGTCTGTTTTTGCTCTAAAATAAGCAACTTCTACTTGTTGAGCTAGCTCATTAAGCGCTTTTTGAGGTAAGTCATCAAAAGGAGGATGTTGTGCTAAAAATTGTGCGATTTCAACTTGTTCGGCTTGCATAAATCCCTTCCTGTATGCGCATTAAAATGACTAAATATGTTTTGCAGATTAACACTATCATCGGAGTGTGAAAACAATTACTGCACAATTTTGGGCACAAAAAAAGAGCCTAAATAGACTCTTTAAATGTAATACTTATTGTAAAAATTTATTTACCGCGCTGAGCGTCTTTTTGGGCTTTTTTGGCTTCTTTACGTTGCTGTAAAACAGCTTGTGCCTCATTACCAATATGGCCTTCGCCACGGGCTTGCGCTAATTCTATTTGCTTTTGGCGCTCCGCAAAACGTGTCCGCTGCTCGTCTGTCACTTCTTCAATACAATGGTGACAAGATACACCTTCCATGTATTCAGGCTTTAACTTTTCGTCTTCTGTAATTGGCATACGGCACGCGTGGCATTGATCATAAGAGCCTTTTTGTAAGTCGTGATCAACCGCAACGCGATTATCAAATACAAAACATTCGCCTTCCCACATGGTTTCTTCTTTTGGCACTTCTTCTAGATATTTTAAAATGCCGCCTTCAAGATGATAAACTTCATCAAAACCTTGCTCTTTCATGTAGGCCGTCGATTTTTCGCAACGGATACCACCGGTACAAAACATCGCTACTTTTTTATGTTTTTCAGGGTCTAAGTTTTCTTTAGCCCACTGTGGAAATTCGCGAAAAGTTTTAGTATTTGGATCGACTGCATTTTGAAATGTACCAATTTCAATTTCGTAATCATTACGTGTATCAATTAAAATTACTTCTGGATCAGATATAAGTGCGTTCCACTCATTTGGCTTTACATAGCTACCCACAACTTTAAGCGGATCTACGCCTTCAACGCCCATCGTTACAATTTCTTTTTTTAGTTTTACTTTAGTGCGGTAAAACGGGCATTCATCATCGTAAGATTCTTTTGTTACAATGTTTTTTAAATTTGGTTGCTCATCAAGCCATGCTAATAAGTTGTCTATCCCTTCACGTTTTGCAGAAACAGTGCCGTTTATACCTTCGGCAGCGAGTAGTAAAGTACCGCGTACTTCATTTGCTTCCATCACTTCAAGCAACGGCTTACGGATAGCTTCAAATTCAGGTAAACCAACAAATTTATACAGCGCACATACTACAAAGTGATCGCCCGTTACATTATCTTTATGAACAACAGTCATTATATTTCCTATTTTGCCTTGTTAGCCAGTATTGGCGTTTACCGAATCGTAAATCCGGCGCATATGGGGCGCGTATTTTACGCTTTTTTAGTTTAATTGCAAAAAATAGCGCTATAGATTGGTTTTTACTGTTAGCGACCTATCTGTGTAAGCTATAATGCGCTGATAAATTTATAGACTTAATTTGCTCATTTTGGAGAAACACACATTGCAGTTTACTGATCTTGGGATTGATACACGCCTTGAAACACAACTAGCACATCAAGGGATCACCCAGCCCACCGATATTCAAGCGCATGCAGTGCCTACCGCACTTGCAGGGCATGACATTTTCGCTCAGTCTAAAACTGGGTCGGGCAAAACCTTGGCGTTTTTATTACCTGCTGTACAAAGGGTTATGAAACAAAAAGCACTCAGTAAACGCGATCCTCGTGTACTTATTGTTGCTCCTACTCGTGAGCTTGCTACGCAAGTATTTACTCAGCTGCGTTTATTAATTGCAGGCACAGCCATTAAGGCCGTAAAAATACTTGGTGGTGAAAACTTTAATGACCAAATAAAAGCACTTAGAAACGACCCACAATTCGTAGTTGCTACACCAGGGCGTTTAGCTGATCACATTACAAAACGTTCATTACAATTGAGTGGACTAGAACTGCTTATTTTTGATGAAGCCGATCGTATTTTAGATTTAGGCTTTACCGAGCAGTTAAAAATGATTAACGAGCAAGCTAATCACCGTTTACGTCAAACGTTATTGTTTTCTGCAACACTTGACCATGCACAAGTAGATGCTCTATCACGTAACCTATTAAAAAAACCAAAGCAAATTACGCTAAGTGCAGCGAACGAGCAACATAGCGATATTAAACAAACTTTATATCTAGCCGATCACCTTGATCATAAAGAAGCGCTATTAGAGCACTTTTTGAATCAAGATGATGTTGGTCAATGTATTATCTTCACAGCAACACGTTCTGACACGAGTCGCTTGAGTGAAGCGCTTAATGCCAAAGGCTTCAAGTCTGTAGCGCTTGCTGGTGATTTAACACAAAATAAACGTTTAGATATAATGGATTCGTTTAGTCGCGAAAACTTTAAAATATTAATCACCACCGATGTTGCATCTCGTGGTTTAGATTTACTAAGTGTAACGCATGTTATTAACTTTGATTTACCAAAACACGCTGAAGAGTATGTACACCGCATAGGTCGTACAGGACGAGCTGGCTTTAAAGGTAACGCAATTTCATTAGTTGGCCCAAAAGATTGGGCAAGTTACTTAGCTATTAAAGCATTTTTAAATGATGAGTTAAAATTTGCGAGCGTAGAGGGCTTAAAAGCTAAGTTTAAAGGTTTAAAAGAGAAAAAGCCTGAGGCAACATGGGATAAATCTAAAGAAAAATCCGCCGCTGTTAAAAAGCCTGTATTTAAACGCAAAGCCAAACCTAAAAAGCCAACAGCACCAATTAAAGCACCAATGAACATTGATGGCGATACACCAATGCGCCGTAAAAAAAAGACTGAGCAGGAATAATTATGAGTTACCTAGGAACCACACAAACATTATTTGTAAAAGAAGTGAGTAACGAAGGTGCTTACTTAGACGGTCATGATTTAGGTGAAGTGTTTTTACCAAAACAAGAAATTAAACATGAGCTTGAAGCGGGCGATAGCATTAGTGTATTTATCTTTTTAGACAACGCTAACTTAGCAACTGCCACAACTAAAAAGCCACACGCACAAGTAGGTGAATATGCCCTGCTTCGCGTTAAAGAAATTAATAGTATTGGTGCATTTTTAGATTGGGGTCTTGAGAAAGATGTACTAACCCCGTTTAACGAACAAAAACCACGCATGCAAGAAGGTCACTCATATTTAGTTCGTTTGTACCTTGATAATGCAAGCCAACGTATTTGTGCATCAAACAACTTTAATCGCTTCCTATCTAAAGATGAGCCGCAATATACTCACTTACAAGAAGTGGATTTAATTGTTGCTGGCAAAACAGATATTGGCTACAAGGTATTAATTGAAGAATCGCATTTCGGTGTTGTTTTTTATAATATGGTATTTAAAAGCTTATTTGTGGGTCAAAAGCTTAAAGGCTTCATTCAAAAAGTACGTGAAGATGGAAAAATTGATGTTGTATTAGAAAAACCAGGTATGGGAAAAGTAAGTGACCTTGGTGAAACTATTATGCAAAAACTAAAAAATGAAGGTGGTGTTATCCCATTAGGTGATAAATCTGAACCTGAAGCAATAAAAAAGATGTTTTCTACTAGTAAAGCTAACTATAAAAAAGCAATTGGTGGATTATTCAAACAAGAGTTGATAGATATTGAAGCGAAATCCATTCGCTTAAGATCCTAATTATAAATAATAGGCTGTAATTACTAATATTATCTGTTTGTAATTAACCTAAAATATACTTATAAGGCAATGTACATTGCGTATATTGCCTTGAATAATCAAGCACTTCACCTTTTGACTCTAGGTTAAGCGGTGCCAAGCGAAAAACCTTCTTTTCGCATTCTATTTTTTTATCATCAAGCTTAGATATGCAATCAGTTACTGTTATATGCTGAGATGTAAGTGTATCCTCATTTTTGTAACACAGGTGGTGTGCATAATCTTGCATTGTTTGTTTAAAATCGAACATATTGACAGGGTAATTCGTGATTATATCTGTTACTGATGTAACATCATCATATGCTTTATTAGAAAAAAGATTTTTATTTACTGAAAAACCCGCAACAATAATAATTATAAAACCTAATAATAACTTCAAAACAAACCCCTACTACATTTCAATCCTAATAATGTAACATAAAATACACATGAGGTAAGGGCTTTTAGCACTATATTGCTGCTTTTTGTTAAATTATTCTATAGACCTATTAACATCACTAAGCACTTTTACGGGATCATCCGCCTGAGTAATAGGTCGGCCTATAACTAAATAATCACTTCCTGCATCTATTGCTTGCTTAGGAGTCATAATACGCTTTTGATCGCCAGCATCACTGCCTTCAGGACGTATACCTGGTGTTACAAGTTTAAAGTTCTCACCTAACTCTGCTTTTAAAGCTTTTGCTTCTTGTGCAGAACACACAACGCCATCAAGCCCTGCTTCCTTTGCAAGCTTAGCTAAATATATAACTTGCTCTTGAGCAGATTTATCAACGCCTAAACGCTTTAGTTCTGTTTCATCCATGCTTGTTAATACAGTAACCGCGATAAGTAATGGCGCTTTATCGCCAAATTGTTCTAGAGCCGATTTAGCTTTGCTCATCATTTCAAAACCACCAGAAGCATGAACGTTTACCATCCACACACCCATTTTCGCAGCTGCAGTAACAGCTTTAGCTACTGTATTAGGGATGTCATGAAATTTTAAATCTAGAAAAACATCAAAACCTAAATCAATTAACTCTTTAACAAATGCAGGTCCAAAATAAGTAAACATCTCTTTGCCTACTTTAAGACGACATGTATCAGGAGAAAGTTGTTTAACAAAGTTTAAAGCAACCTCTTGATCATCGTAATCTAATGCTATAAGAATTTTTTTTGAGTGTTCGAAAGACATGACTATCCTAATGTATGGCTATAATACCAATCCGCAATAATACTTAATCAATTTGAGGACCAAATCTGACGCTAACTGCGTTAAAAATTTCTTATATAGAACAATAATATTACGAAATTTTTTGCCTTGTTATCGACACAATTTTCTTACCTCAAAACAGACCACTTAATTAAGCGAATTGATATAAAGTAATTGTATAAGTAGATTTAATGCAATAGTGCTAGCTGGTAATTTGAGAGAAGGTGTAGAGAAATTTATATAGACACAACATCAAAAGATTCCAACCCAGTAAACTCTCAGTTTAATTTGCTAAAATTATCATAGTTAAATCCGATATTATTTAAGGGGTTATTAAAATCCGTCTAAGCCTCGACTTGGAACAATGGTTTCCCAATGCTTACAAGAAGGGCAATTCCAATATATGGTGTAGCTTGTAAAACCGCAATGCTGACATTGGAAATCAGGTTTTGTAGCAATATAAGAGGTTACAAGCTTATCAATTTCATTAAGTACTTCTTTAGTATTTTTATTTTGGTCACCCATTAATTGCAGTAAAAAACTGAAACCACGAATAGTAGGTTGACGTTTTAAGCTATCAGTTAGAAATTCAAAGGCTTGTTTAGTGTGTCCTTGCTCAAGCAATGCTTGGCAATGTTTTATTTTAATTAATACACCGCCCTTTTCTAACAAGTCACTGACTAATTCATGAAATTGATGCGTTAAATTTAATTGTTTATAGCTGTGAGCTAGCTCATCAATAAACAACGGCGCAAACAAAGTGAATTGTGATACAAGCTCACGCCAGTAATAAATAGCTTTAACGTAATCTTCTTTCGCGTAAGCAACTAATCCTAACTCGTAAAGCGGACGTACGGCTTTATAATTTAAGCTAATCGCTTTTCTCATTAGTTGGGGTGTGTTATCACTTAAAGCTGATTCACAATAAAAATTAGCAATCGCTTTAAATTGTTGTTCTTTTGAAAATAGTTCGCTGTGGGCTTCAAACATGTTGATGCCTTTTTCCCATTCACGGGTTTGCGAATATAAAGTAATAATAGGGTCTAGCGCTTCTACATGGCCAGCCTTAACTAACCAAACTAAGTGCTCTTCTGCACTATCTAGTAGACCAGCCATTATATAATCTTCGGCAAGTTCTAAACGGCTAGTTGCAGCTTGTTGTTCATTTAAGCCTGGGTGTTTTAATAGAAGTTCATGAATTTTAATTGCGCGGTCTAATTCACCTCTACGGCGAAACATGGTGGCAAGTGTAGAATAGTGTTCAACAGAGTCAGCTGAAACTTCAAGCAAATTAATCAAGTGCTCTAAGCCTTGGTCTTCTTCTCTGTCGAGTAGAAACTTTAAGCCTTTGCTGTATTCAGAAGTGATCTGACGATTTAGTTGATGAGCTTGGTTTTTAGCACTGTTTTTACCCATAATCCAGCCGTAACCGGCGGCAACAGGTAATAGTAAAAACAAAAGCTCAATCATAGTTAGGTGTCTTTATTCGCGGCAAGCTTTTTTTTATCTTTTTCAGGCGCTAATTGCTTTTTTAAGCGGTAGTTTTGCCACTTTAATTGTGAAAACAATTTAAAGCTAATAAAACAACCCACTAAAACACCTAATAAAAAGCAGATACTTATTATTACAGCTAAAGGTAGTGTATTACTGGCTATAATATAATTTATTTGTACTAACTGTGGGTTTTGTGACCCTAATACAAATGCACTGATGAGGCATAGCGCAACCAGAATAATTTTTAATACCTTGAACAAGTAACTACTCCACTAAGTTAACTAGGCAATACTTTCATTTACGCGGTCGCGTAATTCTTTGCCTGGTTTAAAATGAGGTACATGCTTTCCTTCAAGCTCAACTGTATCGCCAGTCTTAGGATTACGACCTGTGCGAGGAGCGCGGAAATGCAAAGAGAAACTACCAAAACCTCTGATCTCAATACGATCTGAAGTAGATAATGAGCCGGCCATTTGTTCAAGAATTTCTTTTACAGCATTCTCAACATCTTTCACTGGAACGTGTGCGTGTTGTTCCGCAAGTGTTTCTATCAGTTCTGACTTAGTCATAGCGTTTCCTTAAAAAGAGATATAGGAAGGGCAAAAAATGCCCTTCCAACTAAAAACTAATTATATATTAGTCTTTTTGTGCATTTGCGAAAGCAGCTGCCATTGCGTTTTCAAACACTGGCTCTTCTTTCTTAAGCTTCTCTAGTACTTCTTTCTCTTCTGCTTCGAAAAGAGCTTTTACAGATAAGCTTAAAGTGCGGTTCTTACGATCAACACCAACGTATTTAACTTCAATCTCGTCGCCTACAGAAACAACAGTAGTTGCATCTTCAACGCGTTCTTGAGCGATATCAGCTACACGGATGTAACCTTCAACGCCTTCGATAAGTTCAACAGTTGCGCCTTTCGCATCAACTTCAGTCACTTTACCTTTAACAATAGCACCTTTTTTGTTTGCATCAAGGTAGTTATTGAATGGGTCAGCTTCGATTTGCTTAACACCTAGAGAGATACGTTCACGCTCTGGGTCAACTTGCAATACGATAGCAGTGATTTCGTCGCCTTTCTTGAATTCACGTACAGCTTCTTCGCCAGGTGTATTCCAAGAAATGTCTGAAAGGTGTACAAGACCGTCAATACCACCGTCAAGACCGATAAAGATACCGAAGTCAGTGATTGATTTGATCTTACCAGTAACTTGATCGCCTTTGTTTTGTAGACGAGCAAATTCCTGCCAAGGATTAGCAATACATTGCTTAAGACCAAGAGAAATACGACGACGTTCTTCGTCAATTTCTAAAACCATAACTTCAACAGTGTCGCCTAAGCTAACAACTTTTGAAGGATGGATGTTTTTGTTAGTCCAATCCATTTCAGAAACGTGTACTAAACCTTCAACGCCTTCTTCGATTTCCACGAAACAGCCGTAATCTGTAAGGTTAGTAACACGACCAGAAAGTTTAGAACCTTCTGGGTAACGACCAGCGATAGCTGCCCATGGATCTTCACCAAGCTGTTTAAGGCCTAGAGATACACGAGTTTTATCTTTGTCGAATTTTAGAACTTTAACTGCGATTTCGTCGCCAACATTAACGATTTCTGAAGGGTGCTTAACACGCTTCCAAGCCATATCAGTAATGTGTAGTAGACCATCAACACCACCAAGGTCAACGAATGCACCGTAGTCAGTAAGGTTCTTAACGATACCTTTAACTTCTTGGCCTTCAACAAGGTTAGCAAGAAGCTCTTCACGTTCTTGTGAGTTTTCAGATTCGATAACTGCACGACGTGAAACAACAACGTTGTTACGTTTTTGGTCAAGCTTGATTACTTTAAATTCAAGCTCTTTGCCTTCAAGGTGAGTTGTGTCACGTACTGGACGAACATCAACAAGTGAACCAGGTAGGAAAGCACGGATTGAATCAACTTCAACTGTGAAACCGCCTTTAACTTTACCGTTGATAACACCAGTAACAGTCTCTTGCTCTTCACATGCTTTCTCAAGACGGATCCATGCTTCGTGACGCTTAGCTTTCTCACGAGAAAGAATAGTTTCACCGAAACCGTCTTCAATTGCATCTAGTGCAACATCTACTTCGTCGCCTACAGCAACTTCAAGTTCACCAGCAGCATTTTTGAACTGCTCTGCAGGGATAGCACTTTCTGATTTAAGACCAGCATCTACAAGTACAATGTTATTCTCGATAGAGATTACTGTACCTTTAACGATAGAGCCTTGCTCTGCTTCAAAACCCTTTAAGCTTTCTTCAAATAACTGCGCAAAATTTTCTGACATACGAATATACGTCTCATATATTAATACCAATAAGCAACCATGCTGCATGGGGTTGTTAAAATAGCACTGGCATCCTGCTGGCGCATAAAATGTGTTTAGCTTCGTTTAGGAAGCTTACCTTCAGAGATTGCAATATCCAATAAAGTTATTACCTTATCAAACACTTGCTGTGCATTGAGCTCGCTAGTATCAAGCTCAATAGCATCATCTGCAGGTACAAGCGGAGCAACGGCACGATTCATATCGCGCTCGTCACGAGCTTGAATGTCCTGTAATAGACCACTTAGTGTAACATCAAGACCGCGCGTATTCAACTCAACAAAGCGTCTACGAGCACGCTCTTCTGCACTTGCTGTTAAATATATTTTTAACGGCGCATCTTGAAAAACCACAGTGCCCATATCACGGCCATCGGCAATTAAGCCGTTTTCAGTGCGAAATGCACGCTGGCGACGTAATAACGCTTCACGAACGCGAGGTAATGCTGCAACTTTTGATGCTGCAGCACCTACTTCTTCATTACGAATAGTAGTGGTTACATCTTCGCCTTCTAAAATAACTTTTCCTGCATTAGTTTGGCTATCTACCAAAAACTGCACATCTAAATTTGCAGCAAGAGGGACAAGCCCTTCTTCATTGTCTAATGCAATTTGGTGATGAAGTGCAGCTAAAGATAAAACGCGATAAATCGCACCGCTATCTAATACATCCCACCCTAACTTGTCGGCTAACAAGCGACAAACAGTTCCTTTACCTGAACCACTTGGGCCATCAACGGTGATCACGGGCATTAATAACGCCTGCATTTAAAACCTCCTGCAATGCACACCTAAATAAACCGCGACATTATACGTCAGTTATTAAAATATATCTGCTATTAGTGTGTAACTTTTGTAATTACTTCTAATTAGCTTATTCACTGACTGACGCTAAAACATTGAAAAATGTAGGAAATGTTTTATAGGTACACTTTGGATCATTAATCGTTATTGGCTTTCCACCAACGGCAACCATTGCAAAACACATGGCTATACGGTGATCGTCGTAAGTGTCTATTGCTACATCGTTGAAGTGTTTAGGCGGTGTAATTTCTATAAAGTCATGCCCTTCTACCACTTCTGCACCTACTTTTCTAAGCTCAGTTGCCATCGCATATAAACGGTCTGTTTCTTTTACTCGCCAGTTATAAATGTTACGAATGGCAGTTGGGCCTTTAGCGAAAAGAGCAACAGTTGCAAGGGTCATAGCAGCATCAGGAATTGCATTAGCGTCAATATCTACGCCTTTTAATTCGCCTTTGCGAACAACTAAACGCTCATCATACCAATCGATTTTCGCGCCTACTTGCTCCATTACTTTAGCAAAGCCTATATCACCTTGAACTGATTTAGCACCCACGCCTTTAATTTCAATCTCGCCGCCAGCAATTGCAGCCGCAGCAACAAAGTAAGAAGCAGAAGATGCATCGCCTTCAACCATAATTCGTTCGAGTGATTGATACTGTTGACCACCTTTAACTTTAAAAGTTGCATAATCACTGTGTTCAACATTAACACCAAAACGTGCCATTACATCAAGCGTAATATCAATATAAGGTTTAGATACTAAAGTACCTTTAATCGTTATCGTTGTATCACCGCTAAATAATGGCGCTGCCATTAATAGAGCCGTTAAAAATTGACTTGAAATACTACCGTCAATTTCAACCTCACCACCTTTTATTTGACCACCTACAATTTTAAGTGGTGGATAGTCTTTGTGTTTTGTATAAGTAACATCACCACCAAGCGCTTGTAGAGCATCAACTAAGTGACCTATCGGACGCTCTTCCATACGTGGCTCGCCAATTAGCTCATACTCACCAGCAACGGCAGCAAGTACAGCCGTTAAAGGTCTGTAAGCAGTACCTGCATTACCTAAAAACAAGGGCTCAGTAGGTGTATTAAACACACCACCAACTCCCTCTACGGTCGCTACAGTGTGTTCATCATTTAAAGTTACATTAACACCTAATAACTTTAAAGCACCCAGCATATGGCGTATATCGTCACTATCAAGTAAGTTTTCTACAACGGTGGTACCGTTTGCCAGTGCTGCTAATAATAAAATTCTGTTCGATAGACTCTTTGAACCTGGTAGGGTTACCGTGCCATTTACTTTAGAAATAGGTTCTAAACGGAGCTGCTCCATTAGCTGTGCTCCTTTGCAAATGCAGCCATAAAATCTACAAGTGCTTGAACACCTTCAAGAGGCATAGCGTTATAAATACTTGCGCGCATACCGCCCACAATTCTGTGACCTTCAAGTGCAAGTAAACCGGCCTCGTTTGATTGAGCAACAAATTTGCTATTTAAGCTTTCATCGTTTAACCAAAATGGAACATTCATGCGTGAGCGGCAATGTTTAGCGACTATATTTGAATAAAAATCTGAGTTATCGATAAAATCATACAGTAAATTTGCTTTAGCAATATTTTGTGCTTCCATGGCTTTTACCCCACCATTGCTTTCAAGCCATTCAAACACTTCAGCCGCTAAATACCAAGCAAAGGTAGGTGGGGTATTAAACATACTGCCCTGCTTTGCTTCAAGTGCGTAATCTAAAATACCGGGCTTTGGCAAACCTTCGCGCTCAAGTAATGTTTTACGAACAATAACAATTGATATGCCTGATGGACCGATATTTTTTTGCGCACCAGCGTAAATCAAATCAAATTTATTAACGTCTATCTCACGCGATAAAATAGTTGAAGACATATCAGCAATAATCGGAGCTGTTGGGTGGCTTGGTACATCAAAAATCTCTAAGCCATCGACAGTTTCATTAGGGCAATAGTGGATGTACGCAGCGTCTTCTGGTAATTCCCAGTCAGCAACGTCTTTAATTGAAAACTCACCATCAGCATCATTACGGACATCCGTAAAAGACGTTTGAGTAAACTTATTCGCTTCATCTCTGGCGCTTTTCGACCATACGCCATTCTCGCAATAAAACGCTGTTTTGCCTTCTTGGTGTAAGTTTAATGGCACAGCACTAAACTGGCCACGACCACCACCATGCATAAACAGCACTTCAAATTCATCACTAATATTCATTAGGCGACGAAGGCTAGCTTCACATTTAGCTGTAAGCGCTAAAAACTCTTTACTACGATGGCTAATCTCCATCACAGACACACCTAGGTCTTGCCAATCTAGAAACTCTTTTTGCGCTTTTTTCATAACCGCTTGCGGAAGCATAGCTGGCCCCGCACAAAAATTATATTTACTCATTACCTTTGCCTCATTCCAGTAATTTAACTACTAAGCATGAACATTTAATACCAATCCGCTAAACCTTTAAAATTTAATGAATAATACCAATCCGCAATAATACTTAATCATTTTGCGGGGCTAAACGTGTCGCTACTTGCGTTAAAAAATTCTCATTTAGAACAACTAAATAGCGAATTTTTTGCCTAGCTATCAACACGTTTTTCCACCCTCAAAATAGATCTCTTAATTAAGCGAATTGGTATGAGTATAATTTCACACCCTATTAATTTTTTTCAACAACATTAAAAAAAGCGGCCAAGGCCGCTTTTTCAATATAAATTATTCTGAAGGAGGATTATCATCCGCTACTTCATCAATAACCGTATCTACTGTTTCAACGTCTTCAATATCAATTAAGTCACTTTCTGTAACTTCAATCTCTTCTATACGTTGTAAACCAACTACTTGCTCTCCGTCAATAGTTCTGATCAAAATAACACCTTGTGTGTTACGTCCAACCGTTGAAACTTCATTAACGCGAGTTCGTACTAAGGTACCACGATTCGAAATAATCATTATTTCATCGTTGTCATCAACTTGCACAGCACCAACAACAGCACCGTTACGTTCACTCACCTTAATTGATACAACACCTTGTGTTGCACGGCTCTTAGATGGGTAATCTTCAAGTTGTGTACGCTTACCGTAACCATTTTCAGTTACCGTTAGAATGGCACCGTCAGTTTTTGGTACAATTAACGATACTACGCGTTGCTCGTCTGGCATTTTAATACCACGAACACCTGTAGCAGTACGACCCATTGGGCGAACACCTTTGAAGCGAATCTCAGGGTTACCTTCTTCGTCTAATACTGGGTTGCCGTTTTCATCAACAACTGTTGTTTCTTCAGCTTCTTTGAAGCGTACAACTTTACCTGCATCAGTGAACAACATAATTTCGTTGCTACCATCGGTAATATCAACACCAATCAAGCTATCGCCATCATTTAAGTTAACAGCAATAATACCGCTTGCACGTTGACGACTGTAAGCCGTTAATGGTGTTTTCTTAACTGTACCGAATGCAGTTGCCATAAAGATATATTTATCTTCTGCGTACTCGCGTACTGGCAATATAGCAGTAATACGTTCATCAGCTTCAAGTGGTAACAAGTTAACAATTGGCTTACCGCGCGCTGCACGACTTGCTAGTGGTAACTGATACACTTTAAGCCAATATAAACGACCGGCCGTAGAGAAACATAAAATAGTATCGTGTGTATTTGCAACTAACAGACGTTCAATGAAATCTTCATCTTTCATCTTCGTTGCTGACTTACCTTTACCACCACGACGCTGTGCTTCGTAATCAGACAATGCCTGATACTTCACATACCCTTCGTGAGAAAGCGTTACAACAACGTTTTCTTCGGTAATTAAGTCTTCAAGGCTGATATCGTGAGCCGCTGCATTAATCTCGGTACGACGTTCGTCGCCATACTGCGCTTTAATTTCAACTAGTTCGTCACGAATAACTTCCATTAAACGCTCAGGTGTTGCCAAAATATAAAGTAGCTCAGCAATTAACTCTAACAACGCTTGATATTCAGTTAAGATTTTTTCGTGTTCAAGACCAGTCAGCTTGTGTAAACGCAAATCTAGAATTGCTTGAGCTTGTTGCTCAGAAATATAGTACTGACCGTCGCGAATACCTAAATCATCAGCAAGCCAATCTGGACGGGCTACATTATCTTCGCCTGCTTTTTCAAGCATACCTTGTACATGACCTAATTCCCACGGACGTGCAGTTAAAGCAATTTTAGCTTCAGCAGGTGTAGGTGATTTACGAATAAGCTCGATAATTGGGTCAATGTTTGCAAGCGCAATTGCTAAACCTTCAAGCGTATGAGCACGGTCACGCGCTTTGCGTAAATCAAACACGGTACGACGAGTTACTACTTCACGGCGGTGAATAATAAACTCTTCAAGCATTTCTTTTAGATTAAAACACTTAGGTTGGTTGTTAATTAATGCAACCATATTCATACCAAACACAGTTTGTAACTGAGTTTGTGAATACAAGTTATTTAAAATAACTTCGCCTACGTCACCACGTTTAATTTCAATAACGATACGCATACCGTCTTTATCTGATTCATCACGTAGTGCACTAATACCTTCAATTTTCTTATCTTTAACAAGCTCAGCAATTTTTTCAATTAAACGGGCTTTATTAACTTGATAAGGAATTTCGTGAACGATAATTGTTTCACGGCCTGTTTTTTCATCGGTTTCGACGTCGGCGCGTGCACGCATGTACACTTTACCACGGCCAGTTAAATAGGCTTGTTCAATGCCTTTTTTACCGTTGATAATTGCAGCCGTTGGGAAATCAGGACCAGGAATATAATCCATTAACTCTAAAATAGTTAAATCAGGATTTTGAATAAGTGCCAAACAACCGTTCACAACTTCAGTTAAGTTATGTGGTGGTATATTTGTAGCCATACCTACTGCAATACCCGACGAACCATTCACTAATAAATTAGGGACTTTCGTAGGTAACACGTCAGGGATGAACTCAGTGCCGTCGTAGTTAGGAACGAAATCAACCGTTTCTTTTTCAAGATCGGCTAATAACTCATGCGACATTTTTGCCATACGTACTTCTGTATAACGCATTGCCGCTGCTGAATCACCATCAACCGAACCGAAGTTACCTTGGCCATCTACAAGCATATAACGTAGTGAGAATGGCTGAGCCATACGAACTATCGTATCATAAACTGCACTGTCGCCGTGTGGATGGTATTTACCGATTACGTCACCGACCACACGGGCCGATTTTTTGTAAGGCTTGTTCCAGTCATTACTAAGCTCGTTCATTGCAAACAAAACGCGGCGATGAACAGGTTTTAAGCCGTCACGTACGTCTGGTAATGCACGTCCTACTATTACGCTCATTGCGTAATCTAAGTAGGAGTTTTTTAACTCGTCTTCAATATTGACTGGCAGAATTTCATTGGCGAGATCAGTCATTTGATATCACATTCCTTCAGTATCAGCTCTCAACAACCCGGTATTGGGTATTAAGAGTATTGTTATTATTTCTAACAGCCATGCTATCACAATTAATTTTAATTTACAGGCGCAAAACTTTGCGATTTATCAATTTAGCCCTATATAATGGCCTCAGATTGACGAGGAAGTATTTTATGACCGAACATCAAAATGTAGATCACGCAGAAATAGCAAAATTTGAAGCCATCGCTGAGCGTTGGTGGGACCTAGACGGAGAATTCAAACCTCTTCACGAAATTAACCCGTTACGTTTAGACTTTATAGCAAACAAAACGCAAGGCTTATTCGATAAAGAAACACTCGACGTTGGCTGTGGCGGCGGTATTTTAAGCCAAAGCATGGCGCGTATGGGTGCAAAAGTAACTGGCATCGATATGGGCCAAGAGCCTCTAACCGTTGCTAAGTTGCACAGTTTAGAAACTGGCGTAAATGTAGATTATATAAAAGTGCCTGCAGAAGAGTTTGCAACACAGTACCCTGAGCGCTTTGATGTAATAACGTGTATGGAAATGCTTGAGCACGTTCCCGACCCAGCATCTATCATTCATGCTGTAGCTGCACTTGCCAAACCAGGCGCGGACGTGTTTTTTTCAACCCTGAACAAAACACCTAAAGCATATTTATACGCGATTGTTGGCGCTGAAAAACTCTTAAAAATGGTGCCTGAAGGTACACACGACCATAAAAAGTTTATAAAGCCTGCACAGCTTATTGCATGGGCAGAGCAAGCCGGTTTAAAAGTTCGTGCAAGTACAGGGCTTTCTTATAACCCACTATCAAAGCAATATACGCTCAATAGTGACGTTAGCGTAAATTACATACTTTATTTTGAGAAGTTAGCTTAATGGCTAACTCTCAAGCCCCCCGACCCCTTATTGAATACGATGCATTTTTATTTGATTTAGACGGCACCCTACTCGACACCGCTGATGATTTAGGTGCCGCTTTAAACGCAGTCCTTATTAGCAATAAAATAGAACCTGTTAGTAGTGATATATACCGTCCTGCGGCATCTAACGGCGCAGGCGCATTATTAGAGGCTGGTTTTAAAGAATTATGGGCTAAACAACCCCAAAGCGAGCTTATAAAGCAATTAGTTGACGAGTACGCCACAAACATAGCAAATCACACACGTTGCTTCAGCGGAGTTGAATCGTTACTTATCGCCCTTGATCAGAAAAAGATCAAATGGGGGATCATGACTAATAAACCAGGGTTTTTAACCGATCCTTTAGTGGCAGCTATTCCCGCATTAAAAAATGCCAGTGTAGTAATAAGTGGCGACACATTAGCTGAAGCTAAGCCATCACCTCTACCACTGCTACACTGTGCAAAGTTTATGCAGGTAGAACCAAGCCGTTGTTTATACATTGGTGATGCACAGCGTGACATACAAGCAGGCAAAGCAGCAGGTATGCATACCGCAACGGCACTTTGGGGTTACATCCCAAGTAAAGATGAAGCGATAGCTTGGGAAGCCAATTTTAACTGGCTAAGCCCAATTGATGGTTTTAACCATATATAGTGCTATGTTAATTATTAAACACTATATATTGTGATTGTGTTAGTTTTCACACAAAGCTTGCTGATAAAAAAAGCAGTCAAAATTTATTTTTAAAATGAGTAAATTTAGCAGATCATTAGTTGATTTTTGCATATTTCAACTTAAATGATTGTTCGAAGGTGAGTGTCTACTAACACAAATGCGTTATCCCAAAGTTATCCACAAACAGGGGCAATTATGTCCCTTGCAAAACAACTCAGACCACACTATCTTGTGATCTCTAAATTGAACAACACCAGATATTGTGGCCAAATGTTATTCAATTAAATTCGCCAATACGGTGAAACCTATAATAAATGAGTATGTACCTTGCTTCGGCGAGGCATAAAGCATTGGTCAAAATACATAATTCCCAAGGAATACAGGCAAATGAACCAACAGTTATCTGTAAGCAAACGTGACGGGCGCAAAGAGCCTCTTGATCTGGATAAGATCCATCGCGTTATTGAATGGGCCGCCGAAGGTTTAAGCAACGTTTCGGTTTCGCAAGTTGAATTAAAATCGCACATTCAGTTTTACGACGGTATTCGTACTAAAGACATTCACGAAACCATCATTAAAGCAGCAGCGGATCAGATTTCAAAAGAATCGCCTGATTATCAATACTTAGCTGCACGTTTAGCTGTATTCCATTTACGTAAAAAAGCGTACGGTCAATTTGAGCCACCACGTTTATTTGACCACGTAACAAAAATGGTTGGCGATAAACGCTACGATGCTCACTTATTAGTAGATTACACAGAGCAAGAATTAGACGAGCTTGATGCATATCTTGATCATTCTCGCGATCTTAACTTTAGCTACGCGGCTGTAAAACAGCTTGAAGGTAAGTATCTCGTTCAAAACCGTGTATCGGGTGAAATCTACGAAAGTGCACAGTTTTTATATATTTTAGTAGCAGCGAGCTTATTCTCTGACTACCCACGTGAAACACGCGTTTCTTACATTAAGCGCTTTTACGACGCAGTATCGTTATTTAAAATATCTCTACCAACGCCAATTATGTCGGGTGTACGTACACCTACTCGCCAGTTTAGCTCGTGTGTATTAATTGAATGTGGCGACAGCCTTGATTCAATCAATGCAACGTCGTCAGCTATTGTTAAATACGTTTCACAACGCGCAGGTATTGGTATTAATGCTGGTCGAATTCGTGCGCTAGGTAGCCATATTCGTAACGGCGAAGCGTACCACACAGGTTGTATTCCTTTTTATAAGCACTTTCAAACAGCTGTTAAAAGTTGTTCGCAAGGTGGTGTACGTGGCGGCGCTGCAACATTGTTCTACCCGCTTTGGCATTTAGAAGTAGAGAACCTACTTGTACTTAAAAATAACCGTGGTGTAGACGATAACCGCGTTCGCCACCTAGATTACGGCGTACAGTTTAATAAACTAATGTACTCTCGTTTAATTAAAGACGACTACATTACGTTATTTAGCCCATCAGATGTGCCTGGTCTTTACGATGCATTTTTTGAAGACCAAGCTGAGTTTGACGCGCTTTACGTAAAATACGAACAAGACGAATCGATTCGTAAAAAACGCATTAAAGCGATTGAGCTTTTCTCTATGTTTGCGCAAGAGCGTGCAAGTACAGGTCGTATTTATTTACAAAATGTGGACCACTGTAATACACATAGCCCGTTCATTGCTAAAGTTGCGCCTATTCGCCAATCTAACTTATGTTTAGAAATTGCATTGCCAACTAAGCCACTTAATAACGTAAATGACGAAGAAGGCGAAATTGCCCTTTGTACACTCTCTGCGTTTAACTTAGGTGCAATAGAATCACTTGATGAGCTTGAAGAGCTAGCTGAACTTGCAGTACGCGCACTTGATAACTTACTTGATTTCCAAGACTACCCAGTACCGGCTGCTAAAAATGCAACTATGGGTCGTCGAACGTTAGGTATAGGCGTGATTAACTACGCATACTACCTAGCTAAAAACGGTAAGCGTTATTCAGATGGCAGCGCAAATGCACTGACTCATAAAACATTTGAAGCGATTCAATACTACTTGATGAAAGCATCAAACGAGCTTGCTAAAGAGCGTGGTGCCTGTCCTAAGTTTAACGAAACAACGTATTCACAAGGCATTATGCCAACAGATACGTACAAACGTGATTTAGATAAAATTTGTGATGAGCCACTTCATCTTGATTGGGATACACTGCGTGCAAATATTAAAGAGCACGGTATGCGTAACTCAACACTAAGTGCGTTAATGCCATCAGAAACATCGTCGCAAATCTCTAATGCAACAAATGGTATTGAACCACCACGTGGACATATTAGCGTTAAAGCAAGTAAAGACGGTATTTTAAAGCAAGTTGTTCCTGAGTATGAGCGTTTAAAAGATCAATACGAGCTACTGTGGGACATTCCATCAAACGATGGTTACTTGCAGCTTGTTGGTATAATGCAAAAATTTGTAGACCAAACAATTTCTGCAAATACAAATTATGATCCAAACAAGTTCGAAGGCGGTAAAGTACCTATGCAAGTCTTATTAAAAGACTTACTAAGCGCGTACAAACTAGGTGTTAAAACCTTGTACTACCACAATACTCGTGATGGTGCCTCAGATATGCAAGAAGATACTCCAGAAGTGGAAGATGATGATTGTGAAGGCGGCGCGTGTAAAATATAACTGCTGATTTTTATTTTAAGCGGGCATTAAGCCCGCTTTTTCTGATAGTTTTTTGAGTGATAAACATGTCTTATACTACTTTTAGCCGAAACCATAATAACCAAATGCAAGAGCCAATGTTTTTTGGCCAAACTGTAAACGTATCTCGTTACGACCAACAAAAATACCCTATTTTTGAAAAATTAATCGAGAAGCAACTGTCTTTCTTTTGGCGTCCTGAGGAAGTAGATGTAAGTAAAGACCGTTTAGACTTTCAAGCGTTACCCGATCACGAAAAGCATATATTTTTAAGTAACCTAAAATACCAAACTCTACTTGATAGTGTGCAAGGTCGCTCGCCAAACGTGGCCCTACTTCCCATTGTATCGCTACCAGAGCTTGAAACATGGATAGAAACGTGGGCATTTAGTGAAACGATTCACAGCCGCTCATACACACATATTATCCGTAACGTAACACAAGCACCTGAACTTATTTTTGATGACATTGTTAGCAACGATAAAATTAGCGAACGTGCTGATGCCGTAACAAAATACTACGACGACTTAATCAACTCTGTATCGCTTTACAATTTATACGGTGAAGGCAAGCACGAGATTAATGGTAAAACTGTTATCGTGAATTTGTTTGAGCTTAAAAAGAAACTATACCTAGCTATGATGTCGGTAAATATTCTTGAAGCGATTCGCTTTTACGTAAGCTTTGCATGTTCGTTTGCGTTTGCTGAGCGTGAATTGATGGAAGGTAACGCTAAAATCATCAAGCTTATTGCGCGCGATGAGGCACTTCACCTTTCGGGTACTCAGCATATTTTAAACATTATGCAAGACGGTAAAGATGACCCAGAAATGGCGATTGTTGCAGCCCAGTGCCGCGACGAAGCGATTAAAATGTTTGTTGATGCTGCAGAGCAAGAAAAAGAGTGGGCTGAGTATTTATTTAAAGATGGTTCAATGATTGGCTTAAATAAACATATTTTATGTCAGTACGTTGAATACATTACTAATGCACGTATGACTGCCATTGGCTTGCCAGCACAGTTTGAAAATAACAGTAACCCTATCCCATGGATAAACTCGTGGTTAGTGTCTGATAATGTGCAAGTAGCACCGCAAGAAGCAGAAATTAGCTCATACCTTGTTGGTCAAATAGACTCTCAAGTTGATGCATCAGAATTTGGTGATTTTGATTTATAATGAGTGACAAGTCTACTGCAAGCATAACGCTTGCAGAAAACAGCCAGTGTATAGAATTTACCGCTGGCTGCCCTTCTCTTTTACAGTGCTTAGAGTCCATGAAAATAGACGTCGCATTCCAATGCCGCGAAGGTTACTGCGGCGCCTGTAGAGCAACGTTAGTGTCAGGTAGTGTTGAATATAACGAAGAGCCACTTGCGTTTGTGCGCGAAGGCGAAATACTCCTGTGCTGCTGTAAACCCAATGGCAACGTAAGTATTAATTTAAAGTAATTTTCTGACAAATAAAAAGCCAATAATGAAAACGTTATTGGCTTTTTTCTTAAGGTGCATTACGGCTAAGTTTTATTTTTCTTTCAAATAAACGGTTTTCTTCTCTAGATATTGCTCTAAACCAAATTTACCATCTTCGCCGCCAAAGCCGCTCTGTTTCCAGCCATTATGAAAACCTTGATGCTGCTCACCCATACCACGGTTAATATAAACTTCACCCACTTCTAAATCGTTAATTGCTTTATTAATATCTGAAAAGTTTTGCGTAAATATATAAGCGCTTAAGCCATAAATACTGTCGTTACAGTATTTAATCGCTTGATCCATATCTTTAACTTTGACAATTGGGAGTACTGGCCCAAAAGTTTCTTCGTGCACTGCAATGTTATCTTGCTTAACGTCTACAAGTAACGTTGGTTCGTACCAACAACCACCTTCGAAACCCTCAACAGAAGCAACTTTACCACCAGTGGCGACAGAAGCGCCTTGTTGAATACTTTGTTGAACTATGTGATCAATGTTGTCTATTTCACGTTGATTACATTTAGGACCCATTTGTGTATCTGGGTTCATAGGATCCCCAACACGAAGTGCTTTTACAGCTGGTATAAATTTAGCCATAAACGCATCGTACACAGACTCTTGAACATATAAACGCTCAACACAGGTGCATACTTGCCCGCAGTTAGCAAAGCGACCCCAAAGCGCACCTTCAACAGCCTCATCAAGGTCGGCATCTGCCATAACAACCATCGGGGCTTTACCGCCAAGTTCAAGCATTACAGGCGTCATATATTCTGCGCTAGTTTTATAAATTTGCTTACCTGCAGCAGTAGAGCCTGTCATGGTGATCATTTTAGTAATTGGGCTTTCACACAATGCTTGGCCAACAACAGAACCTGATCCATTAATAACGTTTATCACGCCAGCAGGAATCCCCGCTTCGTTTGCTAAACGACCCAGCTCGGTGGTTGCTAAAGGTGTTTCTTGAGTAGGTTTTAATACAATAGAGTTACCTGTAATCAACGCAGGTCCAATTTTACGACCAGCCAATGCCAGCGGAAAATTCCACGCAGTAATACCAACAACTACGCCACGTGGCACTTTATGAATGTATATTTTTTCATCTTCGTTATCTGAAGGTAAAATATCGCCTTCAATAGTAAGTGCATGGTCGCATGCATAGTCAATAAAAGTCGCTGTTACGTCGACTTCCATTTGTGCAACTGATAGCAATTTACCTTGCTCTGCAACAAGCATTGGTGCAAGAATATCTTTATTTTCACGAATTTTATTAGCAAACACGCGCAATATATTTTGACGTGTGCGAGCTGTCAATTTAGCCCACTTTTTCTGGCCTACATTCGCTGACTCAAGTGCATACTGCGCATCTTCTATACAGCCTTTTGGTATTTCACCAATTTTTTTACCCGTAGATGGGCTTAATATTTCAATGGTGCCACTTACTTTAGAAGCGACATATTCACCATTTATAAAATTCACATTATTATGAAAGTTCATTGTACTATCTCCCCATCCATCCGCCATCAACCAATAAAATAGCGCCGTTTACATAACTAGCAGCCTCAGAAGCCAAGAACACTGCGGGCCCTTTAAAGTCTTCAGGATTTCCCCATCGACCTTGTGGAATGCGCGCTAAGATGGCTGCATTACGCTCTTTGTCATTGCGTAATGCTTCAGTGTTATCGGTATCAATGTAACCTGGCGCAATGGCATTTACATTAATGCCTTTGCCAGCCCATTCATTTGAAAGCGCCATAACCAATTGCCCAATAGCACCTTTACTAGCTGCGTAACCTGGTACTGTAATACCACCTTGAAAGGTAAGCAAAGAAGCTGTAAAAATAACTTTACCCTCGCCATGTTCTATCATTTGTTTGCCTATTTCGCGGCTTAAAATAAATTGAGCATTTAAGTTAACTTCAATCACTTTATCCCATAAATCATCACCATGCTCAGCCGCAGGAGCACGTAGGATTGTACCTGCATTATTAACTAAAATATCAATTTTTGAAAAATCACTTTTTACATCATTAATAAAAGAATAAAGCGCATCACGATCACCAAAATCACATTGGTAGGCTTTAAAGTTTCGGCCAAGGGCTTTAACTTCTTTTTCTACTTCTGAGCCTTCAAGCTCTAAGCTTGCAGATACACCAATAATATCAGCGCCAGCCTGCGCTAAACCTAGTGCAATACCTTTACCAATACCGCGCTTACAACCTGTAACTAGGGCTACTTTGCCTTCTAAGCTAAATTTTTCTAGCATCTGATTCATTTTCATACCTTTATAATTTTTATTATTGTGGATTACATTCAACAAGCGCTTTCATGCCTTCTGGATTTCCATCCATACTCGCAAATGCACTACCAATATCAGTTAACGAACTAACCGAACTAATGAAAGGTTTAAGATCTATTTGGCCCGATGAAATTAATTCGATAGCCCAATCAAAATCGGCCGCTTCGTATACACGTGCACCTAATAACTCCAACTCTTTCCAAAAGAATTGAAATAAATCGATTTCAGGTTTAACACTGTGAATAGCCACCATTACTATACGACCCCGACGCCCTGCTATTTCGGTCATAGCCTCTATTGCGGGTTTTACGCCTGATACTTCAAATACAACATCTGCACCTTTTGTTTGTGTCCAACTATCTACATAGGCAGCTAAATCTTCTTCAATGGGATTAACCGATTTAACACCTAGCTCATCGGCAAAAGCACGGCGGCTTTTGTTAGGCTCAGACACGAGTACTTCTGCACCAACACTTTTAGCAACCGCAGCAACTAATTGCCCAATTGGCCCGCCACCAAGTACAACCACTTTCTCACCCGCTTGTAAGCGCGAGCGTCGTACATCATGGCACGCAACCGATAAAGGCTCTATTAATGCGCCTTGTTTTAAATCAACGCCTGCTGGTAATTTATGCAAAGTACGCGCTTTAACTGTCCAGCTTGACTGAAAAGCACCTGGCGTATCTATTCCCATAAACTTTAAATTTTGACAAATATGCGTATGCCCCGCATTACACGTAGGACAATTGCCACACCAATCTAATGGGCGTACTACCACGTTTTCCCCTACAGCAAAGCCTTCAACGCCTTCACCTATTTCTGCAACAACACCTGATATTTCATGGCCAATTGTTTGCGGAATAGATACTCGTTGATCCATCACACCATGGTATATGTGCATATCAGTACCGCAAATCCCAACGTATCCAACACTCAATCTAATCTCACCCGCTTTAGGTTTAATAGATGTGCCTTCAACAATGTTAAATGACTTGTTACCTATATATTGTGCAGCTTGCATATTTTTATACCTTCAAGAATGTTTAATTAAATAGTAACCAAGTAATGCATCATTAAAACAATGCCGATACGAGGAATATCAAAGTGAACTATCACACCTTAATATGGTTTATTGTTAACAATTTACACCTAGGTATGTTGTTTGTAAAGCCACTCTTAATATTTAATATAACTTCAGAGCAGTAAAGCGGGCCTGTTAAAAACATTAAGGCTTGAGTAATAAAATTTACTTGTATGTTTTACTTTCAACCTATATTGTCAACAATTAACACAATATAAAGAGGGACTATAGTGATTAAAAACAAAAAATCAATTCTTAGCTTACTGATAATTAGCGCTATAAGCTTAGCGGGATGCAGCCAAAACACACAAACGCCCAGTAGCCAAACAAGTAATAACGTTGTATTTTCTGATGTCTCTGAACAAGCAGGCTTAATAACACAAAAAAACTGGAAGTATGGCGGCCCTACCATTGCCGATATAAACAGTGATGGTCATTATGATCTGCTGCTAACAAATCACGACACCACCCCTATTCGTTTATTTATGGCAAATGGAGATGGCACATACACACTACAAAACGATATTTTTCCACGAGCAGATCTACACGGTATGTCGGCCGGTGATTACGACAACGATGGCGATCTCGATGTACTTATTGCACTAGGCGGTGGAAATGGCACCACACCTCAACCCCAGCGACTACTTAAGAACAATAATGGTAAATTTGAAGATAAAACTGTTGAAGCTGGCTTATCTAAAATGGGGGCTCGCGGGCGCTCTGTGCGCTGGGTTGATGTAGATGCCGATGGTGATCTTGATTTTATACAAGTAAACGCCGAAAAATTAATTCACGAAAACTCACCACGCAATATCATTTTTGAAAATCTCGGTAATGGAAAGTTTACTTATCACCCATCAGCTACTTTTGAAAATATAAAAGCCGAGCGTGTATTATTAACCGATTACAATAACGATGACATACTCGATATTTTTGCTTTTGATGGATACAACGATTTAACTATTTATCAAGGTAATAACGACTTTACCTTTGCCAATGTTACTAAAGATCTATTAGGTGCAAATAGTGAAGCCTACAAAGGCACGCTCGCAGTTGCACAAGCTGATATAGATAACGACGGCGATATGGACTACTACCTTGCTCGCGGAAAGCTAAGCTACGCTATCGCTAATAACAGTCTATCGTTTAATAAAGGCAGCAAACGGCTAGACCTGCGTGATGAAGGTAATAAAAGCCACGATGGCATAACACTCATTACCGACAACACAAACTCAGGAAGTCTTATACTAAGTGACTTTTATCACTTCCCGCGTGCCAAGCTATTAAGCCAAATGGATGTATACATAGGTGAGAAAAAAGAACTAATAAATACACCTAGTAAAAACACCACCATTAGCCAGAAAAAAGCGCAAGGGTTTCCAACTAAGCTTGATAAAACCGGCTGGTACATTGGGTATTTAGGGAATAATAAATGGCGAGTGGAATGGGTACTTACCGACAACCTTGCATGGGATGTACGCGCATCATTCAAAAATGTAAAAAACTATCAAAGCGATTGGCAACCACAAAATCTCGCCCTTCCTGATGTATTACTACGTAACGATAATGGTAAGCTGGTTGATATTTCATCTAAATTATCAGCATTAACAAACAGTAATAACTGGGGAGTTGTACCCGGCGATTTTAATAACGACACAAAAATAGACTTTATGGTCTATCGCTTTGGCGAACTAAAAGAGCGAGTTGCTGATGTTTTACTCATTAACCAAGGTGATTACAAATTTAAAGCAACAATCACTCACAACGCTGATACCGAACGTGGCTTAGACTCACACGGCGATATGGGAGCCGCATTTGACTTTAACCTAGATGGAAAACTCGACCTACTAAGCGGAGATGAAGATAACGGCCAATGGCATTTATATAAAAATACCACTGAGTTAAGTCACGCCCACTTCACCCTTATTAGAGTTGGATACTCAAAAAGTGGAGTTGATCCGTATGGTGCAAAAGTACAAATTAAAACAGCAACTGCGAACCAATATCAAGTTATTGGCTCACAAAGTGCTACTCACTCGCAAAGCTTACTTAATATTGTACATTTTGGATTAGCACAAGCAGATTCAATCTCATCAGTTATCGTTACATGGCGAGATGGCAGCTCTGAGCTTTTAAATAAACAACCTGCAGATCAATTAATAAGTATTGGTAACTTAAATAACTGATCTATAGACGCGACTCTCATGGCCCCCTTAATTAAGCGAATAACGACAGGGGGCTTGTTTTACCAATTCAATATTCTGCTTATTTAACTGCTCAAAAAAACTTATCTATCTGTACTTTGTATTCCCATGGTTGCTGCAATACATTATTCGTATTGTGTTTATTCCACTCATTCCAAAGCTTTGCTAATTTCGCTTGTTCAGCAGGTAATGTATCAACCAAGATATGTCCTAGAGTTTTATCACTAACTTTAAGTGCGTTAAGCTTATCTAATACGACAACAATCGGGCGATCCATAGCAAAATTCGTCGCAGCTAATACTCCCCCTCGCCTATAAAATGTGCAAACTGAGCTTAAGCAGCATCCGTTGCTTACTCGGCCTATGAACCGCTGAAAGCGATAATACAGCAAAGAAAGGTTATTTATTTGGCGACTGATTAATCAGTAAAATGACTGGCTTGAGTCGCAAGTGTATCCACTAAGTACCCTTCGTGTTCAGCATAGTGTTTAAAGTCTCGCTCCATCTTTTGAGAAGGGTAAGCCTGTTGTTCTGCTTTACCATATGAAAAATAACCACGCGCGCCATCACGAAAACAAAAGTTATCAAACTCTCGCTGAGTAGCGATGATATTCATCGTGATTACCTTGAAGCCTATGCGGTAGGATTTAATAACTCAGCGTACTTTTCAACGGTATTTAAAAAACACACCGAGTTATCATCAAAAGAATACCAACAACAATGCCAATTAAAGTCATCGATGAGGGCAGTTAAATGAGTTTATTTAATTTCCACATCACCATAACGCTGCTGATACAAAGATTTATGAACTTGTTTAGCCGCTTCAACTAACTCTGGGTAGGGAATGTCTGTTGTTGTTACAAATCCAACATTATAATTTTCGCCATCATACGCCCGACCGGTAATTGGCGAATCAATATATTGGAACCAGTGAGCACCAATTAAATACGGATTATCAATAACCGTTTTCATATAGGTTTTGTACATATCAGCACGATCGCGTTGATTAGCAGCATGGATAATGCCTGGATTCGGTTGACCAGTATCACCTGAACCAATGTGAAATTCCCCAATAATCGTAGGCATATCTAGTTCTTTCAACATATCCCATGTCATCGGGTCTAGTCCTTCACGATAATAATTATAACTGATCACATCGGCATACTTCTTAGCAGACCAGCGAGCTTCTGGCGATGTCCCCCAAGAAGTAAACCTCGCGCCCATATATAAATGGTCAGGCAATACTGATTTTAAAGAATGATTTACAACCTTAAAATATTCATCGGAGAAACGAGTTAACAACCACGACAAATCGGCAATCATAGCGTTATTAAAATTACTGTCTTTTTTATAGTTAACGCCAGTATTATTAAATACTTCCCATGACTTAATATTTCTATTCCATGCCTTATTTAGCTGGCTAATGGTTTTATACTTTTGTTTTAACATATCACTGAACACTGATTTGGTCGGGCTATTCGCAGTCGTTTTAGATAGTGCATCAAGTACAATGCCATAACGTAAGGTTGTTGAGCCCTCTCCTCCCCAGCTCATTTCGTTATCAATAAACACCCCAATACACCAAGGGTTATTTTGTACTTCTTGGGCAATAACTTGAGTGGTTATGTTCGCTCTTTTAACAAATTCAGGATCGAAAGGGTCAGGCATGGCTCCCCAATAATCAAAACCAGAACTCAACCTTTTAAAGTCGCCGATGATCCACCCATTCGCAAAATAGGGAACTTGTTGATTATTATAAAAACTAGCATCGGTCCAATTCCCAAATGAAGTAAAGCCCCAATCTTGCATTCTTTTTAAGGTTACTTCGCGCCATTTATCAATATAAGAATCTGGGTATTGCTGAGCATAACGACGTTCTAAATTTGCTTGGTAAAAGCTAAAAACTTCCCCATGTTGGATTGGTCCAAGATGAGATGAGCGCTTGTAACTATAGTGATTTGCCAACTTATCATTATACTGTGGTAGCCAATTAAACATGGCTCTTCGGTCTGGATAAGCGATGTAGGCTGATTTTTGATATTTAGCTAAATTACTATTTAAACCCTTTGAATCTTCTGGCGTTACATCATCAGGGTCACGCGCTCTGACCGCATCATCGCGATAATCTACACCTGTAAATGTTGTTGTGTTAGCCATTCGCGCGTTGGCAATACCTGAGGAAAAAAACAAATAACCTTCGGGGTCAACTAACGCCCATTTGCCATTTACTTTTTCCGTACGAAAAAAACCTGTTGCCTTTAACTTAGGCCCTTGCTTCCAACCGCCAAACTTACTTCTATCCGCCCGCGGGGTTACTTTCGACAAATCATTTAACTCTTTATTTGCGATTGCTCTTAGTTGTTGTTCAGAGCTGACCTTTAACGGGTAGTTGACCTGTGTAGATTGACCAAATTTATCGACGATGTTTGTTAAAAAATCTGGTTTTGCATCGGGTATCGTTTCGAATCGTAAATTATCGACGGTTACAGCCGTTGGATTTATTTGAGTTTCTGTATAGATAGCGATACTTTCAACTTGGCTAAAATCTACATTGAGTTTAGCGCCTCTCAAGATCATTTTTCGTGCGGCTGTTTTAAAGCTACCAGGAGTGTCTCTGAGTCCTGTATCAACATTTAAAGTCTGGGAGTTGAGCTCAAAATATAATGTAGCGTGCTCGTTAGTTGTTAGCCCAATTGTACGTCTTTGGACTTGTTTATCTTTACCTGTGATATTCACACTGAGCATCACTGGAAAGTCGCTTACGTTTGAAACATCGAAAAATAAAGCGCTATTGCCCAAAACACTCAGATCCCATAACTTATTCGGTTTGAGTGTGATCCCAGAGAATTTATGCTTAGTGGAAAACGAAAGCTCTAATGCTTTATTTTTATTTTTAATTACTTGTGTCGTTTTTATATTTTTATTTGTTAGTTTATAACTGTTACTAGCGTGCTCAAAATCGTCAATTAAAATAGTCTTGTTATCGTGTTGCAAGTCAAATTCCCTTGCAACACCTTCACCGCTTAAAACTAACGTTGAGTATACAAAGATAGATAAGCATCTAATTATTTTATTCATTTTATTACCTTATACTTTAACGAGTAATAGGTAATGTTATGAAAACGCACTCTGACACATATTTTTATTCATTTAACTGGTTATGAGTCATTAGTTGAATTATTTGCTGTTGATTCAACGCCGCTTCTACTACATAAAGCTCATCGAGTCCGCCTTTAAAGAACATTTGCTTCTCATGTGTTGCGCCTTCTATGTAACCAATATTTTTTCCTATCGTCAGTGGCCGAGAGGCTGGGTGCTGTAAATTTGTTGCGACTTTAGCGATTGACTTTTTCTGCGTTTTTTCAAGCTTACCATCAACATATAGCAAAACATGTGTCGCTAAATTACTCTTTAGTCCACCGTATAAAACCACTGCAATATGGTGCCACTCATCATCTCGCAGATCGGTATTACCCACAATTTGAGCATTATAGGTCCCTATTCTGATCCTACCTAAAGGCCCGTCAATTGACTCTGGATTAGGGGAAATTTGCCACGCTGAATAATCTTGCTGTAATCCCCAGCTCACAATGCCGTATGCATTTTCCGGTAAAAAATCACTAGGCACTTTGAGCCAAAAGGCGACCGTTCTGGGGTTATCACTGCCAACACCTGGGTACTGTGTTTCTAACCAATTATTTTCACCATTAAAGCTAATTGCCTTATCATATACACCCGCTACCTCTGTTAACTGTTCATCAATGGGTGATTTATCTTTGGCTACATACTGCTGACCATCAATACCACGGCCGCTGGAGAGATAATTATGTTGCTGCTTATCATCAAATGACCAATGTAATAAGTGAGGCTCTTCTATTGAGTCTCCAGGTAATACACGCATAAAATCAGAAGGTACGCTAACAAAGCTGGTAATTTGATGATTTAAATCAAACGCTAATGCCTGATCTTTTTTCACATGTTGATAAGACTGCGTTTTATTGCCACGCGCTTTTATTTCACCATCGAGCACATGTACTTGAGATTCACCGCTATTAGACACTTCGACGCCAAATTCTGTGCCTAAATCTATTATCTCTGAACTTGGGGTATCAACTCTAAAGCCAATTGCATTTTGTGGTACTCGGGCCACTAACTTACCATGATGAAGCGTTACTTTATCTCTGGATTGCAAATTCACTTTAACCGGCGCTTCTAAAACGAGTACCACGCCATTTTCGAGTAAAATTTCACTGTAACCATGCTCAAGAATAATATCTCCTTGACCTAATTGACTGCCAACAGAAAAATTAGCGTTATGCGAAGCAGTCATTTTTGTGACTTCAGCAAACTTATTTGTGTAGTCCAAGTGCTCTGCCAAAAATATAACGCTGACAAAAAGCATAATACTTGCAGCAAGCGCATACGGGCTTGAAAACCAGCTCATTGTACTTTTCGGCCGAATCGTTTTTTGTTGCTCGCTTAGTTTTGCCATTACACTGCGGGTAAAATTGTCTGGTCGCGTATCCGATTGATGATGTGCTTTTAATAAACGTTCACTCGTCACATATTTACTCACTTGTGCAAGTAAATTAACATCATGCTGACAGGCTTCAAGCAATTCGTCGGCAACATCTTCGCCAGCCAAATACGCGGCTAATAGCTGTTGTTGGTGCTTCGTCATTTGTTCAGTCATGCTCATCGTTGCTGCTGTATTCTTTTATCAATACATGTTTTCAATGATTGACGAATTCTAAATAAGCGCATAGTCATAGTAGAATGTTTATCTTCATATTTTCGACATAGCTCAGCCAATGAAACGCCTAATGTGTAATGTTCAGTTAATAAATTGCGCATTTTCTCGCTTAATTTTTCAAGGCAAATAGTTAAATTATCAAACATATCAAGCTCGACCCCTTCATGGATATTTTCATCAATGTGTTGATTTATTAAGTGCTCTAACTCATCAGCGCTGCCTAATGCCACAGCTCGGTGTTTACGTTGATGGTTTTTTAATAAATAAGCAGCAATCCCCCTCAACCAAGCTAAAAAGGAACTTTCACTGTTAAACTCAGCGATTTTTTTAAAAGCAATAATAAAGGTCTCTTGTGCTAAATCTTCTGCTTCGTGAGGGGTATTTAGTCGAATAACTAAAAAGGCCCTCACAGCAGACTGATAACGCTCAACTAACAGAGAATATGCAGCAACATTGCCTTGTAATATATCGTCAATTATAGAACCATCACTTTTACCATCTAACGATATTATATTTTCTTTCAAATCAGAGTCCTAATTGAAATAACTGACGTAAGATGGTGCGTCAATTTGCAATTGACTTTGAGTCGTAAATAACTTCCCAGATGCTAAATCACGCTTAATAATCACAACATTATTACTATATTGATTAGCCACTAATAACTGTTTTTGTGATTTTGAAAAATTAAAATCACGAGGATGTAAACCGCCACTTGAGACTTTATTAATTAATTGTAGTCGGGTTTCTGCCATTAATTGATAACCATAAATTGCATTCTCACCGCGCACAGCCACATAAACATGGCGACCATCCTCAGAAATACGAATTGCCGATGCAAGGTTTTGTTGCTCGTCAACTTTTGCGGGCATTATATTTGTTTTTGAAACGTGTAATAACGCACCATTTTGTAATATTTTGAAGATACTAATACTGTTACTCAATTCATTTAAGCTAAACACTAATTTTTTAGCCGGATGAAAAGCAAGATGGCGAGGCCCATCCCCCGGCGTTAATTCAATGCGGTGTACTGGCGTAAAATCACTTTTTAAGCTATCAAAAACAATAATCTCGTCTGTACCTAAATCCGTCAAATACAGATAGCCACTTTGCTTATCCCACCCCGAAAAATGTAAATGAGCACTTCGTTGTCTGGGCGTAATACTACTTCCTGTATTAGTAAATTGACCCCGTGATACTAATAATCCTGCCTTATTAATATTAAACAGTTCACTATTACCTGTCGTGTAATTTACAACAGCTAACTGCTGGCGATCATCCGAAATATTAATATGACATAGCCCTTTTCCTTCAATCGGGTACGTTTTAAGCTTTGTAAACGCGTTACTTTTCCAGTCATACACGTTAATAACAGATTTTTTATCAAGCCCTCTACCAATGCTATACAATTTATTTATTGTCGGTTGCCAATTTAGATAGCTTGGATCGGTTGCCGATACAACGACGCGTTCGTTAATTAATAGATCATCACTTTCGTTATAAGAAACTAAATAAACGCCCTGATCAGGCTCATTTGTGTAGCTGCCGACTAAAAAATAATTAAGTCGAGATTGTTCATCGCTGATACTTTGACAACCACCAAGGCAAAAAATAAAGGATATAAAAACAAACAGCTGAGCGCACTTTTCAAGTCGTATATGTAATCCTGTTAGCCATAAACTCATTTATTCAATTCCCTTTACTTAATTTGAATTTCAAACAGTGCTGCAGGCACATTTTTAGATGGATGAGCGAATTCTAGTATCAATTGTTGCGTTGTTATAGGCTCTACTAAATCGATTTTATTAATACTTTGATAATTACCCGTAACGTGTGCAATTACCTCACCAGAATCTGTTTTAATTGTATAGGTTTGCACACAATAAGGTACCTGGTCTTCGTTATGCTCCATTAATACGGTTTCTAACGCATGGTCAAAGTCACTATCAAAATAAAGAACTATTTGCCTCATCGTTACTTTTTCTGGCCATACTAACCTTAGGGTTGGCGATGGTTCTGCTAAATCAGCAACCCATGCATTCGTTTGTAGCCAAGGCCTCACAAAGCCGTTAATTACCTGCGTCGCTTGGTGATTATGAATGGCAGGAGATATACCGATTGCCAAATTTTGACCGTTTGGCCGCCGCGCTGGTGTCCAAAATTCAAACTCTTCAAGACCACTATTTTCAGGTACTGTTTGTTTGCCTTTATTTGATACCGCTTTGTGAACTTTATTGAACACAACCATAGTGCCCGTAATAAGCTGCTCTGTGGTAGCAAGCTCTATATCACTGTTTTGTAAAAAACAAATGAACCCGTACTGCATCTCTAAGCTGCAATCACTAAAATCAAACTCGAGCGTACTTTCGCCCGCCGTGACAGACAAACTGATAGTTTTATTTATAACATCTGGCGTATAGTTTTCATGCTTGATACTAGTGCGTAATTGGCACGTTAGCTCTGTCTCTTTATGAGCAAAAACCGTTATGCTAATTGTTGGTCCTTGGCCTTTTGCAAAAGCAACCAACTGTGCACACGATGAATCTAATTGCATTCTACTGCCGCTAGGTTGAAAACCATTGAACACTAATTCACTCGATGCAGTAATAGAGGCTTGGGCTGCTAAATTATTGTGCTTATCTAAACGGATCCCAGGGATACTTTGGCCATTTAGGTTCAGGTTTTGCTGTAACTGTGCCATGTGTTCTGGCTGTAATAGCTCTTTGGGTGTGATATTGAGTTTATTACACATAGCAGCAGCTGCCCCCACCGCTTGTCCGCCGTGTGCGCAGGTGATCATAACTCGTGTTGAACCAAACGCCATATGTGTTGCGCTGATTATTCGTCCTGCATAATATAAATTTTCTATATCACGGCTAACAAAGCAGCGGTACGGTATTTGGTAAACCCCTTTTGAATGATATTGAGAGCAAGGAGGTCGTTCGCTGTATATGCCTTCAGCGGGGTGAATATCAATCGCCCATCCACCAAAAGATACAGCATCATTGAACTGGGTTTGCTCAATAATATCTTGCTGTTTTATCATATATTCCCCTTCAAATCGCCTGCTTTCGCGTTTGCCAGGAATTGTGCCTACCCATTCTAAAGTTAGATTTTCGACATCATCAAACCTGCCGCTATTTTTTATATAGTCCCAAATTCCGTAAACGAGTTTCCAAAGCTCCCATTTAATATCCTCCGTTTCATAAATAGTATCGCGTATTCCGCCAAATTCTATCCACCAAAACTTACAGCCAGAGTCACTTCCGGCAATATCTTTACAGCGAGGTATCGTCTCTATTTGTTCATACGAGTAAGCAAAATCAGGGGCTTTGTAACTAATAGGCTGATCCATTTTTTTACTGTAGAAAAATAATGTATGGCCAAGTAACTCCATGTTCTCTTCATCAGATGCTAACAGCTCACCAAACTCTGCTTTTGATTCAGCACCAATTCTGAACCCCGCTCCAGCATTAAACGCAACAAGGCCATCACCGGTCGCATCACAAAATAACGGCGCACTAATAATGTAATGAGTAGAATTTTGACTGCAAAATGCCTCTACACTGGCAATCTTAGTGCTGTGCTGTTTATTTACATCAACCACAGAGGTATTTAACAACAAGGTAATATTTTTTTCGGCAATTACTTTGTCGAGCAAAATGGTATCGAAAATTAATGGGTTACCGTGTCTGTTTAACTTAAGATTGTCCAGCATGATTTCATCAATAACCCCACCCTCGCGTGACCAGCGATTATTGTTGCCCATATGCGATGTTGCCCCCAACGCCCATAATCTTACTTCGCTTGACGCATTACCACCGAGTACGGGACGATCTTGAATTAACACAACCTTGCTACCCGCTCGCGCCGCACTGATTGCTGCACATGTACCTGCTAAGCCACCACCGGCAACCACAAACTGAGTATTTAATTGTTGTTTCTTATTTTCGCGTGCAGCTTCATTAAAGTTTTGCTTAATCATAACTCTTGATCTCTTTTTCTTGTTTTTGATATGAGCGTTTATTTTTTAATTCTGGGCTTAATGACTGCGCAAAATAAACACTAGGCTGGTGAGGTACATCCGTGACTTTTAATTCTTTTTCAAGCTCATTTACCATTAAACTACAATCAAATCTGGCTAAAAAACTGTGTTTATTGCGCGCTTGTTTGTCTGAAAAGTGGCACAAGCCCCACTCAATCCCGTTTGCTTTGCTTGCACAGTCAAATGCATTGGCAACATAAGGACCTGCTGCAATTGGCATGAGGGAGGTCACTGCGGCAATCGAAAAGTTCACCCCATCAGGTGAATATTGAATGGTGTTACTTTCATTGCCATTTCTGATAGTAAAAGCAGCTATTCCTGATTTAAATGGAAAATAAGTAGTTTCGTGGCCTGAGTTTAAAATAGGGTTCAGAGGGTGTTTTTCAAAAGGCCCAAAAGGATTATTCGCGGTTGCCAAGCCATTACCCACTAAGTAATCGGGTCTATCTCCGTAGGCGGCTTTATAGTATAAATGTATTTTTCCGTTATAAATTAATAAATAAGGGTCATGAATCGAGAATTGATCCCAACTTCCCGGCTCACCATTTTCAATAATAACCTCGCCATGTGGCAACCACGGTCCATCTGGCGTATCGGCAACTGATAGTGTTACCGGACAATGATCACCTTTCTTACCGCTAGCTTCATTAAAGGCTTGATAATAAATATAATATTTATTTTCATAAATCAAGATATCTGGTGTACTAACCGAGCGCCAACCTAACTGCGGGTGCTTGGGCCTAGTGACGGCGATACCTTGTTCAACCCAGTCAAATCCATTAATACTGATGGCATAGCCAATTTCGGATAAATCCCAATCAGTGGAGGGAGTCAACTCATTACAGCGCTGCGCCCCTTTTGGTGGGAATTGAGTGCACCGTTTTGTGTACCAAACATAATAAAGACCATCAACTTTTATAATTTTAGATGGGTCGCGTCTTGAAATAGTCCCATCATTATTATGATAGCTAAACCCAGTGAGCTCAGTGTACTTAAAACTAGTAAATAAAGGATTGTCTTCCGGACGAGGGGTTAAATAATTGTCATACAATCTCGACATTGCTGCACTCAATTCTCGTGCTGGTTTTTTAGCTGGAATATCCCATGGGTAACTTTGCTGCTTTAATTTGTTATTGCTATTGCTCATTGATACGTACCTTTACTGCCTTACTTCTAAACTTAAAAACTAAAACACCCCCTAATATAAAAATGCCACTGCTTATTACTGTTATTTCGATTTTTCCGGTGGTTGCAATTGCGGCCAACGAAAGCATAATCGCGCCAGTAGAGAGAATACCAAACCCTAAAACTCGAATACCATGATTGTTATCCGCGCTTTTTTCTGGAGTTATTAATTCGGCCGTCGGTTTAATTTGGCTTAATTCGACTAAGTAGTTTTCATAACACGCAGGTGTTTTTCTTTGTGCTCTTAAGTACAACTCAAATACCGTCAGCATCAATACAGGAAATAACACCCCCATCATCATCTCCTGCGCTCTATCTAAGCTAAAATCAAATAACCAAGGACTCACAAACTTAAAAAAAGCATTCACCAGTAAACTAAAAATAGTGGTTATTAAAATCGTTTTCCCAGTTTGATAACGAGAAAAAAGCAACCAAATGGGTGGCAAAAACAACGGTCCACCAGTGAGCGCAGCCATGGTCATTACCACTTCAACTACACCACCAAGTAAGGGAATTAGTAACGCAACAATAATCGTAATTAGACCGAGTACGCCAGTTGCAATTCGACCGACCTTGACTAGCGTAGCTTGGGAAGCATCTGGTTTTATATTTTTATATATGTCATTACTGATAACACCTGCGGCGATGTTTAAAGACGTGTTAATTGAGCTTGATGTCGCAAATACCATTCCTGCTAGCATTAATCCAAGCATCCCTACTGGCAATACTTCTTTGCACATTTGCAAATAAGCCCCTTCACTTTCAAACCCAACTAGATTGGGGTTCATCGTTCGGTAAATCATCGGGGCTAACATCCAAACTACTGGGCAAATAAGATAAAGAATCGCAAATAGTCCCCCAACCTTTTTTGCATCCTTTGGTGTTTTCACACTGGTGAAGCGTTGAATATAAGACCAGTTACCAGCAATAAAAAATAAGTTATAGAGTCCAAAGGCAAAGATAAACTCCCATGAATACTCATCATTTACTAAGTTAAAAAAATCATCAGGTGCTTTGTCGATAAAGTTCTCAATGCCGCCAATCGCCTCAAATGATAGCGGTACCACAATTAATACCGCTGCAGTGAGCACCACAAATTGCAAAATGTCGGTAATTATCACCGCCCATAAACCGCCAACAGCGGTATAGGCTAAGATCAATAGTCCTAAAATGATGACGGTATATTCAAGAGATAAACCCGTAGCGACTTCAACTATTTTTGCCACTGGATATAAAAAAGCACCAGTCGAAAAGCTCGCAATTAAGAGAAAAATATAGGTATAAGTTCTTTGTACATTTAAGCCAAGGCGCTGCTTAATAAATTCGGCTGCGGTTAATACACCGGTTTTCTGCCATTTAGGCGCAATAAATAAAGCAATCAACACCCCTGCTAAACACATAGTCCATTGAATAGTAATCGCCACCCAGCCATGCTTATATGCAATAGCTCCCCATACAACAAACGTACCTGCCGAGAAGAAACTCATAAACAGTGACAACCCACTCATCCACCAAGGTAGCGCACCTCCCGCAGAGAAAAAGCTTTTCATATTCTTTCCAGCAGCAGAAAAACTTAAGCCACACCCAATGATCAATAAAGAAAATATAACGACTACACTTATATCAATAATATGCATAGCCTTAGTCCTCGCTATTTTCTTTTCGGGTGTAGTACCTAACCCAATCTATCGCCATGCTGGTACCATCAATATCATCACTTACAGGACCTGCAATCGCCGCTTTTAAAATAGCTAAACTAAATAACATCGTTGTTTCACTAAAGCAGACATCATTTCTCATTGTGTAATAGAGTTCACCGTCAAAATAAAAATTAAAGTAATCTTTATCCCATTCAAGTCCATAGGTATGAAACTCTTTTGAAAAATCAGCAACGTCAGCGGCATTATATGAGGTGATTTTTTGCCAATTCTTTCCATCGTGATACTCGATGTTGTAATCGGAAATTAAATTGCGATAAGCACCTTTATCAACACCATGCTCTTGCAGCCAACCATTAATAAATTGAATAGCGCCAATTTCATGCGACTTATCCCAACTGAGTTCTAAAAACTTTTCACCATGTTTTTCTGACACCCAGCGTGTTTGCGGATTACCATCAATAGCAAAAGACTCTTCTGATATTAACTTATTAAATAACCCATTCGTTTTTATAGAAACATCGTCAGCTTGCGCTAAATTACCTATATTCTTTATTTTTTCTTCGTCAAATGCATCAGGGTATTGAGCGCTAGGCGCAAAGACTCTAAATTCAGAAATATGAAGAGACGTAGGATTAGTCGATGTTAATCGTATTTTTTTAGTTTTAACTGGCTTGTTAAACTCAACAGTGTGATCAGGCTTGCCGATTAAAGTGTGGTGTAACTGGTTATCACTGTGAGTAACACGGCCATTTGGTAGTGTATAAGTATCGGTCCAGTTATGTACGTTGGTATTAATTATATTAGGGAAATGGCCTTCATTAATATCAATCTCGCATGCCTTTAAGCCATCTTTAACCCCTTGTTTTGGCCAAAACCAAAATGAGTTATTCGTGCCATAGGCACCGGCATATTTAAAGCGAGCTTCAAAGTAGCCATAATGAAATGAGCGTTTTGACCAAATATTACCTGTCGTCCAGTCTTGGCCACCTCGAGGTTCTTTCTTCGCTAATAAGTGCAGTATTCCGTCTTTAACTTGTGCATTATCGCGCCAGCGACTACTTAATACCCATGGGTTTTCTGTCGGCCCATTTTGAGAGACCCAGTTTTTATCTAATTCAGCATTCGCATAATTAAACTCATCATTCCACTGTAATTGCCATGTTGAGGAGTCAAGTTCGCGTGGTTGATCAGCACCAGCAAAAAACGATGTGACAACTATTGTTGCCAGCGTACATTTAGAAAATACTTTAAACATGTTTTACCCTTTATTGTTGTTTTATCTAACGAGTTATAAGTTTTATTTCATGCTAGGTATTGTCTTGAGAAATCAAAATGACACAATTTTTATTAAAAAAATAAAAAAGCCCGCAGAAATGCTGCGGGCTTTTTATTAGATTAAAAATTTAGAAATTAATACGGGTATTAAGTCTCAATGTCCGGCCTGTTTTATATGCGTAAACAGTACGTGATTTAGTTGCATCGCCTTCAAGCGGGCTGCCTTCAGAAAACGTTTGGCCACCAGCATTTAAGAAACGACTGGTAAAGTATTGTCTTACGCCTTCATCAGTTACGTTAGCTACCTGTAACGATACAGTCATGTAGTTATTTACTTTATAACTTGCAGAAAAATCGAGTGTTTTACGTCCTTCTTCCCACAGCGATCCGTTTTCCCATGAGCGTTGTACAAGTTGATCTGTAGTGCCTTGATACGCTAAACGAATTTGGTGTCCGTCTTTTTCCCAAAAACCTGTTACGTTGTAGCTGTGCTCTGGTGTATACGCTACCGCTAATGAAGGTAGTTTTACGCTGTCATCAATAGATGATACTTCTTGATCGTACTTACTGTCTTGAAATGTATAGTTAGCCTGCAAGCCGAGGCCCGACCAAATACCAGGTAAGTTATCGTAGGTCTGCATATATTGAAGCTCTAACCCTTTAATACTTGCCCCTTTACCATTTTTAATTCGGGTGGTGTTAAATTTGGCACACATTTGCTCTAAGTCGCCCGAATACATCCACTCTTTTTGATAATCCTGGCCACCTTGAAAACGCTTAGGCATACATTTTTCTAAGCTATCTTGGCCTGCAATAAGTACTAAATCGTCTGGGTTATAAGATTCGCCCTCTTCGAGTCCCACTCCACGTAGGTCATCCATGTAGGTAACAATCGTTTCAGACTCTTCAAAGTTTGTCATGTCTTTATAAAATAATGATGCTGCTAATAATCCCGAATCGTTGAAATACCATTCATATGATAAATCAAGGTTTATTGATTCAAGTGGATCGAGTTTAGGATTGGTAAGCGTAATTGAGTTGTTACGGTTTTCACCGCCCCATTGTGTTTCTCTTACTTTAAAACCAGGACGTAGTGAATCTATTTGTGGACGAGCCATTGTTTTAGATGCTGCAAAACGAATAATGGTGTCTTCACTTTGCAAGTAGTTAATATTGATACTGGGTAAAAACAAATCGTAGTCGTGCTCACCAGTTACTGCAAACGAGCGTAAGCTTCTGTCTTCTGTTGGTAATAAGTTTCCATTTGCATCAAATTTACGCTCGCCATATATCCAGTTTTTTTCGGTTGATACATCAGAATGGCGCCATAACCACCACTCAGATTCATTTGGATTACCACGTACAGCGTTAGGATCATGACACGCGCCTTGAGCAGGAATAGCCACATCGTCTGATTTATCAATAGTGCCTTTCGTGTCGTAGCCTAGACCATCGGTTCTCGACCAGCGTATTTCTTCGTTGTAATCTGCACCATAAAATTGCGTTGCAGCACACAGTGGTAAGCTAGTATCACGCAACTCTGCTAATTTAAATGGATCCATTAAACGAGCATTATTTGAAGGGTCAAATGCAAACTGTACACCCGATGCACCTTGCACTTCTACAGTCGTTTTTACATAACGCACACCCACATCACCTGTAACACGTCCATCTGCTAATTCAAAATTTAGCTTGGTGTAAAATGCTAAGTTATCTAGCTCTGTATTGCGAGTGTTTGAATCGTCTGTGGCAAAAGCAACTTCTGGACTCCCTAAAGCTACTTCAAATGCTTTAAAAGCCGAAAATCGATTCCACCCATCGGTTACATTGTCGCGGCCATAACCTAAATCAGCCATAAAATCGTCAACAGGAAACCCTTCACCGTTGGTTATTAAATCACCAGAAATATCTCTTAAACCGCTACCAAGTACTGCAGGTTGGCCTGTTGCAGGGTTTATAACTACAACCCCCTCGCCTACACTATTAAAGGCTCCTTGCTGAGCATCTACATATTTTGTACGTTTTGACCATTTTGCACCAAATTCAATTGAGCGTACATAGCTTGTGTCAAGCACGTAATCAAAATCGACAAAGAGCGACTTTTGTTCATCTTCGACTTCGTTGAGGGTTCTGCCCATGTACGATAAATGCTGCGCTTTTAGCTCATCCGGATTAAATCCCGTGGTGCTGTAGTTATCCCATAGATTTGTTGGGTCACCAAAAGTGTCGTTTTCGCCGTAATCAATTAAGCCGGTGCCTGTAACTAATTTACACGGACCGCCTGCTGTACAGTCATAACCAACAGGCTCCATATCCTCTGGTGGCACATTTACTAAGCTCCATGCACTAATATTGGCAAAATTTTGCAGTGCAACGTACACTGAGTTTTCTGGTATTTGCTGCGTTTTAGAGTACCCAACGCCAGCTTCCATCGAAAATGAGTCACTAAAACCGTGATTCATATCAAGTGAGTAAACTTGGTTTTTATTTTCAAATTCACCTTCTGACTGCACTAAACCACCGTTACCAAAGCGGTTGATAAACTTAGTAAATGTATTCGTTTTTAAATCGATTGTACGCCAGCTAGCTTCAGGATCAGTAAATTTAGCTGTCACGCCAGAAAGGCCTGGGTCTTCACCTTCAACTAAGTTTTTAGTTTCCATTGAGCGCGTATTAATACCATGCATTGAGTTATTAACGTCTTGTTTTGCAAGGTTTGCGTTAAAGTTAAACTCTGTGTTTTCACTTGCTCGCCACTGCAAACCTAAGTTAATACTGGTGCGGTCATTTTGACTATCAAAAAGCTGATAATTAACTAAACGAGGTGTAATACCTACCGCATTTTCAACAACGTTGCCATTTGTATCTGTTGCTAAAGGCGACTGAACTGCTGTCCACTCTGTAGCAGAGTATTGGTCTTTTCGGTATTCGTTAGTCTCTTTAACTGCAGTAAAAACCACGCCAAAGGTATCGTCAAAAAGCTTTTTCGACATCGTACCCGATATTTTATAATTTTCTTTATCAGATAAATCGTTGTACCTGCCTTCTAAAGTCATAGTGGAAATTTCATAATTTAAATCAAGCGGCTTTGTAGTCGAAAGATTGATATTTGCGCCTAGCGAACCCTCTTCATGATCTGCACTCGGTGTTTTTACCACTTCAATTTTAGATAAAATATCGGATGAATACTGCGATAAGTCTACGCCTTGGCTAAAACCTGTAGAACCTAATTGCACACCATTCATGCTAATATTGTTTTGTTGTGAGTTAGCACCACGCACAGATATTCGTGCACCTTCACCATCAACGGATTGTACTGATACACCAGTTACACGCGAAAGCGCATCAGCGATGTTTTGATCAGTGGACTTACCAATGTCTTCAGCGTTTATGGAGTCAACAACGTTTTCAGCAAAACGCTTATCATTAATAGATTTTTTAAGACTGGCGGCTAACCCGCTGACTTCAATTATTTCAATATCGGCTTCTACTTTCGGTTTTTCTTGTGTGCTTTCGTCTTGCTTGGCGTAAACCAATTGTGTTGCAAGTACTGCAGCTGTAATCGCGCTCAACTTGAACGCTTTGTTGATGATTGTCATGTGTGTTCCCTTTCTAAGGTATTATTATGTTGTCAGGTTAATCTTTTGTAAACAATAATATAATAACCAAACAATTGTCAACTGTATTTTGTTAACAATATTTATTTGATTATAAAAAAGCAACTTAATGCCTAAGCATTAAATTGCTCTTAAGTAACAGTTTTAAAGTAAATATTTACACAGAGTTTATCGTCAATAGTTCTAGCCTAATCAAAATTCTTTTATATACGGCCAACCAGTAAACTGCTTTTCTGTTGATGGATCTGTATTCCACTCCCAGCACTCTAATTGATAATATTTTTTTGCATGGTTTATTTTAATAATCCCATAACCTTCACTTTTTAAGTTTCTGTCAGCTAAAAACTTACCCCACGTTGTATTTTGTTTAGCAAAAAGTTTATGCGTAACTTTAGGGTTAGCTGCCGCTAGAACTCGCATTTTATTGCCAAACGTGTCGGTAAAATCACCGGTGTTTTTGTCGTTGTTTCGCTGATTTGGTAAAGGTGCGTGGGGTTCAAACCATCGCTGCCAAAATGCTGCGCTAGCTGGGCCTGCAAAAAACAAGCTGCCATCATCAAAAGTATTGATTCCTTGATAGGCAAGCAATCCGAGGTGTTGATCTCCCGCAATTACTAATGCGTTAGCGTCACTTACTAGTTTTACTGCGCGTGTACGCCCATCAGCCGGGTAGCCATTTGCATCGTAATCTATTAATGCTTTGCCATTTTCATCGGTTTGAGGCGACCCCCACATGGAAGCTGTAATACATATTTTAGGTTTACCCGGGTGCATAGTTTGCCAGTCTTTTAAAAAGGCTTCTTGGCGTTTACCTAATAACTCACCCGTTGTGGCAAGCTTATTCGCTTTGTAGTCAGGTGGCGTTTTAAATTTACGATCCTCAACCATCGCAAAACTAATACCACCATATTCAAATGCAGCATAACTAACCGGAATATCATATTTTATCGGTGTGGGATCATAAGGGTCCGGATTATGCCCATTTTGCATACGGTAGATCATTCTAACAAGGTCTTTGTCCCACTTATAACCGCCGTCTTCCTCTTTTAGCATATCGGAGTGATCGCCACCATCGCCCCACAAGTTACCTTGCAGCACATCATGGTCATCAACTAAAACAAGTGTAGGCTTATCTTTTATACTATCGGCAAACGCCCAGTACCATAAGTACCATTTATATAAGGTATCTAGTTTGGCATCTTTGGTGTGGCGACCATAGCGAGTCGGGTATGTTTCGTAGTACTGATCGCCACAAAAGACATACATATCAGGGTTGTGGTAATTAGCATTTTCTACAAGTTCAGTGTGAGGAAATAAAATATTGTCTTTGGTGTAACGTCCTAAATCGCGCTCGCTACTAATAAGGCGTGTGTAATGTGTGTTGTCTAAGCTTTTAGAAGTAGGAATAATACAAGAGTACAATGCAATCGTAAATTCTTTACTACTTTGTGGGTCCTTAGCAATAGTTCCAGAATATAAAGTGTCATCAGGCTTTTGTGGGTTAACAATTCTGTATTGAGCTTGTTTTAAATAATCCCAATTACTTAATCTAAACCTTGCTACAAAACCATCTTCAATTTTTGCTGTACTTGCATATTGCCAATCCGATTGGTTTTCAAACTGATATTGCAGCTCCACGCGTGAGAACTTTTTAATATTAATAGGCATTAACTGACAAGATAACTTGAGTACCTGCTGATTAACGCTATACATACACCCCATAACGGGGCCTAAGGTGTTGGCATTATTTAGAGTTATTTTACCTCCACCGGTTTCAATATCACTAAACCCCCAACGAGCGCCTGCTACAAAAGGCTCTGAGGAGCTTAATAACGAAATACCTCCTTGCAGTTGATCTGCGGGGACTTTGTGAAGTACTGCAAATCCTAACTCCTGGGCAGTATTTGTGTTACTTGCCACAAGACGAATATCAAAATGGTTTGCATCTATTGGGTCTAAATGGCAATCGAGTGTTATTTTATCGCCGCTTTTATATTGTTGTATATTAAATGGAGTACGATTAATAATAGTAAAATTAAGGGCTTTGCTTTCATCATCAAACTGTCTAAATGATAATTTACCTAAACTGTCAAAGGCCGCAATTATTCCGCCATTTTCGCCACCAGCTCGCTGCGCTAAAGCAGCACCTTTAGCTGTTAGTTCACCTTTACCAATCCCTAATAAAAATCCACAAAAGCCTTTTTCGTTCGGCGTTAAATTACGTACGGTGGCTTTTATACGCCCACTTTGTAAAGAGCTATTAAGCTGCCTGGTGAGTAACGATACGGTACGCGCTTCAAAATCTTTTTCTTCTCGAGTACATAAAAGCTCATTACCTATGCGTTGCCAGTCTTGGAGTCTGTTCCCCCAAAAATGCTTACCGAGCCACACTTGCTTGCTTAAATTTGTATTATCTAATGGTGCAGTTGAGGTTAAGTCACCTCGGTATGATGCAAATAAACCGCTGCAACCACCTAACATACTTGAACTTAGTAGGCCGGCGCTGAGTTTTAAAAAACCTCTGCGTTTCATTTTAGTCACCTTTATTATTGTGTGTTAATAAGACGCCTTGTGTAGACAGTGTTTTTACATAAGGGGGTTATGCATTCAGGTAGCCATTAGGGTTATTACTTTGCCAGCGCCACGTGTCTTTCATCATGTCTGCAAGGGTATACTTACATTGCCAGCCTAAAACACCCTGAGCTTTAGATGAATCAGCCCAAAAAGCAGCTAAGTCGCCATCGCGGCGCTTTACAATGTCAAAGTTAATATCAACTCCGGTATACTCAATAAATGCTTTTACTATGCCAAGCACAGAATAAGGAGTACCAGTGCCTAAGTTAAATGCTTCATATAAGCTGTGGTGTTGCTCGCCAAGCCATTTAAGGGCTTTAATATGACCATTGGCTAAATCACTAACGTGTATATAGTCACGCTCGCATGTGCCGTCTTCAGTAGGGTAATCGCCTCCATAAATGGCTAATTTGTCACGTTTACCTACAGCAACTTGAGCAATAAAGGGCATTAAATTGTTAGGAATACCTAATGGGTCTTCTCCTATTTGGCCGCTAATATCTGCGCCAATAGGATTAAAGTAGCGTAAGCTTGCTACTTGCAAACCGGTATTTGAGGCTACTATTTCTTGTAGTATTTGCTCAATCATTACCTTTGTTTGCCCATACGGGCTTGCTGCACGCCCTAGAGGTAAACTTTCGGTATAAGGCACCGAGGCGCCTTGTCCATAAACTGTAGCTGATGAGCTAAACACGAGTTTATTAACATTATATTTAAGCATGCATTGGCATAAATTTAAGGTCGACACCAAGTTGGTATAATAATACTCAAGTGGTTTTTCTATGGATTCGCCTACCGCTTTTAAACCTGCAAAGTGAATAACCGAATCAAATGTATGCTCGCTAAACGTGGCAGACAACTTATCGTTATCAAGTAAACTGGCGTGAATAAATTCAACTTTTCGCTTTGATAACGCTTCTACGCGAGTTAGCGATTCACGACTCGAGTTACTTAAATCGTCTATTACTACTACGTCAAAACCATCTTTTAATAAGCTTAAAACAGTGTGGCTGCCAACATATCCCGCGCCTCCTGTTACCAGTACTTTTTTCATTAGATTGTCCTTATGCTCTTATAAGTGATACACCAGCTGAAGGTACGCTTGTGTAAATCGTTTCTTTTAATCCTGTTTGTTGCTCGTACTGCGTTTCAATAGCACTAATTACATTCTCTACCAAAAAATTAGGAACAAACGCCACTACACAACCACCAAAGCCACCGCCCGTCATTCTTACGCCGCCGTGTTCGTTAATTACTTTTGCGATAATATTAACAAGAGTGTCGATTTGGGAGGTGGTTATTTCGAACAAATCCCGCATAGAAGCATGGCTTTGTGCCATTAGTGTGCTTAGTTTGGCGATATCGTTATTAGTAAAAGCTTGCATAGCTTCTAATGTGCGCACATTTTCATACACTATATGCTCAACACGTTTAGCTACACTTGGGTCAAGGGTATGCTTTTTACTTTCGTACTCACCAATACTTACTTCCCGCAAGCTCGGTTTAGACAAGGCTTCTGCTCCTGCATAACATTGTTCTCGGCGTAAATTATATTCACTATCAAGCAAGCCTCGTTTAACGTTTGAGTTAACCATTAAAATAGTCATCTTTGGGTCAATACTCACTTCAATTAAATCAAGTGAGCGGCAATCTATACCCAATGCTTGTCCTTGCTGACCACACGCCGATATAAGCTGATCCATAATTCCACAGTTGCAGCCCACAAAATTGTTTTCGGCTGCTTGTGCAATTTTGGCTATGTCTTTTCGCTCAATAAACAGTTCGCATAAGTGATTAAATGCATAAGCAATACCTACCTCAAGTGCAGCCGATGAACTCAGACCAGCTCCTTGCGGGACATTACCTGTGATGCATATATCGCAGCCACTGAGTTTATGATTTCGTTTTTGCAGTTCATCAACTACGCCGCGAACATAATTACTCCACGTTTGCGTACTGTGGCTATTAAGCGGTTTATTTACTAAAAAGTTGTCGGTTTGGTTATCGCAATCAAGTGCAAGTACATTTACTACATCGTCAGTTCGAGGGGACACTGCAATGTAAGTAGCGTATTCAATGGCACAAGGCAGTACAAAACCGTCATTGTAATCGGTGTGCTCACCAATTAAATTAACACGCCCTGGGGCTTTGACAACAAAGTCGGCATCGCGTCCAAAGTGGTTTGAAAAAGCTAACCGTGCGCTTTGTTCAACATTCATTTAGTGTTCTCTTTATAATGCGTTAGTGATTGTTTCTTCAAAATAGTGGCAGCTTGCTCTGGCGTTATATCGCGCTGTGCTTCGGCCATCATCTCGTAACCAACCATAAATTTTTTAACACTGGCTGATCGTAGTAATGGCGGTAAAAACTGCGCATGTAATTGCCAAAATAAGTGGCTTTGACCATCATAAGGCGCGCCATGCCAGCCCATAGAGTAAGGAAACGAGCACTGAAATAAGTTGTCGTAACGAGTTGTTACATTTTTAATAATTTCAGCTAGAGTACTTTGTTGAGCGTCTGTCAGCTCTATCATTTGAGTAATCGCAAACCGAGGTAATAGCAGTGTTTCAAATGGCCATGCAGCCCAATAAGGAACAACCACAAGCCAATCATCGTTTACACATACTACGCGTTCATTTAATTCCATCTCACGTTTTGCGTAATCGAGCAATAAACTACTGCCATACTGTTTATAATAGTTACTAAGGTTTGTATGTTTACGTGCAACCAAACTCGGTAATTTATTTTGTGCCCAAATTTGACCATGTGGATGCGGGTTAGAGCATCCCATTACAGCGCCTTTATTTTCAAACACCTGAACCCAGTTGTAAGTTTTTGATAACTCTTGGCATTGCTCTTGCCATGTGCTTACTACATTTGTAATTTGCGAAACACTGAGCTCTGGTAGTGTTTTTGCATGATTAGGCGAAAAACAAATAACACGCGCAGTGCCACGCTCTGTATGCATGCTAAATAGGGGATCGGTTTGCTCCACATCAGGCACACCTTCACGCAAGGCGGCAAAGTCATTAGTAAACACAAAGGTGTTTTTGTAATCTGGATTTACTTCGCCGTTAATACGCGTATTGCCTTTACATAAAAAGCAGCTTTCGTCGTATTCTGGTTTAACCTCAATATCTACACTTTCTTCTTGACCTTGCCATGGGCGTTTAGCCCTGTGTGGCGACACCAACACATATTCATTTAATAATGGGTTTAAACGCCGATGTGGATGCTCTGTCGGGTCAAATTGATTTTGTTGCTCACTCATTGTTTACTTTCCCTAGTTACTGTTTTGAAAGGTACCGGCGTCGAGCACTTGCTTACGAGGAGTAAAACGACAAATATAGTTCCAGTTCCAACTGGCATCGTATTTATGGCACAAGCCCCAACTAATGCCTGGCGCTGTGTTTTGATCAAACCCTTGTGCAGGTCTATATAAGCCAATTGCTTCTGGACCGCCTTTTATATGCGCCATAATTTCAAAATTAATACCGTCCTGAGCAAATTGAATAGTATTTTTTTCAGGGCCATCGGTTGTTAGCAAACTAGCAATACCACCTTTGTAATTCCAAACAACGACCTCATGACCGCTATTAGAAATAGGGTTGTAAGGCGATTTAACATAAGGCCCTAATACATCATCAGCAATAGCAACACCGTGTTTAATTTCACGACCACCAAAGTTCATTCCCTCACCTTGGGTCTCACCTTTGTAATACAAGTAAAATTTGTTATTAAAAAACACCAAACACGGATCGTGTACTTTATGGCTATCAAAACTACCTTTAGCTGTTACTGCAAAGCGATTATCTTCATCACCAAGCCATTGACCATCTTTACTTGGGCTAACAATAGGTTCAGGTGATTTAATCCAAGGACCAAAAGGGGTATCGCAATGCGCTATAGCAATATGCTCATATTGGCGATTGGTGTACGGTGTTTGTACCGTTTGATACACCAAGTAATACTTACCTTGATGCGCAAATACTTCAGGGGTAAAAATAGCGCGATCGTCATAGTTACCAGCGTCACCTCGACTCACAGCGACCCCTTGTTCTTGCCACGTTATGCTGTCTTTTGACGTTGCATGCCAAACTTGCGTTAAATCCCAAGGAAACACTTTTGCACTTGAGTTTTGTGCATTAAAACCAACTGTTTCCCCCTCACCTTTGGTGTACCAACAATGATAAACACCATCAATGTATAAAACAGATGAAGGATCGCGACGTATAACCCCTTCTTCATAGGCAAAATCACCCAGCAACGGTTCCACATCAAATTCTGTCAGCCACTGCGGGCCATATTTATCGTAGCCACGCTCTATTGCACGCTTACTTGCTAAACTTAATTTTTTATCAGACATGTTAATTCCTTACTTACCTAGGCTTATATTTAGCGACTGGTATACGTCAAGAGGTAAAATCGCGCCTTGATGCTGCACAACTTGTGAGGCAACACTGTCAGCCATTTCTAATGCATTTTGAGGGGTTTGAGCGCACATTCTGGCGGCTAAGTAGGTTCCCGCAAATGAGTCACCTGCCGCTGTACTATCAACTTGCTTTGCAGCGGGTGTAAACGGACATGACGCTTTAAGATCATCTTTGCAATAAACCTGCATCCCGGCACTACCAGCTTTAATAACAATTTCGTCGATATCAAATTGTGTACAGTACTTAACAATCTCTGCACTGCTTGAATGACCGAATAACACACGGTGATCATCAAGACCTGGTAAAACTACATTACTAAGCGCATAAGCACGCTCTAGCCATTCAATAGCGTGGCTTTTTGATTGCCACATACGCGCGCGATAATTAGGGTCGAACGCAATTGTGCAGCCTTGTTTTTTAAGATCAGCTAATAATGTGAGTAAACCTTGTTTAGATTCATCATCTAAAATACCTAAACTAATGCCACTGAAAAACACCCAGTCTGATTCTTTCAAACCTAAATTAAATGGCTTTTGAGTATATAAACTCATCATATGCTTCGCTGCTGATTGATTACGCCAATAATCAAAGCTTCGCTCACCATCAGCATCCGTTGAAATAGCGTAAATACCCACGTTATAGCCTGCTGTTGTAATCACGTTTTGCGTGCTAATACCTTCTTTTTGCCAACATTTGAGCATATTGGCACTCAGTACGTCGCTACCTACAGCTGTAAATAGCGCGCAATTTAGTGTGTTAGCAAAACGCTTTGCATACACAAGAGCATTGTAAGTATCGCCCGCAAATGACTGCTTGCATTCGCTAATACCTGTTGGTACTAGCTCAACCATACATTCGCCAATAGCAAGTAAAGTACTCACACACCCTCCTGTACTTTTTTAGTGTGTAGGCCTTCTAGGTAGACTTCAATTTCTTCTATCGATTTATTTTTAGTCTCTGGCATAAACTTAAATAACAATGCAAAGCCGGCTACACCCGATACGGTATAAAGTAAAAAGATGTTTGCAGCGCCTAAATTACTTAGCTGCCATGGGAAAAACTGCTGAACAAAATAGCTAATTACACTGGCAATAAATGCAAAGGTAGGAATGGCCACACCTCGAATACGAGTCGGGAATATTTCAGAAAATATCACCCACATAATTGGCCCAATCGAAAAGTGAAAGGCTGCAATAAAGCCCGCTATACCAAATGATATAAGTGGCGCGTTTATAGTTGCTGCGCGTGAAATTAAATCGCTTTCAAATAATTGCTGTTGCGAAGCAGTAAGTACGCTCGCTAGTGCTTGCTTAAATTCAATATCACTGTGATACACAGTACCAATTATGTGCTCCAGTCCTGTAATAGAGTTTAACGCTGAAAACGAGGCTATATCTTCAGCCGACAAACTATACTCTGCCTGGCTAAAGCCTAAATAACACATAAACAAACTAATTGTTGCAGCTGCTAATCCCCAAATAACAAGGGGTCTGCGCCCTAACTTATCTATCAAAGCAATAGCTACCACAGTAAATACAATACTGACTAAACCAATTAAAACAGCGTTAAAAAAAGCCGCATCAGTGCCGACTCCCAGTTGTTCAAACACCGTTGGAGCATAAAACATTATGGCGTTAATCCCCGTCACTTGCTGCACAATAGCAATAGTAAAAGCAATAATGACAGCGGCGCGAACACGACTTTCGAGTAGTTGTTTAAATGAAGAAAAATACCCACCTGTTTCGCTGTAATCAACCAAGCTCTCTTTAATACTCTTAAGTTGCTCTTGGGCCAATTCAGTATTTTTATTTAAACGATGCAAGATAGTTATAGCGCGTGTTTCGTTGCCTTTCATAACTAACCAACGCGGGCTTTGAGGAATAGTAAATAATAATAAAAACCATAAAATAGCAGGAATAATCTCAACGCCTAGCATCCAGCGCCATAAATTATCTTGTACATTCCACTGTGTTACCCACTCAAAATTACTGTGAGCTAAATCAACAAGTAAGTAGTTAGCAAAATACGCTGCGGATAATCCAACAACAATATTTATTTGAATCATAGACACTAATTTACCACGGTACTTAGACGGTGCAACTTCGCCTATATACATAGCAGCGACCGATAAAGACGTGAATGCTAATCCACCTATAAAACGAGCAGCAACTAATAGCTCGTAACTTGGCGCGAAAACCGATGCAATTGCCGACAGTATGTATATAAACGCAATGCCTATTAAAGTATTTTTTCGGCCAAACATATTGCATATGTAACCGGTAATGACTAAAGCAAATAGCACACCAAAACCAGGCGCACTCACTACAGTGCCTATTTGAATGTCTGATAAATTGAATTCTGCCGATACAAAACGAACCGTACCTGAAATAAGAGCAGCGTCTAATCCAAATATAAAGCCGCCAAAGGCGACAATAAATGCAAAGAAAAACACATTACGTTTACTACCATTCATACTTCTATCCAACTTTGTTGTTATCATTGTGTGTTGCTTTATATAGAGAATAAAGCGAGTGCTAGTGTCAAAACCCAACATTGTTAACAATTAACCATGGGTAATAACTTCGAGACTATTTCAAAATTAACGCACTTGCAACATCTATTTTAAGAAATCATGCTTTAACTTAAATTCTTTTACAATTAACATTAAAAATTAGTTAAACAAAATCAAAAGTTTATTATAAATGACACACAAAAACACAAATTGCACATTGTCAACAATATTCAATTTTGTTTTTTTGTTGTATGGTATGTTAAATTGTAATTAAAGGTTGAACAGCAATGAAATATAAAAAGAACATACTACTCACATCGCTCTTGCTTGCGCTAAGTGCCTGTAACCAACAAGAAATCAAGGTTGAAAAACCAACCAATGAGCCTATAGAGGTTAATTCAGCAGATACATTAATGTATTTATTTGCTGATGCTGCACACACAAAGCTAACCCCAGTTCAATACAAAAGTAATGCAGCCACTGTAAAGGCAGAAAACTCTGTATTAGATGTGACATTTCAATCTAAGAAAAATTCGTACGCCAGTATTGTTTTTTCACCGGAAAAACCTTGGGATTGGAGTGAATTTAGTGATTTTAATCTCGCCTTTGAATTGGCAAACCCAGGAACACACTCTGTACAAATTTATTTAGATATCTCCGATATTGACGGTGCTAACTATACGCGTAGCGTTAATGTGCCAGTAGGTGGATACAACACGTATTACGCAAAACTTGACGGCCACGACCTTGCAACGCCCGATGGCAAAGAAAATGTAGAACTTAACTTTACCTCAGGACTTCGCTCTAACCCAGATACGTGGGAGTCTGATGAGGTACAGTTTATTTCTATGTGGGGTAAAAAAAATCTTAACTTAAAAGGCATCGCTAAAATAGCAATTAGCGTGCAAAGTACATTGCATGACAAAGAGCTGGCAATAAAATCTATTTCACTTCGTAAAAACCCTCAATTTAATACTGCTTTTTTAACCAAGATTGTTGATGAATTTGGCCAAAATGCAAAACAAGAATTTTCAGGGAAGGTACATTCAGAAGCCGAGCTATTGAGCGACAAAAAACAAGAAGCAGCACAGTTACTTTCTAAACGCCCTACTAATCGCTCACGCTTTGGTGGCTGGGCAGAAGGTCCAAAATTAGAAGCTACTGGTTATTTTAGAACCGCTAAATATAATGATAAATGGTCATTAGTCGACCCTGATGGCTATTTATACCTTGCAACTGGAATTGATATTATTCGTCTTGCAAACTCAACAACACTAACGGGTTACGATTTTGATCAAGCGTTGTTGGCTAAATCAGCTAATGCAGGTGTAACACCTGAGGATTCAAAAGGGTTAAACCAAGTAAATAAAGAAGCGCTTAAAAGCCGCTTTGTAGCGTCACAAGTGCGTAAAAATTTATTTGAATGGCTACCTGATTATACCGATCCACTCGGTAAACATTTTGGCTATCGTAAAAGTGCGCATTCGGGTCCGTTAGAACACGGCGAAACATATAGCTTTTACGCAGCTAATTTAGAACGTAAATATGGTCAAAATAATGCAGATTACATGCAAAAATGGCGAGAAGTTACCCTCAATAGAATGATTACATGGGGCTTTAGTTCATTAGGCAACTGGACAGATCCGAGCTACTACGATAATCAAAAAGTGCCCTACTTTGCCAATGGTTGGATTATAGGTGATTTTAAAACCGTATCAAGCGGAAACGATTTTTGGGGAGCCATGCCGGATGTATTCGACCCTGAATTTACAGTGCGTGCTAACGAAACCGTTAGTGTTGTTGCAAAAGAAGTTAAAAATTCGCCTTGGGCAGTAGGCGTATTTATTGATAACGAAAAAAGCTTTGGCCGCCCTGATTCCGTTAAAAGCCATTATGGTATTGTAATAAACACATTAGGCCGTGATGCTAAAACAGTGCCTACTAAAGCTGAATTTTCTCGCTTAATGAAAGAAAAATATACTGATGTCGCTAAACTTAATAAGGTATGGCACTTAAACTTAGCCTCATGGGTTGAGTTTGACAAAGGTGTAACGGTTGATATAAAAAATGAAGAGCAGCTGGTCGATTTTTCTATATTACTCACCGCCTATGCTGATAAGTACTTTAGTGTGGTAAATGCCGCTATGGATAAATACCTACCAAATCATATGTATTTAGGTGCGCGTTTTCCTGATTGGGGCATGCCTATAGAAGTTGTTAAAGCCTCAGCTAAATATGTTGATGTAATAAGTTTTAACGCATATAAAGAAGGTCTAAGAGATGACAAGTGGGCGTTTTTATCACAATTTGATAAACCCGCTATAATTGGTGAGTTTCATGTTGGTTCATCTGATTCAGGATTATTTCATCCTGGGTTAATACATGCGGCTAATCAACAAGACAGAGCAAATATGTATACCGATTATATGAACTCAGTGATCGACAACCCCTACTTTATAGGTGCTCATTGGTTTCAGTATATAGATTCTCCGATTACAGGCAGAGCTTACGATGGCGAAAATTATAATGTAGGCTTTATAAGTGTCACTGACAGACCCTACATTGAAATGATTGAAGCCGCTAAAGCGATGAATGAGTCTATGTATGAGCGACGATTTAAAAAATAATTGCACATTCATCATTTAATTGTATATTTATTGGTCTGTTGTAATGTGTTAACAATAGACCATTCCTTTTTTTTTATATACACTGAGATAAGTACATGATCTTAACTCGAATAACGACTATTTATTAACCGTAGCTAAGGTCACATAAAGTAAATTAAATCTAGGAATAAATATGGCTGGTAACAGAGCAACAAAAATTTTGTCTGTAAAAGATCAAATCGCTGAACAATTACGTTCAGATATAATCTCTGGTGAAATGCCACCACAAACTAAGTTAAATGAAAAAGAGCTGGCAGAGCGCTTTGGTCTCTCCAGAGGCCCAATTCGAGATGTGATTTTGCAATTAACAAAAGAAGGTCTGTTGATTTCGCGAAACAATTGTGGCGCATCAGTCAACAGCGTACTAGAGCCTAAGCTACAACGTTTAATGATTAAACTTCGTCGCAGCATAGAAGAGTACGCAATCACAGAGTTAAACGGTAGTTTAACTGAGCAAAACATTGCTGAACTTGAAGGTATCTTAGCATCTCTAGAAGACGCACTCGATCGCGAAGATTATACCGAAGTAACTAAAATCGATATTTCGTTTCATCAGTATTTAATATACCAAGCTGGGGGCGAAGAGCTGGTAAATATTTGGTATCCGTATGTCATGCGTATGCGTTTAAACTACAAACGTATTACCTCAAGCTCTGAGTGTGTTAATGAGCATCGCGCTATTTTAGAAGCACTTAAAGCTCAAGATAGCGCCGCAGCAGTTAAGGCTGTAAAACATAATATCAAGTAACTACTTTCGAAGTCATTTTGATACTCCGTTATATAAACTAGCGGCTATGAAGTCATAAGGGCATGTTGATCTTTGTGGATTGAAATTTGTTCAATCTAGGAGCCGATTTAATCGCGGCCCGAGATTTGTAGTCTAGTGGGCTACCGAGCAAAACCTCCGCATCCAGCTCACGCCCCTTACCATCATCCATGTAGGTAAGAAAGAGTAAATCGCCCTAGTTTATATAAATTTCAGTTATAAAAAACTACCCTTTATTTATTACATTAAATGCATGAACACTCAATATCACTGAACGAGCTTTACACGCATTGAAACTGATGCGCTACGCCCTAAATTATCAACCACTCTTACGTCAAATTCGCCTACTTGCGGGTGCCAGAAAAAAGGCGTATCTCGCTCTACTTTACCAACAAAGCTGTTATCTACAAACCAATATAAAATACGTGAATCTGTATCTGTGATTGCGCTAAAAGGCAGGCCTTCTTGCTTCAATTTACTGGCTCTTATCGTGTAGCTAATTAAATTACTCGGGGATGTAATACTCGGTGCTGAGCCTCGTGTACTCGTGTCATTAATTAAGCATGAATCTAAATAAGGTGGAGGCTGGCGTTTAACAATGCCTGCTTGTTTAAATAATCTGACTAAGTCAGATGGCCAAAATTCATAAACTGCCTTTGTAGTTGTAGATTCAACATACTGACAAGCACGTAATCCCGATACTTTATCAATATAAATTTCACGATGTACATCGGACACTTTAATTGGCGACTTACCTGGAATAAAAAGCCCTTTTTCTGTTTTAGGGCAATGCACATTAGGTAAATCACCTGTTGTTGAACAAATATCTACTTCTGTAATATTTAAACCACCTGGTTTTATATTGCCTTTGATTAAGCCGTAACTATCTAATGAACGTATTATTTCAAAAAATAAAGGCGCGGCTGCTTGTCGCCCAATAAAAGATGGGTGCCCTTCTCCTGAGAAATTACCAACCCATGTAGCTAAAACATACGGACCAACAATACCTACTGACCATGCATCGCGAAAAGCAAATGAAGTACCTGTTTTCCAATATACAGGATATGATTGTCTTCTTTCTTTTTGAAATGAAATTTCATCAACTGCACTATTTTTACTTAGCATTTGTAAAGTCAGGTAGGCTGCCTCTGGGCTGATGAGTTGCTTAATATGATTGTTTTGATTATTTGGGTTGTTTTGGTTAATAACAGTGGCGTCTTTTTTTAATATAACTTCATCCTTATACACCCCTAAATTAGCTAACATGGCGTATAACTTAACGAGCTCTAGCATCGTTACTTCACTGCCGCCCAGCGCAAGCGCTAAACCATAAAACTCTTCGGGCTGAAGCTTTTTAACATCGGCTGCAACGAGTAAATCGTATAGCCCAACTTTTTGTAAGCGATACATCAAATTAACAGCAGGCACATTACGGCTCAGCACTAGCGATTCAGTAGCCGATACAGGCCCTAAAAACTGCTGATCGTAATTCTCTGGTGTATATCCTCCAAAGCGTTTGGGGGCATCTTTTACAAGCGTTAATGGATGAATTAACCCTTCCTCTATAGCAAGCGCATAAATAAATGGTTTAAGGGTTGAACCTGGTGAACGCTTAGCTCTTACACCATTTACTTGACCGCTAATGTCATTATTAAAAAAATCCACAGAGCCTAATTCAGCAACTACTTCCATAGTTTTATAATTTAGTAAAATAGCAGACGTATTACTAAGCCCGTCTCTATGCCTGCGATTAATGTAATTTCTTGCATGGCGCTGAAGTAAGTTTTGTAAATTAAGGTCTATCGACGTTTTATATTCTCCAGGCTTTAGGTGCGGGTACTCGCTTTGTAAATTATTAATAAAATGTGGAGCTTCAAAAGGCAAGTCTGAATAGGCATATACCTTTATCGGTAATTGCATAGCTGCTAGCCAGTGTTTATCGTCTGGGTACTTTTCAAGCCAACGAGTAAACAGTTTTTTTCTTGTTTCTAGCAATACCAGTTTAGCCGATTTTTTAATGGGATTTCGTTTGGTTGGGTTTTGCGGGATTAAGCTAAGTAATAATGACTCAGGTAAATTAAGATCAATAGCTGGTTTCTTAAAATAAATTAAACTGGCTGCACCAACACCTTCAATATTTGATCCATAAGGCGCTAAGTTAAAATACGCCTCGAGTATTTGGTTTTTACTGTAGTGTCTCTCAATTTGTAACGCTCGAAGTATTTGTTCTACTTTTCCAAAAATAACATGCGTGTTCATCCCAAAGTGCAACCGGGCTACTTGCATTGTTATTGTTGACGCACCGACTCGGTGACTTCTTTTAATATAGCTAGTATAAAACGCATTTATTAAAGCAATAAAATCGATACCAATATGCTCATAAAAGTCTTGGTCTTCATACAATAAAGTAGCTTGTTGAACGCTCAAAGGGATTTTATCTATTGGCGTCCATAATCTATATCTATCGTCTGCGGCTAAATTTAAACGAAGTAATTTATCACTGCTATCGTAAAAAGCCGTTGAGTAAGCATTGGGCTGGGTAATATCCGGCTTTGGAGTAAATAAATACAACAGCACTGCAAGCAGTGCTGTTGTAAAAAAAGCCGTTTTTATTATAAAACTAAGCTTTTTATTTAGCGGCGGTAACATCAAAACGACCCGATTTTGAGTGCGCTTTAATACTTAAATCATACATAGATTCAGCATAAGCCGATGGCACTACAAAGCTGCCAGATGCAGTAGCCTTAACCTTAAAAGTAAGCTCAGTCATGCTATCGCCAAAGCTGCCATACAATATAACGCGATCCTCTCGTATATCTTTATAATCAGAGGTCCAGCGATTATAACTATTGCGAACGCTGTCTCTAAGTACTTCAAACCCACCAGGTAGTAAATCAATAACAGCAACATCCGAAATATTTTTACCCGTTGTACTACGCACTCGTAATACAACGTTTAGTTCTTGACCTTGAACAGCGGTGGTTATCACATTACCTTTATCGTCTTGGTATTCTCTGACAACTTCTAAACCATTACTTAATGACTTTTGTGGCACGTTTGTATCAAAACCAGCTTGGCTCATCATGTAAAATGAGCGAGGTGGCGCTAATACATCAAGCGTTTTAACGTCATTTAAAAACGAGGCTTTAGGATAAGGTGTATAGGTTACGTCTAATGCCTCTTTTTCTGCCATTGTCGTTGTTGCCATTATTTTTACATCTTCAGGCTGGGCTTGTGATAACGCAACTTTTGAGTATGCCGTCATAGCAAGTACAGACCAAGCAGACGACAACGTGTTGTAGTCTCCTTTAAAAATAGGGTCAACGACATTAAACAAATCATCTTTAGTTAACTGCTTTAAGCGAGCAGGAAAATGTTTTGATAACAAATAAATATACTGTCCGTCGTGAGCTAAACGTGAGTCGTAAGCGCCCCAATTATCGTGCTGGGTATCTTGCCCAATTTTATAGCTATGGATCAGTGCTTGCGCTTTGTCGCTTGCACGTAATAGCTGATAAGTTGCGCCCATAAACGCGGACGTTATATCTTGTTGCCATACTTTGCTATTACTCGCATTTACACTTTTTTCTAAATCAGATAAGTAATTAGTTGTTACCTCACCTTGTCGTGTTAACAAATAAATGGCATAAGCGCGGTTTCTGTCATTCGTCTCTAAAGATCCGCTCGCTATACTGCGCACACCTTCAAAACCACTGCTCCACATATCATAAGGTATTGCTACGCCCGCTTCTTTTGCATCTAATAAAAAATGCATAACATAAAGAGAAGAATAAATAGATGCACTAGAATTACCCGGCCATAACATAAATCTGCCATCAGGTAACTGACGTTGACGAAGGGTATCTATTAAGTTGTTTATACGCTCATGTTTATAAGATACATCGCCCATATAACTTGGGTGTTCTAAATAACTCAGCACCGGAAACACACTACTCACTACTTGCTCGGTACACATATGAGGAAAGTTATCTAAATAACTAATAAGACCATCAACAAGCGCTAACGGGCTTTGTGAAGCGGTAATATTATTTTGTGATAAGTTAGGATATAGCTGTCTCGAAACCGCTATTTCTTTTTTACCTGATTCATTAAAGCCACTTTCAAAGCTACTAACAAATGCAACCGCAGGGCGCACACTTAACGTTGCCGTGCGTTGGCTAACATTGTCACCCGATAACGCAGTAAATGTAATTGATGCAGCGCCAAGCTTATCAAGCACTTTCACTCTAAACGTTAATGTGTCTTCTGATTTTTCATCAATATTTAGCGTTAATTTTTTATCGCTTATTATTTCAATGTTGCTTGAAGTAAGCGCTTCTACCGTAATTGGCAGTTGTTTACCTGAATCCTCAACACCATTAGCAATACCAAGTACAATATCAAACTCATCGCTTGGTGCTGCTGTCGTTAATACATTAGGAGTTAATACAAAGGGCCCTTTCACAAATGTTGTACTTTCTTTAACACCGACACCCTCGTCATTTACGGCAATAGCAATTACACGTACCTGACCTGCAAAAGTATCTGGGATAGTAAACGTATGTTTTTTCGTTTTAGCATCAGCCGATAAAATACCAGACCAAAATGCGACTGGTTTTTGTACCTTACGAGAAAACGGGTTAAGTTGCTTGCTCTTGCGGTTCATTGCCATTGATTCTGCATAACCACCACCCGCAGCTGCAAGCTCTTGCACTAGTTTAAATTCAGGTAAAATAAGATCAACAATTTGCATAGTACTGACTTCTAAAGCACGTTTTTGTAAGAAGTGATTTAACGGCTTTGGCGTCCGATAATTCGCCACTTGTAAAATACCTTCATCTACAGCAAATAACAGAACACGTGAAGGTGATTTGGCACTATATGAAATGACTAAATCGTCACCTGGTTTTACTTTATCAGGTATGTTTACGTCAAAATCTATTGCGCGTTTACTACGATCAATCGCAAATGGTTTAACTGCGTAGCTTAGTGGGCTTGTAAATATTTCTTTCGATTCAAGGCTTCGAACAAATGAAACATTAACATACGCATTGCCTTCTATCCCTTGAGGTAACGCTATTGTTTGTATGCTACTTGTTGTTTTACTCTCAAACCATTTAAAAGCGTGTACTTTGTTGGTTTCAATTGTAATTAAACCCGAGCCAACATAAGGCGCTACAATACTTATTTCAATAGTTTCGCCAGGTTTGTAATCCGATTTATTTAATTGAACTTGCAGTTCAGCATTTTTTTCAAGCTTACCCGCTAAGTTACCCGTGCCGGTTATCGTAAACGATACCCTACTGACGGTATTCCCTTTGCCATCAACCAGTTCTATTAAGTAATCACCTGGTTCAGCAGTGGGTAACTCGTAGTTTGCGCCATCTTGTTTAATGTAAAACGGATTGCTTGATACCTGTTTGTTTTTTCTAACCGATTGGTACTTATAAGTGCCGTTATTTTGTTGCACCAACGTAGATACATATTGTTGTTCTATTAAATTTAGCGATAAATCATCACGAGCTACTTGCTCAGTTTCTGAATTAATATTAATAAATTTTACAACACGTTTTGACTCTTTTGATATGTAGCTTAAATCGCCATCGGCTTTATAACCAACTAACTGCTCAACGGGTGAAACAAGCACCGAGCTGCTTGCACGAACACTTTTACCACCGCCTTCTTCATACCCTTGTACTGCAAAATTTAACTGATAAGTACCTGCCTCATAGCGAGTTAAGTCAATATCAAATTCTGCCTTGCCTTGTTCATCAGTTTTGGTTTCGGTTAATGATTCAATACTGTGTCTAATATTTTTTCCTTCACTGTGGGGATCAGAAAACACATAATCTTTGTATTCATTAAAGTAAAAACCAGCTGGAGATAAACGTAAATCAGCAGTAACACGTCTATTTTGAGCAGGTGTACCAAATAAGTTTTGAAGGCTCACCAATGCTTTAAATTTTGAGCTGTTTACCCACCCCTTTGCAGATGATTGAGAAAATTGACTACTAATTTTCAATCTATCGGGTACAAACTCTTCAACTTTAAACTGAGTACTGCCTAATTGGTCGCGGCTATTATTATTTTTAATAAGTTGGACCGATACATAATACGTTCCGGTATTGGCGCTATTTTGTGTTTTAAAGTCAAAATCAAGCAATCCATACTTATCTAAGCTCACTCGTTTATTATAAACAGTTGTCCCTTTAGGATCGGTAATTATAAGTTCAAGCGGTATATCGCCCAGTTTTGCAAAGTTTTGTTGCTTCACAATCGTGGCAAGTTTAACACTATCGCCTGGTCGATAAATTCCACGGTCAGAAAAAACAAACGCATCTATTTTATTACTACCACTGAGCCCAGAACTTACACCTCCGGTATCAAACCGAGAGTAGTTAACCATTCGAGCATAGCGATTATAAGGAATAAAAGACATGTCACTTTTAGTTTCGACTACAAAAGCAACGGGAGTTTGATCATCAGTAAACCACGTTGTGTTGTCGAAAAATGCGTGCCCCTCAGAATCTGTTTTAGCATTTAAAATAACTAATCCGTTTTTACCCAATAACGACACCTTCGCTTTTGCTACCGGTTTTCCTGTTTCAATAGATTGGACAAATATATCGCGAGATCCATCTGCATTATTTTTTACCAAAATACCTAAATCAGTAATAAGGATAAGTCGTTTTTCTTGGGGTCCATATACGTAATTATCTTCTGTATTTAACGCTTGAGCATTTATAAAAAATAAGCCTAAACCAACTGACTCATTATACTTACTACTCAAATCAATAGATGAATAGACCGCTTTTTTAGGGTGCTCCGATTTTAAATTAACTTGTCTGGTAAAAATTGAACTTATGTTTTGTTCTGTAAAGTAATAATTATTAAATTCTGGATTAGAAATATCACCACTGGTTTGACTTATAAGGTGGTTAATTTGATTGGCTTCTACCCTACCTACTTTAACGTGAAGTGCGTTTACACCGCGGGTCAAAAATGACAATTTATGATCGCCATTTTTTGATAATATAGACCCTTTAGACATAATATTTACTTGTGTCGGATAAGCCGGCGTATCTAAAATAGTGTCGTATTTATTCACCATCGTAAACTCATCCGTCGACTTTAATCCCTTATCAATCGCGATATAAACTTGCTGGTTTTGTGGTGCATCAAACGTAAAACTGTGTAACTTAGTTGTATCTTGCGCGGTAGGAATCGCATTTAACTTAACTTTTTGAGATTGCTTAAGCACTGTATCAGTAACTTCTCGTGGGCTACTGAAGTAATTATAGTTACCTTTTGAATCTTTAGTCGGTAACACGTAAGCAACCATTTTACTAACCACATCTTGCGATGAAATATCATCTGTGAAGTCTAAAACAAGTGTTTGTTCGGGTTCCCCTTGCGTATTATTTACCATCAACACATTGGCCGTATTTACTCTAAAAAAGCTATTTACACTTGGGATCAACACGGCGTCTTTAATCTCTTCTGTTGTTTGAGAAGGACCCATAACCGGCTTTACACCGTTATTAATAACAAAATACAGATAGCTTTCGGTATCTTGAATACGTATTTGCTCTGAAGTAATGTAAATCTCTCGTTGATGCTTGTCGTAAGTAACATCAAATTTATATTGTGCGAGTTCGTTCTTGCCATCTTGCTCAAGTGATTGAGTCAGCTTTAAATTATTTTTTATGGTGTTTATATCTGTTGGGTGAGTCGCTTTTAATGTTGCAACCACCTTGTGACTTTTTTTAACGTTAGGATCTTGATAAAAAGCGAGCGAGCTTAGTGTTAGTTCAAAGTTGGGAGTTTTAAATACATGCTCATTATCACTTAGATGTATATCACTTTTAAAAATAGATGAATCAAAACGTACCTTATATTCTTGCCCTGCTGACCAATCTTGTTTTGGGATAAATTTAAGCTGGCTTTCACTATTCCAAGACCACTGTCCAATTAGCTCAGGCGTGACTTTTATACCTGTGGGAATCACTTTGCCAACAAGCGCAAGCTTTGCGACAGAGTAAGACACTGCATCCGTGTTCTCTACACCATCTAAAACGGGAGTAAAATCAATATAAAGCGGTTCAGGGTTTAAAACATCAGATAAAGTGGTTACAGCAGGTGTAGAGTGAGTTGCTTTGTAACTAATTGGCTGTGGTAAGGAAAGAAAAAAACAATAGCCTGCTATAATTAATATCAGCATTAGCACGGCGCTAAAAAATGCTGTTTTGCGCCCTTTAGCAAACCTAAGCACATTATTTATAGCAGTAATTAACCATTTCGGTTTATGCCAAATAATGACACCAAATACATTTAAAATAACAAAAAATGTGGTCAGTAAAACCCACACACTGCCAACTGTTTTTTCGGTTACATTCACGTTGCCAAGTAAGCTTGCAACCAAACTAAATAAACCCGTTCCTATCGCTGAAAAAGCAATACTCATAAATAAACTAGCTATTTTGGGAGCGAGTTTACTTTGTTTAAGATTAACCTCTTTTGGGTTAGCCTCTTTTGAATCGGTTTTTGTATTCACGTTCAAAATCCTTTTTCTTTATACTGCAATATCAATAAATGAGAGAACTCATACTTATAATCTGGTTATTTATATTCTTGTGGGACGAAACGGTAATGCCCCGTAATTTTAAAATCGAAAAGCATGTCGCTTTTTTCAGGTCCTCGACCAATATTATGAACAACTAATGGATTCCCTGTGTCTTTTGCTAACTCATTCACAACCATCCCAATGTGCGGCAAATTACCTGGCAGCATCCACGTTACAATGTCACCCGTTTTATAGTCGTTCACGTTACTTGATTTAGCGAGCACTTGGCCATGATTTTTAAAGTAAGCCTGTAAGTTTGGCACACGGCGGTGGTCTATATTTTTATCCGGTTTGGTCAAACCCCAAATACGCTTAGAGGGATATAGCTCAAAGCTTTTTAACATGTCCTCATGCACAAGCTTTTGCAAATCAATACCTAAAAGTCGATATGATCGAATAACTACATCGGTACACACCCCTACATTAGCGGGCACATCGCCACCCGGATAAGTAATAGAGCGATAAGACCCATCGTAGGTAACGTTATGTGTTGTTCTTTCAAGTAACGCAGCCACAATATCGTCATCAAACGATGCCGCATAGGCATTTACACTAAGTAAGCTCAGTAAAAAAACAGTAAAGCGTGTCATATGCAATCCTTTGAAAATGTTAATTAACTACAACGCTTGAACCACGAGTTCAGGCACGTTTATTTTCTTGCCATTATTTGTAAAGTGCTTATCAAGACCATACGCCATGACTTCAAGTGGCGCAGCATCATAACCAACCTGCTGAATTTCGGTTATGTAACGCAACATAAAAGCCTCGGCGCCAAGTTCACTCCATTGGGCTACGTGAACAAGTTCATGAAAATGCACAGCTAAATTATCAGCTACGTAAGGAAGCATGTAATAAATGTTTTTGTATGTAGTACCTGCGGCATCCATGTCAATAAAATCGTCTAATCCCATTTCACGCAAAAAAGGAAAGTTAGGTTTGGGTATTTCATCGACACTAACGTAAAAGGCATTTTTTAAAAATTCGACAGGATAAAACCCTGCAAACTCACTAGCAAATTTCTCACAGCTAATTCTTTGGGTTTTATATTTAATATTTGTTGCATCAATCCATTGTTCTATTTGTTCGAGCACGTCCATTCTCTTAATCATCAATGTTTATTGGCTTGACCTTTCCCATTGCGATACAAGCCGATAAGTTAAATGATACCAAAACCAAGGCGAATAATCGAACTCCAAAACCTAAGAAGTGAACTTATAATAGTGTCCAGTTGTAGTTCATTTATTATTTCATCGGTATCAGCATAAACTAATGCACACGTAAAACCAGTGGGGGTAAGTAACACTAATTAATATAAAACTTATTTTAAATCGTGTAACCATTTTACTAATTTTTGAATATGCCCGCTTGAACATAAGATTAGATGGCAAGCTTGTATGTAACCCATTGAGTGCAAAACGTTTAGTGTTTCTGTCGGTAGTTGTTGTAGTGTATCTGCGGCAATAGAATACAAGCCATTGTAGCCTTGTGTTTTGCCATTTGATTTAGTGATGTTTAGCTGCACTGCTTCAATTAAATCGTGTTTTAGTAAAGTATTGATAAAAGCGGTTGTACGTTCGCCGCCATGCATAAGCTTTATCAATTGCTCACTCACATTATTTAGATATGTGGTTGGCTCCCCTGTTTCGTTAAATAACCGTGTTCCCTCACTATTATTTACTCTTGGGTGTTGTTCGTTAATTGTAACAGCGAGATCTGTTTGCTCGGTCTTGTTAGTAAGTTTATTTCCTATTCCTAACTTAAATGGTTGTCGCTGTAAGTGTAAAGGTACGTAAGTGGCATGCCATATATCATTTTGTAAAAATAAGTTTTGCCCCTCATCAAAGCCAGTTAAAGCATATAGTTCAAACTGGCCAGTTTGATTGTTCTTCATAAAATAGACTGGGTAGTCTAATGCAAGTTGAGCAAGCTCATCGGCAACAACCGGAATGTAGTTTACTGCTTCGCCGTATTGTGTACCGCGTTCAGTTTTAATGCGAGTGTACTTATGTGTATTTTTATCGAGTAATACTGAGTTTGTCATAGTGTGTCGCTCTTATGTTTTAACTATATTTGCTGCATACCAAATTGATTAATTTGCGCTAATAATGCTTTATTGGTAGGTAATTTATTAAGTAATTTTTGGGTGTATTGCTGGTTGTTATTAACAAGCGCAATGGCCTTTTTAAAATAACTTTCTGAGTTGCCATACAGTTCGCTTGAGCCTGTAAACCCCATGCCATACATCACATATTGATAGCTTGCTGCTGGAAACACTTCTTGTGAATGATCAAAGTGGTTATCGCTTGGTGTATGAAATTCCCAAAGTGATAAATTATCTTTTAAGCTTTGTGGAATAGTATTTTGATGACAGTGCGCTTGCCAAAATGGGCTGTCGGTTCGTTTACTCAACATATAATGTAACTTTAAAAAGTCGATTATTCGCTCCCATCGGTAACTAAATGTGCGGTTAAAACGCTGCGCGGTTATATTCATTACATGCCTATTGGCCGGAAATTGCTGCGCAACAAAATTGGCTGATATTTCTACCAGTAATAAAGCAGAGGCTTCCAGTGGCTCCAAAAAACCAGCTGAGAGGCCTACTGCGACACAGTTTTTATGCCAAAATTTTTCACGATGTCCTGGTTCGAAACTAAGCTTTTTAACTTTGTATTTGCTTTGCTGATCTTTATTAATATTTAAGTAATCAAATAATTGCTGCTTAGCATCTTCATCACTAATGTGTTTACTAGAGTACACATGCCCTATTCCACGGCGTGTTTGTAATCCTATATCCCAAATCCAGCCCGATGTTTGTGCTGTAGATAAAGTATGCGAGCATATTGGTTCGTCATCTTTGTATGGCATGTGTATGGCTAGCGCACTATCAGCAAATAATACATCTTTACAAGATTTAAACCCCACCCCTAAGTTCTCACCTAGTAATAACGATTTAAAGCCACTGCAATCAATAAATAGATCCCCAGCTATCTCTATTTTATTATTAAGTCTAACGCTTTTAATATCGCCATTTGTGCAATTGTTTACACCGACGACAGTGCCTACAATGTGTTTAACATTAAGATTATCAATGCAGTGGTTTTTTAAGAATGTCGCGAATAAGCCTGCATCCAAGTGATAAGCATAATTTGCTATTGCACTAAATTCGGGTGTGGTGATTTGTTTGGGAGCTAATCCACTTTCGCATATTGATTGCTGCGCACTTACATACTGGGCAAAAGGAGGTTGTGCGTTATTAATATTAAGCCAGCTGGTGGCTAAATTATTTTCAAACATACCCGTAGGTAGCTCAAGCGGGTGATAATAGTAATCATCATTTTCTCCGGTTACCCACTTAGCAAATTTAGCACCTTGCTTAAACGATACATTACATTTTTTAATAAATTCAGTTTCACGAATACCCATGTCTTTAAGGGTTCTGCGCATTGTAGGCCAAGTTCCTTCGCCAACGCCAACTGTAGGAATATCTGAGGACTCTAACAGCGTTATATTTATTTTTTTGCTGTGATGTTTTTGCAAATACGCCGCAATTATTCCTGCACTTAGCCATCCTGCAGTTCCACCGCCAACTATTACTATTGATTTAATATCATCGTTCATAGCAACCTCGTTAGTTAAAAGGCAAAACGACAGCGCTGAGCTGTCGTTTTGTATTATTTGTCAAAAACTAACTTACCATTTAGCACTTAAGCCAATGCTAAAGCGCGGACCATATTGCTCAGCAGATACTAATTGCTCTGCAAAACGACCATGGCGGCGTGTTGTTTCATTAGTTAAATTAAGTGCATCAAAGCTAACACCCAAGGTGTCGTTAATGGTGTAATTAAAACTAAAATCTAGCTGACCGTACGCCTCTGTAAATGTAGGCTCAGTTCCCAAAGACAGTAAGAAATCATCGCGCCAGTTATAGGCTAAACGTACTTGGTAATCATCGTTTTCGTAAAAGCCGACCAAATTACCTGAGTCGCTTAGTCCTGCTAGTGCAATTGTTTGGTCAAAATCATACGGTTTAAACGATTCATCGCTATTAACTATCGTATAATTAGCAACGACGCCAAAGCCTGTATCAGGCACCATGTACTGCGCATTTAATTCCCAACCATCTACTTCACGATTTTGAAGATTATCTGGCGTTGCTATATCAAATGTAACAATCGGGTCTGACGCTTGGCTTAAACATGCTGGGTTAGGTGTATCTGAACTATCAGGACAACCAGGGCGAGGGTTAACACTTGGATCGCGCAACGGCTCGCCATTTACATCATTTAGCGTACCTTGCACTACGCCTGCACCAATGAAGTTTTCAACAAACTTTTTAAAGTAACCAACCGATGCATAGCTTCCGTCGTCTCCATACCACTCAACTGAAAAATCAAAGTTATCTGACGTAATTGGCAATAAGTTAGGGTTACCTTGCGATGCATTAAACGGTCCTTCAGGACGGGCGTTAATGGTAGTTGATGGGAACATACCACCAATACCTGCACGGGCTAAAGTACGACTATATGAAAAACGAGTTTTAAAGCCGTCATCTAAGTCGGCGCTTATATCAAAGTTTGGTAATATACGTGTATAACCACCTTCAAGCTCCTGCGGTGTTGCTGTTGCAGCAAATACAGGGCGAAGCTCTTCAGCATGACGATAGTTAAAAGCAACAACCCCAGGCTTGACTGAATAACCTGTTACATCGGTGTCTTCGTAGCGCACACCGACATTCATATCAATTGGAATATCGTTAAATTCGGTTTTAAGATCAAATGATACATATATCGCGAGCGTTTGCTCCTCAACTCCATTTGTAGAAATATTTGGCTCAATAAATAATCCTTCATCTCTGACAATATCTACAAAATCGTTGGCACTGTAACGTGGAATAAATGGAAATAGCTGATCCGAACCTGAAAACTCATCAGCAAAGTCACCTTGTTCATCAAAGGTTAGCCCTAGGTTGTCTAGGGGAATATCCACAAATGAAAATTGCTCAGAAAGATAAGTATCAATTTGATAATCGGTATACATTACACCAAAATTAATAGCGCTGAGTGCCCCACTCTTCAAATTCTCCCATTGTCCACTTGCATGATACTGCTTAATGGTATTTTTCATTTCATAGCCACGGCGCTGATATAAATCTGACACAATATTAGCTGGGTTGTAAGCCCCACCCGCCAATGTTGAATCATCAACCCCAATACTCGGAATATCACCAGAGAAGTTAGCACTGATGGATTTAACCGAACCTGGGACATTCTTTAAATTCGCGATTGTTTCAGCTGTATCACCATCTGGGTTTGAGTGCGATGTAGAGTTATGAGCGTCAAACGTAAGTTTCAATGAATCGCTTGCTTGCCACGATAAATTTAAGCCTAATGAATCGTTTTCTTTTTCCTCGTAGAGTTCCCACGCCCAAAAATTTAACTCATCATTTGCATTTTTAATATCGACTAAAGTGCCATTTTCATCGGCGGTGCCTGTTGGGTTATCGAACCAAAATGCCATTTTATTTGTGTTACTAATTTCTTCAAAGCGCGATAAAGTGTAATCAAGGGTAGCCGTTAAGTTGTCACTAGGAGCGTACTGTAAAACCAACTGCGCATTTTGGCGTTCTCGCTTAGTTTCAAAGCGCTCCATTTCTGGCGTCCAAGGTACCCAATAAGTACCAGTTGGATTAGCTGTTGTATCAATTGCACTGCTATCAACACCTGCAGCATTTGCTCGGTTACGCACCCAACCTTGCGATGTGCCTACGCGCTCTCGGCCACTTTCTCGCTCTGAATGCGACAGGGCAAGTAAAACACCAAACGTATCATCAGCGAATGTTTGGCTAACCATTCCCGAAATTTCTGGTGTTACGTTTGATTTCTCTGAACTGGTGTCTTTAATTGCCTTTGCATTTGCAAATGCTTTAAAACCGTCAAAATCAAATGGTTTTGCTGTATTTATATTAATCGTTGCGCCAATACCGCCTGAGGCCACATTCGCTTTGCCCGTTTTATAAACGGCTACGCCCGACACACTTTCAGCCGCTATTTCTCTAAAGTTAAAGCTGCGTGAAACACCCGCCTCTTGCAATACAGAGGAGTTAGGCATTTGACGACCATTTAAGGTGACAAGGTTAAAACCTGGACCAAAACCACGGACACTAACTTGGTTGCCTTCATTGTTTGCACGGTCGATTGATACACCACTTATACGTTGCAGCGATTCAGCTAAGTTAGTATCAGGTAACTTACCAATGTCCTCTGCTGATATAGCATCAACTACGCCTGATGAGTCTTGCTTTATTGAAGCAGATTTACTTAATGCGCTTCTGATACCTGTTACTTGGATAACTTCAACATCACTTTGTACAGTTGTCTCGTTTTCCTGTGCGGCATAACTTACAGGAGACGTTATCAGCATTGCTGCGCAAATCGCATTTAATTTAAATTGTGTGTTAATCATTTTTGCACCTAAATATTGTGTTTATTACGTGTAATCGTTGACGGATTATTTACGGGATGCTTATTGTCATCATAATATTGTTAACAATTAACTTTACAATAAATTAGTTTAGCTAATTAAGTCAAACAAATTGACCATTTATTTTACAGTTAGCGTTGGTTTTGTATTCGACATTGTAAGCAAGCAGTAAAGTACTGAGACTTATGCATGACTGTTGAGCGGGTTGCTCCCTACAAAAGCGCTAGTTGGTATTAGCGCTCTAATAATGAGGTTATTTTTTGGGCGGTATTTTTAAGCTCGCTAATTACACTGTGTTTATTAGCGTGAGTGTTTAGGGTTGAGTCAAAAGAAGAAATGGTCAATGCAGCTATTAAATTTGCATTAGGCCTGCCAATTAAGACACTAAAATCGTGTACTCCGGCGATAAGTGGATTGCTTTGCATTATGTGCCCTTGCACTTTGATTGTGTTTAGCTCATTTAATAATGCTTTATAGGCGTCTTTACTAGCACTGTAAATTTCATCGTGTTCGATAAGCATTTGCCGCACTTCGTCATTACTGTTGGCTAAAAGCAGTTTACCAGCGCTTGAGCTACTAAGTGGAAATAAAGCCCCCTCTGCAATACTCAAATGCATAGGGCTTTTGCTACGCGCTTGCACTACCACCATAGCTTGGCTTTGATAAAGCATACTTAGATGACATGATTGTTCAATATTTACAGCTAGATCTTCCATATGTGGCAAGGCCGATTTTAGTACATTATCCATTGGTGAAATACTTCGCGATAAATTATACAACTTTAATGACAAATGATATCGACCAGAGGTTTCAGAGCGAATTAGATAACCGCGTTTTTCAAGCCCAATAAGTACTCTATAGACTTCGTTAGGTGTTTTTAAAATACCAGCCGCTATCTCACTTTGTGTACAAGGCCTTTTATTTTTTGCTAAAAATTCTAATATATCCAACCCCTTATCTAAAGCAGGAACTGCATATTTAGTTTTTGATTTATCGTTCATTTGTACTTATTTATGCCTTTTAAAATTGATAAACAATACGTTTGTTTATATATAAATTTAAAACTTTTTTTTAGCTTGAAATTTTCAATAATAATTTAAAATCAATGACTTAATAAAACAAAATTCATTCATATATGAATTCTATATTTTTATATAAATTACGCTTGACCTAAATGCTTAACCGAGCAATCATTGTTAACAATATACAACTGTAAGAGAAAATGGAAATATATTTATGTCACACACTTATTTAACACCACAACAAATAGCTGATTTTCATCGTGATGGTTATATTATTGTCAAAAATTACTACAGCGCTGATGAAATTGAGCTATTACAACAAACTGCTTTTAATGACGATACACTCTATGAGCGAGCATGGGACAAAAAAGACGCCGACGGCGCTGTAAGTAAAGTCTGTTTATGGCAAAAAACAGGCGACGATTTATACAGTATGTTTTCTCGCGGTCGTCGCTTAATTGAAGTATGCGAAACACTTATTGGCGAAGAGGTGTACCACACCAGCACTAAAATTATGATGAAAGAACCATTTGTAGGTGGTGCCTGGGAATGGCACCAAGATTTTGGCTACTGGCATCGTGATAACTACATGCTTTATCCAAAATCAATTAGCTGTATGGTCGCCATTAATAAAGCGACGCAAGAAAATGGTTGCTTGCAAGTACTTAAAGGCTCACATCATTTGGGACGATTGGATCACAGTAAAACGGGTGACCAAAAAGGCGCCTGTTTAGAGTTTGTAGAAGAAGCAATGAAGTACCATGAACTTATCAATGTAGAACTTGAACCAGGTGATGTACTGTTTTTCCACTGTAATTTACTGCATAAATCAAATCAAAACCGTGCTGCAGAACCTCGTTGGTCAATGATCAGTGCTTACAATGCGATTAGCAACCAACCATTTAAAGAAAACGAAGCTGTTTATTATCCTTTAAATCGCGTTAACGATGATGCTATTTTAAATTTTAAAGCAAAAGAACGCACTTAAAGTAACCTTCTAGCCTAAACCAGCTTATGCATTATAGCCCAATGCATAAGCTGGTTTTTTTATATGGAAAATTCTGTATGTTAACCTCAGAGCAAAAACACCTTATACCTCACGCTACTCCTAAAAATGACGAAGACCCGCACGGGAAAATAATTGGCCAAGGTCAATTTAAATACAAAATAGACGCCCACTGGGGGAAGTTAAACCCCAATAAATACCCTATAGAAAATTGTCATGCGATGGTGATGGACTCACAAGGGAGAATATTTATGATCACCGATAACACGACTAATAATATTTTAGTGTATAGCCAAAACGGTGAATTACTTGACGCTTTTGGAAGCTCTTTTCCTGGTGGACACGCTATAAAAATTGTAAAAGAAGGCGAGCAAGAATTTTTATACGTTGTAGATAGTGGCTGGATTGTTAATCGCCACTGGGATGGTCACAGCACAGAGCAATGGGATAGCCCTACTAACAATGTCATTCCACAGGCTGGCTTTATTTCCAAAATGACCTTAGATGGCAAACTGATTTACAGTATTGGCCATCCACAAACGTGCGGTGCTTATAAACCCGAGCAACCTTTTCGCCCTACTGATATTGCCATTGCCCCCAATGGGGACTTATATGTAACCGATGGTTATGGCAGCGACTTTTTACTGCATTATGATAAACAAGGCCGCTATATAAACCATTGGGGCGGTCACCATAATGATGACGAAAATTACAATTTACACAACACCCACGGTATTGAAGTAGACTTACGCGATCCATCAAATCCCACATTAATAGTAAGCTCTCGTTTTGAGCAATGTTTAAAAGTATTTTCGTTTGATGGTAAGTACCTTGATAGAATTAGCGCTAATGGGGCATATATTGGCGGTCCCGTGTTCAAAGGCGAACTATTTTATGCACCTGTTTGCTGGTCGCATATTGACAATAAAAATGCTGACGACTCTGGCTTTATTAGTATATTTGATAAAAATAACACGCTCATAGCTAATTTAGGAGCACCGCAACCCCAGTACAAAAATGGTGAACTACAGCCGATGCAAAGTAACGGGGACATTTTTAATCACGTGCATTGTATTTGCGTAGATCAAGACGACAACTTATATGTAGGCCAGTGGAACTCCTCTAAAACATACCCAATTAAATTAATAAAACAACCATGCTAAGTTTAACGCTCTGAGAATAGTGTTTATTTTTAATAATGAGTACCTTGTACTCATTATAAAGCATAAAACTCACAGGCTTAACAGCAAAAATACACCTAAAGCCACTCCTCGCATATTTAGTATTAGTTTATTTGTATTGTGTTAGGCAGTTGTAGCGATACAAATAAAAAACTGCGAAGCTATCATATAGATAAACCCGCAGTTTGTTTATTACTAAACCTTTATTACACGTTTTTAGCGAGTAATACGTTTACTCATTTTAAAGTTTTGTAATGTTAGTGAACTAACTGCACCACCGCTGTCAGGGAATGTAACTTCAATATTGTTAGTTTTATTAATGTTATTATATGGCACTGGAATTTCAATAACACCAAAGAAACGCTCACGTCCAAGGCCACCATTTTTTTGATCATATCCTCTAAAATCAGTAGGAATAGCGACTCTATTACCATTAACAGTCACAACTGGCGTTAACGACTTTCCATGAGGGCGGCCAACACCTAAGCGCAATGTAGCCTCGCCATTAGCCCCTTTATCTACATTGTTAATAGTAAAGAACTGGGTCGCGTTGGCTGCAATATTTTTAACTACTGCACTTGCGTAATGCTTAGACTCTTGATTGATATTGTTAATAGCAACATTATTTTGGTGACTCACTTTAATTATCATGGTTGATTCAGAGCCCAATACAACAGAGCTTGGGAGTGTTGTTCTGTTGCTGTTATCCAATATTGGTTTTCCTTGAGCATTAGGATATAAGTGCTTAATATTTACACTCGTTACGGCGTTAGAACCCTTACCTAAAACACTTAAATCGATATCAGTCGGTGAAAATTCAAGGCTGTTTAATATCAAATAAACATCTTTGCCATCAACATACGCGTCAGCTTGAATATCCATATCGCTTGCCCAGCTGTCAATTCGCGTCCCTTTTATGTCAGACCATAACTGGTAAAACTTAACCATTTCTGTGTAAACCCATTGCTCGCCGGTTTCGCCTTCACCTTCTTTAGCTTGACGCAGTAAACGCCAGTAGTAGGGAATAGTGTCGCTAATACGGCCCCATTCTGCTTTTAATGGAATAAACGGAATGGCTTTATCAATACGGTTTGGCCTTTCCATAAAGCTCATAAGCATAGAGCTCATTGCCTTTAGACATAACCAGTCACGTTGCGGAGTCCATTTAGTACCAAATGAGCCTTGTAATTGAGAGCCATATTCGGAAATAACTAACGGTTTAATACTACCCCACTTATAAGCCATATATTGCTCAACCATATCAAGGGTCGCTTCCATATTGCTGCCTTTTCTGTACTGTATTTGATGCTGACCACCAGGACCACCTGGGAAATTTGGAAAGTCATATAAGTGCATCGAAATAAAGTCCATTTTATTTCCTGCAATATCTAAAAATGCCTTGTCGCGTTGCTTCCAGTTATCGAAAAATTGTGACCCTTTTTCATAATCAGGAAACGCCACCGTAAACCCCCCTACTTTTACATCATTCAGTGAAAGGTTAGCATTAATTACATCAGCAACTGAGTTATGCAATCTAAAAATGTCATAGAGGCTCTCTTTATCATAGCCGTTATGCGGAAAGTCGTGCAGTTCAAATAGTGGCTCGTTCATTACCTCAACATATGTTGGGCGCTTTTGACCAAGGCTGTCTGATGTGCCTGCTTTAAAGTACTTTTGTAAAAACTGCGCCATGTAGTCGCCCAGGGCTGTACCTAGTGGTTCACCTGCTGTATCTGTTTGCGAGAAAGACCAATTTTGATTCCCAATTTTAGTACCATCAGGGTAATAAGGGTGTTGCTGTGCAGCGACAATTAAATCACTGTTACGCCCTTCATGCTTTCGCATTGTTTTAGCTTGAGCTGTTGTAATATTGGTGTAATTCCATTTAACTCCGCCACCATTTGTTGTTGCGGTTGCCGCGCTTGCATAACCTGGTTTTGCTGAATCTTCTGGTAATTGTGTTAGTTGATATTTCATGTTACCCGTATCACGGCCAAAGTACACATCGTAATCTTCTAAAAAATGCGTCATTAAATCAGGATCTGCATTAGGCGCATTTAAGCTTTGAGCATTATTTCCAAACCAGTCACTTTCGGTATTTGATGAATGTAACGTAATAAATTTACGACGGTCGAAGCTATCAAACTGTCCTACGGCATGTTTTGTATCAATATTAAATTGTACCTTAACTTTATCGTTACTAACGCTTGCACCGCTGCTTGCTTGTTGCTCAACAACAAACTTATTTTGATTTGCACCACACTGCGATCTAACAACTAAGTTACTACCATTTGATATGTTAGTTGGTTGAACACATTTACCTCCCGATACATGCTTAATGGCGTTTGCGGATGTTTTAGTAAATTTAACTCGATTATCAAAATCGCAACCCGACCACAATACAAGTTGCTGTCCATCCGCCGGATTTACTAACCCGCCAGGATGAATGCATAAACCTGACTTATCGTGTTTTATACTCCCACCAGATGTCCAACTAAACCTAGCTGCGTCGCCACTACAATTATTATTTAATATTACTTGAGTACCATTTACTGCATTGCCTGCGGTTCTAAAACACATTTGCGACGACGTTTGTTTAATAACTGTGCCAGCGTGTGCATTAAAAACGCTTGAAAGTAGTAGCGCGGACGAAACCGCACAATATAATGAGCTTTTTTTCATTTTTGTTACCTATCTTGGTGTGAAAATTAATCCTTTGTGTAAAGGCATTGAGTACACAACCAATATAATGTTAACAATTAACTATTTACAACATAAAATTAACTCTTTATTTAAATTCCACACTTTAGTATCAATATCCGGCACGTTTATTTAAAGCTTAAATGAACAGCCTGAACACACCATTTACAGTTAAAAATAATATCAACTTGTAATACTTGCGACAAAAAAAACCATAACTATCTGTTATAAAATGTATTTAATTTGTCAGTATGCAGAAAGTATATTTTTTGAAATATATTTTTAACTACAGATCAGAATAGTTATTTTAGAGGTTGTAGAGTTAACAGCTATTATATTTTACCATTAAGTATTTAAGGGATTTGTAGGCTTCAATGAATGTAATTATCAAAAAGGCAGGTCTAATTAGTTAATAAAGCAGTATTATCAAACACATTAACGAGTTTACTTATGCCCTATAATTTACAAAAACTAATCATAATAAAACTAGCTCACTTACTTTCACTTCTCGTCTTTTCATTAGTTATCTTGTACTTGATTAGCGCAAAAGTGCATGCCGTTGATGCTGTATGGCCGTCAAAAACCGCTTACAAATATGCAAACGTAAACGGTAAAAAAATATTTTACCGAGAAGCTGGCACGCAACATAAGCAAACCATTGTACTTTTACATGGATATCCGTCCTCTTCACATAGTTATCGTGAGCTAATTCCGCTTTTATCAGGGCGTTATCATGTAATTGCCCCCGATTATTTAGGCTCAGGATACAGCGAACGCCCAAACCCAGAAACTCAAAAATATACTTTTGAATTACTAGCTCAATACGTTGAAGGGTTACTCACAACGCTTAAAGTAAAGCGCTACAGCCTATATATACAAGACTTTGGAGCGCCCGTAGGCTTTAGAATGTTGTTAAATAATCCTAATAAACTTGATGCACTTATTGTACAAAATGGTAATGCGTATTTAGAGGGGCTAACCCTACTGAGGCAAGCATTTTTTAAAGCCGCGAATGAAGATAGTTCGAAAGCTCAGCAAGATAAAATTTATTCGTTCACGTCTGAACAAGCCATTATTAATAAGCAGTATTTACGAGACGTACAAAGTAACCCAGAAGTAATGAGCCCAGATAGCTGGACGCACGATTTTCACTTTTTACAAACCAAAGCCGATAGAGTAATTCAAGTGCAATTGCTACAAGATTACTACAACAACCTTCTCGACTATCCAAAGTGGCAAGCTTATTTACGCAAGTACCAACCACCAACGTTAATTGTATGGGGTAAAAACGACCCTGCGTTTATAGCCGAAGGCGCTAAAGCATACTTAAAAGATGTACCGAACGCTGAACTGCATTTACTCGATTCAGGGCACTTTAGCGTTGAAGAAAAACCAGTAGAAATTGCAAAGTACATTATCGATTTTATGAATAAGCTAGCTCAATAGTAAGCCTTTTCTTTTGGTTTAGTATTTATAGCGAACATAAAAAAACGCTGAGGGTATAAACCATCAGCGCTTTATTAAGCTCAAGCTAAATCCACAAAAATCACATTTAATATGGATAAGTTATACTTTTATGTATTTAACCTTCTTCTTCAATAAGCGACTCTAGTAGGTCGTGTATTTCAGCTTTAAGCTCTTTGTCTTCAATTTTATTGGCGCTGACTTTAGCATTTTGAAGGTTTTTAATAGCTTCATCTTTTTGGCCAAGCTCAAGCTGTAATGTAGCCATTGAAAAAGAAACCGACGACATGTGATCTTTGTTATTAATCGCAATCGACTTTTCTAATGCTTTTTCGTAAGTAGTAATTGCCTCTTCTAACTCTTCGGTAAAATCAGCTAAAGTTTCCCATTGTACAGGGTGATCTTTTGAGGTGTTTTCGTTTTCAATACAAATAGCTTTTAATTGAGCAAATAACGACTCAAACTTTTCACGGTTATTTTTGTTAGCCGCCGCCATTAAATCTTCTGCTAGATCATGTACCGCTTTATATACTTTTGTATTCATCATCACTGGTTATCCTTTAATGCAGCTAAACTCATTTACTCACTCAATTTAGCTAAAATGTATCATTACAGTCATTATAAAACGTATTTAAACAACTGATTTATTTAATTTGGTGTATAGCGTAATAATACATTAATAATGAACATCGCGTAGGCGTTAAACACTCTGAGATTAAACTTTATCGCAATTACTCTTGGTAAACTTACACGCTGAATAAACTTGCAACCCAATCCAACGTAAAAATGGTCGTAAAGACTTTAAGTGCAATGACAACTAAAAATAATAGGATGATTGCCGCTTTAGCTTTGCTACTTTTAAGATTGTTCCAATATAATAGCTTTGCATTAAATTCTGTTTTTAACTTAGTGACAGCCTCCTTCATAATAACGCCCTGCTTAGGTATCTGCGCTCAGCAACATTTAACAATCACACAGTTGCTCAAGCGGGGTTTGTAATATTTTTCGCTACCTTTAGAGTAAACCATTAAATAAAGCCTGTACTATATAAAATGTAACAAAGGGTTTTAACTTAAGTTATTGTATCTAAATATTGTTTACACACCCAAAAATTAAAGGATGGGTAAATTCAGTAGAGCGTTAATAATAAATTTGGTGCTACACTAATAACTAACTTAAACTCGTTAACAGCCAACCAAATTAGCAAATTATGAAAGAATGCAACCAGTGTGGTAAATGCTGTATTAAATATGGCGGCGGCGATTTAAGCGCAACGAAAGAGGAAATAGATTTATGGGAGCTCTTTAACCCCGAAATTTATGAATACGTTAAAAACAACGAAATTTGGTTTGACCCAAAAACAGGCTTAAGACTTCAAGTGTGCCCATTTTTAGAAATTGCGCCTAAAAAAGATCCTCTCGCTAAAAATATGTATACCTGCAGTATTTACCTCGACCGCCCAGAGGACTGTCGCCACTACCCTAGCCTCATTCCTGAAATGATCAGAGACGAATGCGAGATGATTGAAGCTATCGACATAAAGAATCAAACCAGAGCTCAACATAAACTCGATATACTTATGATTGATAGTCGATAATTCTCTTTTAAACTGCAACAGGTTATTGGTTAGTTTTTATTTTTAAAAAAGAGTAAATCTGTATACCAACAACCTATAGCAACTACAATAGAGCCAAAGCAAATTAAAAAAAAGGGTCCTATAGGCTCAATCCAACCTATTGAAATAATTACAATAAATTGGCTTGCACTCGCTAAAAGAACCATAGGTAAATTAAAAACATTAAATTTTTTTAATAAAATTGATATTGGTACCCCATAAACAAGTAGTGCGGGATAGACATAACATAAGCTTCCGCCGACCATTAAGGCATCTGTTTTCTTTTCGGCCAATAGCACAAGTAAATATAATACACATAAAGATCAATCACTAATGCATACAAATTATGCCATCTATTTTTAAAATTTAATAAGACTTCTGTGACAACTAAGGCCACTAATAATTAGTGACCTTGCTTTTTATAACATAACAAATAGTTAGTTTTTTAAATTAAATATCATCACTGTACTCAAACGCTTGGAGCGTCACGCTGCTAACAAATCCGCCATCATCAGGATATGTAACTAATATTGTATTATTGGTTTTTAACAGCTCGTTTGGTACTTCGATTTCTAGCATACTAAATACTTGTGGGCGAAATACTTGCTCATCACCGGCATAATCGGTTGGTACAGTAACTAAAGTGTCATTTACTTTAACGATAGGTTGTTGAGCTAAATCATGCTCTCTACCAAAACTTAAACGCAATATACCTTTACCATATTTACTTATTTTTACATCGTTAATGTTAAATTTAAGCGCTGTATTGGCTTTAATTGCCTGTTTGTAGGTTGTTGCATAGTATTTATGCTCGTCAGACTCAGTAGTAATTTTTATATTGTCGCTGAACGTATATTCAATAATTACTGTGGCTTCTGCGCCTATGTTAATGCTTTTTGGTAACTCATTTTTTACACCAATATTTTGTGATGTTGTTGTAAGTGTTGGCTCACCATTAGCAAAGTGCAAGTGCTTAATTTTAATGTTATTAATCGGATTGCTTGGTAGCTCTGTTAAATTTAGCAAGGCGCTATTAGCACTTGTTTCTAAATTACTGATAATTACATATGCTTTGTTATTGTTTACATAACTATCTACTAGTAAGTCGGCTTCGTTTGATTCAGTATTAACACGTGTGCCATTTACATCTGACCACAATTGATAAAATTTAATAATGTCGGTGAATACATATTCATCGCCTGTTTCACCTGTTTTTTCGTCATTGTGGCGTAGCAAGCGCCAAGCATAATCGCGTCCCTCATTACCACTCCACTCTGCTTTTGCTAAACTAAATGGAATGGCTTTAAGTATGAGATTAGGTTTAGCCATAAATTGCATCATCATAGGGCTAAACGATTTCATAGTTTGCCAGTCATTTATTGCAGTCCATGGCGTTGCTTCTGTTTTATGGTCACGCCCGCCGTATTCCGAAATCATGAAAGGTTTTACCTTACCTAGTTTAAGCTTTTCGTATTGCTCCATCATATCCATAGTGGCTTCTATACGGGCTCCTTTAAAGTTAGCAACGCCTTTATCGCGGTTTAAGTAGCCAAAATCGTAAAGGTGAATCGAAAAATAATCCATGTATTCACCGCTGGTATCTAAAAATAGCTTCATTCGCTCATCCCAACGATTAAAATTGTTATCGTCAAACCATGGAAAAGCAGTGGTGAACCCACCAATCTTAATACTTGTATTAACTTTTCGTATGCCTTGGGCTACTTCGTTATGAAAAATAAATGTATCGATAGGCTTACCGTGATGTACATCAACAAGTTCGTAAAGTGGCTCATTAAGTATTTCAAGGTATTGTGGGCGTGCTGGGCCTTTGTTCGGTCCTTGGTTGTCATTTCGATAAAATTCATTTACAAAATTTCCCATATATTGACCCACGGCATCGGTATTAGCAAAGCTCCATTCGCCTTTGCCTTTATGATTACCAATCCAAAACTGATTAATTTGCCCGCCTATCATTACGTGGGCTCTATTGTCGTATTTATGAAGCTTCGACAACGTTTTACCATAATAATCTTCGCGAGCAGTTTTGCCATAAGCAGCGATACTCTCAGGGCTTGCGTACCCTAGATTATTTGGGTTCTGCTCAACTTGAGTCGCGTAATACGGCATAGAACCGTTATCACGACCAAAGTACACATCAAGGTCGTTAAGTAAGTAGTCGAGCTTATCTTCTTCCCCCTTCCAATCGGTTGTTGTTAGCATCGAGTGCATAACAATATATTTGCTTCTATCAAAGGTTGATAGGCCGTCAATACTTCGCTTTACGTTTAAATTTACGGATACTTCTGGCTGTGCGACTAAATTGCATGATGCAGTACATGCAAATGCAATTAAAAGTGAGCTAATGACTTTCATGGGTTATCTCCTTATTTTAATTGTGTGTGAGTTTTGCTTTCTAATTGAGCAAAAAAGATCATAGTTTTAGCTACATGTTCGTGCCAATACTCCCAGCAATGGGTGCCTGCAAAAATATCGAACGTATGAGGAACATTTTCATCAACTAGCTTTTTTGCAAGCGCAGTATTAGCACTAAAAAGTACATCGTCTTTTCCGCAATCAAATCGCAGTGGCGGTAATGTCTTTTTATTCGCGCTCAATGTTTTAAACACGTCGCCTTTGTACTTATCAGTGGTTTTTTTTAGTGGCTTTAGAGTGTGTTCATCAACAAAGTGATTAAAGTCGTCAAGCTCAGTAATTGATGAATGCGCTGATATACCGCTAAAAATAGTTGGATGCTTTGCACCTAAACATAATGCTCCATACCCTCCCATTGAAAGGCCCGTAATATAAATATTTGATGAGCTCGAGCACGTTGGTTGAGTTTGAATAACAGCGCTAATCACATCATCAACTATCCATGCTTCATAATCTGCATTTTTAAGTGGCAAATACCCGCTGCCCTCGGCGGGCGCGCCATCTGATGGCATCACTAATACAAACTCGTTAAGGCCACTGCTACGAAGCTGCTGATACACTTTATGTACGCCCCCTAGCTGGCTCCACACCCAGTGGCTACCATACACACCATGCAGTAATACAATTATAGGTACATTTTTATTACTGGTTGCTTCTTGGTAAATGCTTATATCACCTCGCCCTTTTAAGTGGCTGCTATACGCGGTTAGCGTTACAAAGTTATCAGCGGTGTAGCTGCTATTTGATATTTCTAAACGATGAATTGCCATTTTATACTCCTTTAATCATCAAACACGACGACACCTTTAGCGATACGCCCTGCTAGCATGTCGTCAAAGCCTGTTTGTAACTCATCTAACGAGTAAGTTTTTGTGACTAGCTCATCGAGCTTGAGCTTTTTTGCGTCATAAAGGTCTAGTATTTGAGCAAAGTCGCGCTTAGGATTACATTGCCCGTAGAGCGGATTTATATAAATTTTATCCCACTCAAATAGTTCGCAATCAAAATCTATTTTTTGCTCAATGCCACTCACTTGCACCGCAACGCCCGCGCTGCGTATTAATGCTAATGGCGCTGAACCAAGTGCCGGCACTGCTGTACACTCAAAGGCATAATCGGCTCCGCGACTATTTGTTAGCGCTTTAACTTCGTTTATCATGTGAACTAAATCAGGGTCATACTTTTTAGCAAGTACGGTATGTGTAGCACCAAATGCTTTAGCTTGTGTTAATCGCTCCGGTGACAAATCAATTGCTATTATTTTAGCGGCGCCTGAAATTGCAGCCCCTTGTATTGCATTTAGTCCTACGCCTCCACAGCCTAATACGGCCACTGAAGAACCTGCTTTTACTTTAGCTGCATTAACCACTGATCCATAACCGGTCATTACGCCGCAACCAACAATACTTGCACTTGGAAAAGGAATGTCACTGTGTATTTTTATAACTGCAGCAGCCTTAACGACGGTGTATTCGCTCATCGTACCTAAATGAAATGAGCGCTCTAAGCTATTGCCATTATGCTCACACGCTTGTTTACCTGCGTGTCCGCATAAACCATTGCCAGTTACGGGGCTATTTACTTCACAAATGTGTAAATTACCCTCTTGGCACTGGAAACACTCACCACACGGAATTGCCCAATTTAGTATTACTTTATCCCCGATAGTAAATTCCGTTATACCTTCGCCCAACTCAACAACGGTTCCTGCGCCTTCATGACCAATGATAAATTTTTTATTCCACGTTTTAATTGAATCCCAATCTGTATGACAAATACCTGAGGCTTTTATTTTAATTTTTACTTCGCCAGCACTTGGTTTTCCGACATTAACGGTATCGAAGAAAAAACCGCCTTTTCCATCTGCAATTGCAGCTTTTGCCTTGTACATGTAGACTCCTAAGTCTCTAAATATAAGTATTATGTTATGAAGCAACCGACAATTTACTGTGAACCGTTTTGTATAAAAGACGGTTACGATTTCGAAATTCATCATGTAAGTTATCTTCAGCACGATAGCTATTCATGTTTTATGCACTTTCATCAGGTGCATGAATTTATATTTTTTGAACAAATTGACGGCACTTATTTTTATCATCAAGGTGAATCGATTCTTTCTGATTTTGAGGCCGTTTTTACACCCGCTATGGAAACCCACGACTTTGCTTTAAATCCGCGCCCTAAATCTTGGTATATTGTGCAATTTATGCCTGAACGCCTTAATAATCAGGCCTTACAAGAATTTATAGAATTACTAAAAACTGGTTTGCATTTAAGCTTTAGCATTGAAATACAAAAAAGGATTCATAAGTTGCTCGCTTGGATGCTTAGCGAATTTAACGAAAATCCTAAAAGTAAAACCTGTGCTCAACTGTTTGATAGCTTAATCACTATGGTGTGCGAATATGGTAAAAGCAGTTTATCTAAGCAGCAAACGTCATTAAGTAGCTCAGCAAGTTTTAAAAAGCTTGCTCCGGTAATTAATGAGCTTAAAACAAATAACGGCCTTAACCTGTCACTTGAGCAAGCCGCAGCCCTTTGCCATTTATCACCTTCGTATTTTTCAAGGGTATTTAAAAAGCACTTTAGAGTGCCTTATTCCGACTACCTGATTCAGCACAAGTTATATAATGCCGCACGGTTACTCGGGCAAAGTGATGTTTCGGTGACTGATATATCTTACGATTTAAGCTTTTCTAGCCCGTCGTATTTTATTAAGCAGTTTAAACATCACTTTAAAGTGACTCCGCATCAGTATCGACAGCAGTTACGCCTGAAATAACTGAGGCTTTGCAAGTGCTATAGTCAAATTGTTCAATACCTGTTTGTTTACCTTTAAACCTTGCTTAATAGCCTGTGTGCCAAGTACATAGGCCTTTGCATAATTAACAGCTTCCACACAAAGCAGTGTGTCGTTATTAAAGTACCAAAGTGAAAATTGACCGGGAGCTTCTTGGCGCTTAATAATCTCGTTATAGCCTTGTGATAAACCTACTATTTGTAATTTATATTCGTATTGATCTGACCAAAACCAAGGGAGTGCAGGAGCTGACGTATTATTTTTAGCTAAAAACTGCGCAGCAACTTTAGCTTGGTCAACTGCGTTTTGTACCGACTCAAGTCTGATCCAACGATTATAAATTTTATTAAAATGAATAGTGCAATCACCAATTGAGTAGATATCAGGGTGTGATGTTTGGCATACGTCATTTACTTTTATGCCTTGATCAACCACCAGCTCAGCATCTGTTGCAAGTTGTGTATTTAGCCTTACACCTACGCCAATTAAAATAAAATCGGCGGGATACTCACTGCCATCACTACATTGCACATAATGTTTATTGTTTGTGTGCTTAATTTGTACAATATCTTTTGCTGTTTGCAGGTCTACCCCCTTCGCTTTGTGTAAATCAGTTAAAAAGTCAGACATAGCAGATGATGTGACTCGCGATAGTATTTTTTCTTGTTTTTCGATAACCGTTACTTTAGCGCCAAGTGCAATAAAGGATGACGCCGATTCAAGGCCGATATAACCTCCACCAATAATCACCACTTCTTTGTTAGTGCTTGCACTTAGCGCTTTTTTTATTGCTACGGCATCACTATGTGTTCGCATTGCGAAATATTGAGAGGTGCCATATTCATCTACAGTTTCACTAAGGCCTGTAATTGGAGGAATAAAAGCTGAGCAACCGGTTGCGATTACTAATTTATCAAATGCTAGATGCTTATTATTTTCAAGAGTAACTATTTTGTTATCTTTATTAATTGCAATAACACGCTTACCTAAACATAAATCTATATGGCTATCTGTGTAGGATTTTTGCACCTTTAAAGGTATTGATTTTACCTCTAACGATTGCAGCGTTTTTTTAGACAGCGGTGGCCTGTGATATGGCAGTTCAGGATCGCTATCGAGTAATGTAATTTTACCCAGCCAACCTTGCTGGCGTAAGTTAAATGCAAAGTTAACGCCGCCATGGCTTGCACCAATAATAACAACGCTTTGCTGCAGTGAGTTTGGCTCTAATTGTGTGTTTTGCATAATGCTGTACCCGCTTTTAATTGGCTACTCTGAAGGTCATGCCATCAATATTTTCAGACACCTCAATTTGGCAACATAAACGGCTGTATTGCGTTACGTTATCGTCCAGCTCTAGCATGTCGCTTTCTATCTCATCGGGTGTGCCTACTTTTTTAAAGTCATCCGGTGTTAAGTAAATATGACACGTTGCACACGAACATACACCGCCACAATCACCATCAATACCAGCAACACCATTTGCTGATGCCAGTTCCATTAGCGAGCCACTGTCGCCTTCTACTTCAACTGCATCGTTTGTTTTGGTTATAAATATTACTTTCGCCATCGTATTAATCCTCTACTTTTACTTGTTACTATATTTATTTAACTATTTTCTACGGTGTTTTTATTTTGATTTAAAGCTAACGTGCAGACTGTTAAAGCCAACCTTTCTTGAAAACTCACCAAGTTTTTCAATATTTTCATCTGCTTTTATTGCCTCTATTTGAGCAACTTTATTAGCAAGCGATAACACTAGTTGACGTAAAATTTGGCGGGCATGCGTTGCGCCCAAACAATTGTGATGGCTAAAACCAAAACTAATATGCGGGTTAACTTTTCGATCGAAGTCGACATTGTTAGGGTTTTTGAATACCTTTTCATCGCGATTAGCCGACGCCCAACATAACGAAACTCGTGTGTCGGCTTTTATAGCGTGCTCACATACACTTGTGTCTTGCGTAGCGACACGGCCCATTTGCGTAAGCGGCGAAAAATAGCGAATTAGTTCTTCTACGGCCCTGTTTAATATTTCAGGCTCATCATCAATACGCTTTAAATCGCTGATGTTTTCGCTAAAGTAGGCAATAGAGTTTGTGATCGCGTTTATAACGGTGTCGCGCCCCCCTGCAAAGGTGAGGATCATCACACCTTTTACTTCTTCTTTACTCAGCTTTTTACCGTTCGCCTGTGAATTTAAAAGCACTGAATATAAATCATCACCCGGGATTGCAATGGCGTTTTCTATTTGCTCATCAATGTAGTTGTATAGAATATTGGCTTTATCGCCATCAAGGTCACTGTCTTCACTTCTAAATACATGAGTACCCCAATCTATCCATGTTTGTGCTTTATCCATTGAGGTATTAAGTAACAGCGTTAACGCTTTAGATTGAAGTGGTAAAGCAAATTGTGACACCACATCAAACGACTCTGCTTTAAAGGCGTTTTCAATAGTTTCATCAATAATGGTTTGTAAACGCGCTTGGTAACATTCATCTAATGGGCGTTTAAACCAAGGGTTTAATAATTCACGAAAGCCACCGTGCTGAGGAGGGTCTACTTCAAACGGAATTTGGCGTGTTTCACGTATTGCCACTTCTGATGGAATTACAATACGTCCAGGTTTAGCACCCGATTGAAAAACAGCACAATTATGCGCTGCTTTTCGTACATCTTTTAAGCCTAAGATCATATTTACAGGATCGTTTTGGTCATCCATTTGACCCATTCCTGTTACTTTTCGTTGCTGTGCAAACGCATCGGGAAACTCGCTAATACCAGTTACTTTTGACGTCATAATGAAACCTAATTTCTATTATTAATCTATTTTTGATACACCATTTTAATCGCAACTTTATTATACAAATACACGGATTTTGCTTAAAAATGGTAATTTGATGCTCTTTATTGCTATTTTAAATATAAAAAAGCCAGCAATTAAAGCTGGCTTTTGACGGAGTTGTGAGAGCCCCTAACTAATTAATTTAAAATCTAGGTAATGAAGCTATTTTCGGTGTGAATTGCAACCAACAGTTTTACAGCAGACTAAGCAATTTGGGTTTGTGTAAAAAAATCAATATTTGCAATGGCAATAACTATTTACCTTTATAAAAGCGTCCACAAAACCAGTACTCATAAATTAAAACTTATGACAAAGAGATTATCATTCATTCCTTGATAAATAATTTCTACACTGAATTTGTGGACACACAACAACTCTTTTCTTTTATTACTAATTTTTCTAGTTACGACTGTTTAATTAAATGTGTTCTCATTAGTTGAGGGTCAAATTCTACACCCGTCCCAATTATATCTGGCGCGCACGCTTGCCCATTTTCAAGCTTTAAAGGACGTGTTGTATATTCATCTATAGGGAATGAATGAACTTCTAAAAAACCAGCGTGAGGCTGAGATGCCAACAGTGATACATGTAGTTCATGCATGCCATGGCTACAAATAGGTAAATTATGGGTATATGCCATACTCGCTACATGTAACCACCCTGTTATGCCACCAATATTTGATGCATCTGGTTGTAAAAAACCTAATTTAGCTTGGTCAATCGCATAGCCAAATTCGTGCAATGTATGTAAATTCTCACCCATTGCAAGCGGTATCGAAGTAGCTTGCGCTATACGAGCAAAGCCTTTGTAATCATCAGGTATGGTAGGTTCTTCAAACCAAGTAATGTCGTATTTTTCAATTGATTTGGCAAAACGAATAGCTTGCTCGACACTCATTGAATAATTAGCATCTACCATAAGCGTTTTATCTTCGCCAATTAGATCTCTTACTGCGGCTACGCGTTCTATGTCTTCTTTAAAGTTGGGTTTACCTACTTTAATTTTTACTGCATTAAAACCACGCTGCAGGTAACCACCTATATTATTAAGCAGCTTTTCTTGGCTAAAGTTTAAATCTATTCCACCTGCATAACATTTTGTTTGATTACAGCTACCGCCCGCGACTTGCCATAATGGCGCGTTTAAACGCTTACATTTAATATCCCACAGCGCTATATCGACTGCAGATATGGCAAAACTAAGTAAACCACCACGGCCAACATAATGAAGTTCCCACTGTAATTTGTCCCAAATTGCCATGATAGACATTGAACTTTGTCCAATTAGACCAGGCTTAATTTCATCGTTAAGAAGTGAATAAATTGCACGACCACCTTTACCGCCAGTGTAGGTATATCCCATCCCCTCATAACCATCATGAGTTATAATATGCAGTGTAATAACTTCAAAGTGAGTGTGATCACCGTGCTTCGCATCACTTAGCACTTCAGCTAACGGAATTTGGTAATACTCGACTTTTACACTTTTAATTGTTTGTGATGATACTTTCATTAAGCCACCGAATTAGTTTACATAACACTGTTCATTGTTAACAATCTACAACAGCTAGTGATCGTTGTAAAGTCTATCTTGTTAAATAAAACGAAATTAACTTAGTTAAATATTAATGCATTCGTGTTTTAGTTTATGAAACTACACACGTTATCGCTGTGTTTAAAAAGGTTTGAAATTAGCTATAGAAAAAGCGAAGTTATTTTAAATCAAGTGCAAGTAGTTGCGTATGCGCTGTTATATAAACGCGATTTTGTGATTGATTAAACGTTAAATTAGCACTAATATTTGGCATTTCAATTTGAGCTAATAGCTCAGCATTTTTATTAAACAGCCATAACCCGTTAGGTCCAGTTGCAAAAATAACCCCACTTTTATGTACCTTTAAACCATCCGGTAAACCTTTGTCGTGCTTAGTTACTGATGGTAATTCATAAAATAATGATTTACTTATCACTGCCCCACTATCGTTTAAATGATACTGATACCATGCGGGTTTATTTGCATTGGATGCTGCTACATATAAGGTTTTATTATCAGCTGATAATGCGACCCCATTAGGATAAATAAGATCACGATCTAGCAAGGTAAGCTCCCCTGTATTTTTAAGTGAGTATACTCCCTGAAAATTAAGCTCTTTACTTTCGTCATCTAATTGATTGGGCAAACCATAGGGGGGATCGCTAAAATAAAGCGTGCCGTCGTCATTAAAAGCACCATCATTAGGGCTGTTAAATTTTTGCGTATTGAAATGACTAACTATGTGTAAGTATTTTGATTTAGGCACACTCAATGATGCCTTCATTTTTGATATTACACGTGAGCGCGATTGTAAAAGCACAAGCTCATTTTGCTTATTCACAATTAAACCGTTTGAATAGCCGCTGTGTGCTAAATACAAACTTGCTCCTTTGCCTGGAGTGTATTTATATACCTGATGATTAGGTATATCAGAATATAATAAATACCCTCCTTGGTTGATCCAAACAGGCCCCTCTAGCCAAGCATAACCCGAGGCGAGGGTTTTAACATGGCTATTTAAGTTAAGCACTTCAAGCGCTTGCTCATTAAATATTTTGTAGGGGCCTTGCTCGAATAAAAGTGTGTTACTTTGCTTAGCAGATACACCCAAACATAAAACACACAATGCGCTTAGTATATATTTAATTTTTAGCATTGTTATACCTACGTTCATACAATGATTTATTCATGCTTTTAGCTGCATCTACAAGCGGTTTGTATGGAATATCAGCTACATTTACAAAGCCTACATTGTAGTTTTCACCATCGTATGCTCGTCCGGTTAGTGGAGAGTCGATGTATTGAAACCAATGCGCACCAACAAAATATGGGTTGTCTATAACACTATTCATGTATTTTTTATATTTAGTACCACGCTCTTGCTGAGATTGAGTATGTATAAGTCCTGGATTTAATAAACCAGAATCAAGCGCACCATTATGAAATTCACCTATAATGCTTGGCATGTTTATATCTGATAAAAACGCCCAAAAATCTTCGTTTAATCCCTCCCGGTAATAGTTATAGCTCATCACATCTACATGCGCGGCAGCGGCGGCTCTTATTTCAGGCGTCATACCCCAATCGGCAAAACGTGCCCCCATATTTAACTGATTTGGAAGGTGTTTAGCAATAGCCGCGTCTACCACGGCAAAATACTGATTAGCGTAATGAAATAACATAGTAGATAAATCTTCATTAGTTTGCTCGTTAAACTGCGTAAGTGCGACGCCTGCAGCAAACTCATCCCATGAGGCAAGGCGTATATTCCATGCTTCATTCAGTTTGCTAATTTTGCTGTACTTATTTTTCATTAAGGTAACAAATTGTGCTTTAGTCGGGCTATTTTGGGCGTTATTTTTAAGTGTATTAATAGCAATACCATAACGTGCGGCGTCAGAATTCATCATGCCCCAGCTTTTTTCGTTATCAATAAATACACCAACACACCAAGGGCTGTTTTTAACTTGTTGGGCTACTTTTGCAAGCGTTACATCAGCGCGCTCAACAAATAAGGAATCAAATGGGTCAGGTAATGGGCTCCAGTAGTCGTTGCCACTGCTTACCGTTTTAAAATTACCAATGATCCACGCATTAGCAAAATAAGGTAATTTATTAGTATGGTAATAATCTTCTTCTATCCAATTACCAAATGAAGTAAAACCCCATGAAAGCATGCGTTTCACTGTGGTGTTTTGCCACTGTTTCATTAAATTGTTATTATTGTTGGTTTGATATTTTCGCTGTAAATTAGCGCGATAAAAGCTAAACGTTTCACCTCTTTTAATTGCACCACTGTGAACTTCGCGCCTATAGCCGTAATTATCTGCTAAAGGGTTATTTTGCTCGGGTAACCAATTAAACATATCAGCTCTAAGTGCTGAGCTTTTATAGCGTGTTGGCCACGCTGACTCTGGGGCTGGGTTTAACCCAAGAGAATCCTCTGGTGTTAAATCACCAGCTTCACGCTGTTTGATATAGCTTTGATCAAAATCGTAACCGGTTATGGTTGAAGTATTTGCCATACGAACGTTATCAATGCCGGTTGAAAAAAACAGATAACCTTCTGGGTCGACTAAACTCCATTTCCCTTTGTATTTTTCGGTTCTAAAATATCCCGTTGCCTTTAATTGTGGGCCGTTTTTCCAGCCACTATATTTAGAACGTCCTTTCATTGGTGAGTTTTGTAAGTTAATTTGCTCTTTTTGAGAAATAACTTGTAGCTGCTCTGTTGAAGATACTTTGTTGGTAAAGTCTAATTTTGCATTTTGCCCGAATTTATCAACTAACCCTTTAAGATAGTGAGTATCAAAATTAGTTGGTTTGATTAAGCGAACGTTATCTATTAAAAAACGTTTATCCTCAAGTAATCCCTTTACTCCAAATGATACTTTAACAATGCTACTTACATCGATATTTTTTTGTCCGCCTCTATATACTATTGGCGTATAACTGCTCTTCCAACTTGGTGGGTTTGAGCGAATACCTGAATTAACATTCAAATTTACGCCTTTTAATTCTATATAATACGTGTTTTGCGACTGAGCAGGCACAACAACACTTCGAGTTTGAAATTGTCCCGACTTGTCTATTGTCTTTATGTATAGGTGAGTAGAAACCTCATCAGGGTTTTGTATATCAAGTGCAAGGGCAAAGTTTCCTGTTGCTTGCCAATCCCATCCTTTTGGATTAATGAATTCAAAATCACTTTCTACATTAGATTTAGATTTTAATGTAACCGCTAGTTTATGGTTTCCACCTTCCTTTATTAATGTACTAAAGCCATTAATTGTATTTATATATTGGCTGTAATTATCCTGTTCAAAATCAAAAATTATATGCTCTTTTTTTAATGGAGTGGCCCCTTTAGTTGAATCTTGATCTGAAGTTTTCGCATTGTGACACCCTGCAAGTACCGATAAACAAAAAAACGAGGATGCTAATTTTACACTGTAAGGATTGAGAAACATGTTGGCCTACTATTGTGCGTGTTTAAATGTGTACTTTTGAGCAATAATTGATAGCTAAAAAGCGTTAAAACTACACAAGATAATTACACACACGACGATATAAAACAATTAACTGTTAACAATATAGTGGGTTTTAGAAGCGTTATATAATAGAGGGAGCTATTAAAAAATATAAATTATAGATAAAAAACATAAAATTCAATACTTTAAACACTACTCTCCATAATCATTAGCAGATATTCTTTGAGGGTACTACGAGTAGATTTGTTACAGTAAAGTAGAGTTAATGCCAGATTAACTTCTATAGTAGAGCAAACAGTTTATCGGCACTTTTAGTGGTTTGAACGCAAAATACAAAGTTATACTATAACATTGTTGATTCGTTAATTTTGCGGTGTTATATTATATCACAACATAATAACCACGAACCAATATATCCATGACAAAGTTAACATTAATCTCCTCTGCTATTTTTTCTGTTTTATGTTCTCAATCAGCTTTGGCTGCAACCGTTACTGGTAAAGTAATGGATGATAAAAATCAACCAATTAAAAATGCCTCTATCCATGTGCATGGCAAAAACCAAAGCGTTAAAAGTAATGATTTAGGCGAGTTTGCTATCGATATAGATGCAAACAGCCAATTACATATTAGTAAAGACAACTACATAGACTCTCGTATTGCTGTTACCGAATCTTCAAATAATCTGTCTGTGTCACTTAAACCAACATCGGTTGAAACAGTGGTTGTTTATGCCTCTGCACTTCATAAGAACAGCCTAGAAATGATATCGCCAGTAAGCGTGCTCTCAGGTGATGAATTAAGAAATAAATCTAAACCAACACTTGGCGAAACTCTTAAAGGTTTACCAGGCGTAAATGCAAGTTACTTTGGCCCTGTATCATCAAGCCCAATTATTCGTGGTTTAGATGGCCCTCGCGTTAAAATTACACAAAATGGATTAGATGCCAGCGATGCGTCGCGTATTGGCCCAGACCACGCGACATCAAGCGACAGCCTAGCGGCAGAGCAAATTGAAGTGTTGCGCGGTCCAAGTACCCTACTTTATGGCTCTGGTGCAATTGGTGGCGTTGTAAACGTGGTTGATAACCGTATTCCTACTAGCAATATCGACGAGCTTACAGGCGCTGCTGAATACAGCCACGATACGGTGTCAAATTCAAACACCGTAGCAGCAAAACTTGAAACAGGTAATGAAGGCTTTAACTTTCATTTTGATGGTACTAAGCGCAGCGGCGATGATTACCAAACACCGACCTTTACTATTGCCGACGATGATGGCGATGTTGAAACCGAAAGCTCGGTAGAAAATACTTTTATTGATAGCGAAACACTCAACTTTGGTACCAGCTATGTTGGCGATCACTTAACGATTGGTTTTTCTTACGGTAACATTGAGACTGATTACGGTATTCCTGGGCATGAGCATCATCACGATCACGAAGGTGAAACTGAAGAAGAGCATGCAGAACATGAAGATGAAGCTGCTGAAGAGCCAGTTTACGCACATTTAGAGCAAGACCGCTGGCAAGGGCTTGTAAGTTACGCTCTTCATAATAACTGGATTGAAACCATCAACCTACGTGTTGGCTATACAGATTATTCACACAGCGAAATTGAAGATGGCGAAATTGGTACTACTTTTAAAAATAAAACGACTGAAGCACGTTTAAATGTAGAGCATAAGTTTGCTAATTGGCACGGAATGATGGGCTATCACTACAGCGATTCTGACTACGATGCAATTGGTGAAGAAGCATTTACACCCGCGAGTGTAACTACAACTAACGCATTATATTTACTAGAAGAGCGTGAATTTGGCGACGTGACAATAGAGCTTGGTGCACGTGTAGAAGATTACAAAATTGAAAGCCAAATCACGGCACACGAACATAGCCACGATGAAGTAGAAATAGATCATAGCGACGAAGAAACTATTGGATACAATAAAAGCTTTACCAATTTAAGCGCCTCTGCCGGTGCCATTTGGCAGTACAAGCCGGGTCATAGTATTGCGACAAGTATTTCTCACTCAGAACGAGCACCACTTTCGGCAGAGCTTTTATCAAACGGTTTACACATTGCAACTGGCACTTATGAGCTAGGTCTTGGTTACAACATTGAAGATAATGAAGCGCATTTTGAGCCAGAGAATATCAAGCAAGAAACCTCAACAAACCTAGATTTAAGCTTTAGACGTTTTAGCGGTGATTTTGGCTACACCGTTAACTTTTTCTATAACGATATTAAAAACTTTTATTTCCAAGAAAATACGGGGTTAGTTTACGATGAAGAAGATGGTTTAGAATCAGCTATTGGTGCACATGACGATGCTGTTGCGGTTTATCAGTTTACAAGTAAAGACGCAGAGCTTTATGGAATTGAGTTTGACGCACATTACCAAGTAACCCCAAGCGCTATGGTTAAAGTATTTGGTGACTCAACTCGTGCAAAACTAAAAGACGACGAAGGCAACTTACCGCGTATCCCTGCCAATAAATTAGGCTCTGAGTTACAGTACGATTTAGGTGACTTACAACTAACACTGACGGGTACTCATTACTTTGATCAAAACGATGTAACTGCATTTGAAACAAAAACGGACGGCTATACGTTATTTGATGCACAAGCTAATTACCAATTAGGTTTAGGCAGTGTAGATGCACAGCTTTATATAAACGTGGATAACATTACTGATGAGTTAGGCTTTGTGCATAGCTCATTTATTAAAGATAAAGCCCCACTACCTGGCAGAAACTTCCGCTTTGGTGTTCGTGGTTATTTTTAATAATTAAAAATAGTTTTTAGTTTATATTTACAAACCGCATTTTATTAATGCGGTTTTTTTATTTTTAGAATATATAATATCAACACGAAGTAATACTTAATCGATTTGAAGGATTAAACCTGACGCTAACTGCGTTAAGAATTTCTGATATACGACTGCATGGATGCAGGAGGTAGAGCAATGCAAGAGCAATTAGTGGTAACAACTAAACAACGAAATTTTTGCCTTGTTACCGACACAATTTTCTTAGCGAAAAATAGATCACTTAATTAAGCTAATTGGTATAAAACTCTTAAATTACAAACACAAAAAAGCCGTATTCAAATTGAATACGGCTTTTTAAATTCCCAAATTAAAATTTATTTAATTTAAGAAATGATTTCGTGTAGCTCAACATCAAATACAAGCGTTGAGAAAGGTGCGATTGCAGCACCTGCGCCACGTTCACCATAAGCAAGCTCATGAGGAACGTAGATACGCCATTTAGTACCTACAGGCATCATTTGTAATGCTTCAGTCCAGCCTTTGATCACGCCACCAACTGGAAATTCAGCTGGTTGACCGCGCTCGTATGAGCTATCAAACACAGTACCGTTAATAAGTGTACCGTGGTAATCAACACGTACTGTAGACTCAGCTGTTGGCTTTTCGCCTTCGCCAGTTGCTAGTACTTCGTATTGAAGACCAGACTCAGTTACTGTGATTTCAGGACGTTTTGCGTTTTCTTCTAAGAATGAAATACCTTCTGCAGAAAGTACTTTAGACTCTTCTTCACGACGAGCTTGAATCTCTTCGTTTATTTTTTCAAATGCAGCTTGGATCTCAGGGATCTCAACTTGAAATGCGCTACCAGCGTACGCATCTTTCATGCCTTCAAATACTGAATTTAGGTTTAAGCCTTCAAAAGGATTAGACTTAAGTTGCTCACCCATTTGTAAGCCAATACCGTAACTTGCTTTTTCAGCATCTGTAGTAAAATTATCTGACATAATGTGTTTTTCACGTTTTGTTAGTTAAAAGACGCGACTATGCTATCACAAAATAAACCGCGTTTGGGGCTAGTTTTTGCTGAGTTTTAGCTTAATTAGGCCAACAATATAACTACAAAGCGGCAAACTGAATAAAATTCCAACAAGTAGAGGCATTGTTAGTAATCCTGATTCGCCAAACAGTAAAAATGGCACTACAAGCAGCCCTATACAACCAATAAAAACAGAGCCAATAACTGGCCAATGCTTATCGTATTTGGTAATAAGATGGGCAGCTAAAACATTAAAACCAACACCATAAATTAAACCGGTAATTAATGGATACTCTGGTTGAGCGTCTATAGCCATTTTTACTAATAAGCTAATAGCACTTTGATAGCAGTAACCAAATACCGTCCATAATAAAAGATGTTTTATTAATTTCTGCGAGGTTGGTAGGTTTGTTGCTTTAGTCATTTAGAAACTCCACAAAGCAAAAAACCGCCCATAAGGCGGTTTTTTTTAAATAATGGTGGAGAGATAGGGATTTGAACCCTAGATGGGCTATAAACCCATGCCGGTTTTCAAGACCGGTGCATTCGACCACTCTGCCATCTCTCCGCACGGCGCGAATAATATGGCTAAATACATAACTTGTAAAGAGCTAAATAGAAATTAATATAAAATATTAACATATTGGATAAAATAGACCCACTTTGTTCTTTTGTTAAGCTCTTCACTTTAATAAAAGTGTAGTTAATGGACTAAAGTTAAACACATTAATAATATTGTTTAGGTCTACGTGCAATCCAAGAGCAGATTAAACAAGCCAATATACTCAGTGCGGTAAAGGTAACGCCTTGAAAAATTAAATCGAATCGATTTAAATCATCACTTGGTACTACAACAAACATAAAAGCAGGTAGCACACTAAGCGATAAAACGTAGCAGCATACTTTAAATGCACGCCCAAAGTCGAAACGTTTGGACTGGTGCATCCACCATGTTAACAACACAAGCATACCCATCGCTGAACCGGCTATAAAGTGTGATGCATTTGTGCTCATTGCAACATACAGTGTTACAAAAGCACCAATGATTCCCCAAATTGACCATGCTAGCCAATTCTCTTTTTCACGTAAAAATAAATTTCCCATAGTTTTCGTCTTCTTTATCGTTATTTTAATTAAGACTTTCCATAATGTATCAAAAAACAACCGATTAAAAAACAAACTGAAGAAGATTTAGTAAATTTAGTGCTTCCAAGCGCTTCTTACAGCCAAGTCATTAACTTTTAAATAATACTCTTTGTAACCTTAATGAATTATGACTATGTAAGTTGCGCAAAGTTCATACTATTTCACAAATTACTAAAATAGTTTTCTGGCTTATGGCGAGGCGACTTTTTACAATCGACTTCGGGTGTACCTATATATAAATACCCTACTATTTCATCTTGCTCATGTAAGTTAAGCGCTTTTTTAACCGCGCTACTTTGTGCAAAGTAGCCTGTGCGCCAAACACCGCCTAACCCTTGGGCAAATGCAGCTTGTTGCATCGCTAATACACTACAGCCTGCGCTTTGTACTTGTTCTATTCGAGGAACTTTTGGGTGTTCTTGATATTTAGCAATTGCTATTACAATCATAGGCGCACGAAGGGGAAGCTCTTTAGCACGGTTAATTACTTTTTCTTCTTGTTGCTCTGCCACTGCACTTTGATGGTAAATTTCACCCAGTTTATTGCGTGCATCACCTTGAGCAACAATGAACTGCCACGGTGCTATACAGCCATGATCAGGAACACGTAATGCTGCTTGCTTAATTATGTCGAGCTGCTCAGGCGTAGGGCCCGGCTCTGTTAGTTTAGAGTCTGATTGGCGGGTAAGTAAAAGCTCGATAGCGTTCATAACGATTCCTCAAAATTCAAAACGCTAGAGTAACATTTAAACCCTTAAAAAATAAATACCGAGAAATTAAAATGCAAAACGGCCGCAAAGGGTTAAGCTATGCGGCCGTTAGTAAAGTAGATTAAATACGTTATTCTTTTACAATATTTCGCCTTAACCAGTAATCTATACTAACAAAACGCCCACCGCCCATAAAAAACAAGCTAAGAAGCATAGCAAAATAAATTGCCGAAAATTCTATACCGTTGTTTAAAATAGACGGCTTGCCCTTTTCGTATAGATAATCAGGAAAACCGTGTTCTTCAACTAAGCCACGAATTTTACCTATTCGGTCTTGTACTTCTAGTGAGTTTTCAAGGCTTTCTTTAGCGCCCGGAATTGATAACCAATCGAGCACTTGCGCAGCACTTGTTTCTGGATTAGTTGGTGCTATTGCAAACCAACCATTATGCCAATGCACTGAGGTTGCAGCGACAACCATTGTGAACATAAGTGGGATACTGACCAAGCGAGTTAAAAGGCCAAGTAATAAAAACCAACCTCCTAAAAATTCACTCCAGCCAGCTAAAAAAGCTAGTAAGTCAGGAAACGGTAATCCTAAACCCCATTCATTATTACCAAACCATTGAACTACATCTGGAGATGCTAAAAAGTTATCAAAGAAACCTTCTGTCTCACCGCTTATAGCAAGTTTGTTATAACCTGCAATGATCATAACAGGGGCTAAAATCAAGCGAAATAGCAATGCAGGTAAACCATCTAAAAATGATAGTTTACCCAATATTGCATCATAAAGATTGGTTAGTTTATTCATGCGTATCCTGTGTGTTCACTGTTTATTAAGTTATAGACTATAAACAGCAAAGACCGCATGAATTGATAAACTATTTCAATTTATTTACAAAGGTTAAATACTTCTAGCGACCTGAAGTGCTTCAAAAATAGCGCGTTTAGCATCAATAGCTGCAGCTAGTTTAGCTCCGCCTATAACATGTACCTTTGCGTTATCTGTGTAATTTTCTAGCACTTCGTTATTAGAAACCTGGCCAATACAGGCAATAACCGTGTCTACTGGCAGTACTTGAGTTTCACCAGCAACATTAATAGTTAGTCCGCTTTTATCAAAGCTTTGGTATTGGCAATCAGCAATTTGCTTAACGCCATGCTGCTTAGCAACTTGGCGATGTATCCAACCCGTTGTTTTACCAAGCTCGCTACCAAAACGACCCGCACTGCGTTTTAACATATACAATTGACGTTCGTCTTTATGAGGTTGGGCTTGACACTCAATCCCCCATTGCGTTTTAAACTCGCTAATAGTTTGCGATTTATGTTCGCTTAAAAACGCAACCATATCAAAACCTATACCACCGGCACCTAAAATAGCAATTGATTTACCTAGCTCTACTTCACCGCGTATAACTTCGTCATAAGCAAATACACGCTTATCATCGCTACACTTAATAGAGGCTTCACGCGGCCTAACGCCAGTTGCAAATACAATGTCATCATAGTTTTTAAGCATTGAATCGTCATAAGCTTTACCAAGCTCTACAGTTACTTTTAATCGCTCAAGCTCATTAGTGAAGTAAGTAAGAGTATGGTTAAAGTCTTCTTTACCTGGTATTTGCATAGCTAAATTAAATTGGCCACCCATTTGCGGTTTTTGATCAATTAACGTGACGTTATGCCCTTTTTGAGCCAAGTAACAACTTGCCGATAAACCAGCGGGACCTGCACCGACTACTAATACGTTTTTAGCTTTGGTTGCTTGCTCTAACGGGTAATCTAGCTCAAATGCAGCTTGTGGATTAACTAAACACGTAGCACGTTTATTTTTAAATACGTGATCTAGACAACCTTGGTTACACCCTATACAAATATTAATTTGCTTAGATTGATTATTTGCGTATTTATTAAAAAACTCTGGATCGGCAAGTAGCGGCCTTGCCATCGAAATTAAATCAGCCTCGCCTGCATTTAAAATATCGTTAGCAATTTCTGGAGTATTAATTCGGTTAACAGCAATAACTGGCACGCTCACCACGTCTTTTAAACGTTTTGATGCTTCTTTAAATGCACCTGGCGGCACCATACTCGCAATAGTCGGTACACGCGCTTCGTGCCAACCAATACCTGTGTTAAATATATCAACACCCGCTTTTTCAAGCTCGGTAGCTTGTATGACAACTTCCTCTGGTGTTGAACCGTTTGGGATTAAATCAATAACCGACAATCTAAAAATGATTAAGAATTGCTCAGATACTTTTGCTCTTACAGCTTTAACTATTTCAAGCGCAAGTCGCATTCTATTTTCTAGGCTGCCACCAAATTCATCTTCACGTTTATTGGTGTGCGGCGCCATAAACTCATTAATCAAATACCCTTCAGAACCCATAACTTCAACGCCATCGTAGCCAGCTTTTTCAGCCATATAGGCAGAGTGCGCAAAGTCTTTAATTGTTTTCTTAATCGAGCCAAGCGACATCGCTTTAGGTTTATAAGGATTAATAGGTGCTTTTATTGCACTTGGTGCTTGATTGAATGGATGGTACGCATAACGTCCAGCGTGTAATAATTGCAAACAAATTTTTCCGCCGTGTTTATGCACAGCATCTGTGTAAGCGCGGTGCTTAAATACATCGTAATAACTATTAAATGAAGATGAAATAGGTGTTAATTTGCCACGTAAATTAGGGCTGTATCCGCCCGTAATTAACATTGCGGTACCGCCTTTTGCACGTGCTTCATAAAATGCACGTAAGCGTTTGCGGTTATGCCATCCCTCTTCAAGGCCTGTATGCATTGAGCCCATCACTAAGCGGTTACGTAATTGTGTGTGTTTTAGTTGTAATTGTTGTTCTAACATCTTGTGCCCCGTTAACTGGTCTAACCTGTATACATTAGCTAATTCTGCTTTAATGGCAAGTAATAAGCAATATGTGCCTTCATTTAATTAAAAAAAGCCATAAAAACATGTATTAATAGCACCTCATAAACACTTCGTTACGATTTAGCAGTTAAATTTATTTTTATTCTAGGCTAAGATGGAACTAATGTATTAACTGTACCAAATTAAGGAGCTATTTTGATAGCAAAGGTATTTAAAGGTATTTGGGCTGGGATTAACTTTTCTCGTCGTTTAATACTCAACATTCTGTTTTTATTACTGGTAATTGTTTTCTTAGTGTCACTCTCAAGTGACGACGATAAAATAATAGTTGAAAATGGCTCTGTGCTTAGGCTTAACCTAAATGGCCCTATTGTTGAAGAAAAAACATACATAGATCCGGTCGAAGCTGCAATTAGTGATGCAACTTCTGGTTCTGAAGCGCCAAGCGAAATATTACTCGACGATATTGTTGAAGTAATAAACGAAGCGACTAAAGACGATCGCATTACGGTGATGCTGCTTGATTTACAAGAAATGCCTAAAGCGCATTTAAACAAACTTAAGCAAATTACCAATGCTATTGATGCATTTAAACAAGCTGGCAAAAAAGTGATTGCATCGGGTTATTACTATACCCAAGCACAATACTATATTGCATCACATGCTGATGAAATAGCTATGCACCCATACGGTAGCGTAGGTATTGAAGGTTACGGCATGTATCCGCTTTACTTTAAAGATGCACTTGAAAAGCTTGAAGTAACGCAGCATATTTTCCGTGTTGGTACATTTAAGTCAGCAGTAGAACCTTTCATTCGTAACGACATGTCTGAAGCAGCCAAAGAAGCTAACCGTGTTTGGTTAGGCGCTCTTTGGAGCGAATACAAACAAGATGTTGCTGCGGTTCGCCCATTTGATGAGTCAAATTTCGACGAGACAATGGACGTATATCTTGAAAAAATGAAAGCTGCAGATGGCGATGCAGGTAAATATGCACTTGACCACCAGTGGGTTGATTCTTTAAAAACAAATCAACAAGTTCGCAAACAATTAATTGATTTAGTTGGCGCACAAGAAGATGGCAAAACATTTAAGCAAGTTTCATTTCGTGAATACTTAAGCTTGGTTAAACCACCGATTGAATTTGATAACCCTATTACCGAAAAAGTCGCCGTTGTAGTTGCTAAAGGTACAATTGTGGATGGTGAACGTAAAGCTGGCGAAATTGGTGGCGACTCTACAGCAGCCCTACTTCGTAAAGCACGCCTTGATGACAAAGTTAAAGCGGTTGTACTGCGCATTGATTCAGGTGGCGGTAGTATGTTTGCCTCTGAAGTTATTCGTGCAGAAGTATTAGCGCTTAAAGCTGCTGGTAAGCCTGTTATTGCCTCTATGAGCTCTGTAGCTGCATCAGGTGGTTATTGGATTGCCTCTGCTGCAAACGAAATCTGGGCAGCACCGAGTACTATTACAGGTTCAATTGGTGTATTTGGTACGTTTATGACATTTGAAAAAACCTTATCTAAAATTGGTGTTTATTCAGATGGCGTTGCAACAACCGAAATGGCTGGTTTTTCTATCACTCGTCCCCTAAACGAAAAAATGGGTCAAGTAATTCAGATGAGCGTTGAAGAAGCATACGGTCGCTTTTTAAATGTTGTCGCTGATGCCCGTAATATGACGCCTGAGCAAGTTGATAAAATTGCCCAAGGCCGCGTATGGATTGCATCTCAAGCACTTGAACTGGGTTTAGTAGACAAACTTGGTGATAAACAAGATGCTATAAAAGCAGCCGCAGCACTTGCAAAACTTAATCACTATGAAGTTAAAACCATTAAACAAGATTTAAGCTCGCAAGAAAAAATGATTCAAAACATTTTTGGTAACGCGTCTATTAAATCGATGCTTGGTTTACAAACACAAAAAACATCTGTGTTAGCAACGCAAGCTAACTTGCAAAGCGTTATTAACCAATTAAGTACTGAAGTTGAAAACCTTAAAGATTACAACGATCCACAAGGTGTATATGCACGCTGTTTAGTGTGTAACGTTGCACAATAAAAGTGCATAGCTTTACCTAATCAGCTGTATTTAAAGTTACTTAACGTTATACTAAGCCCAGTTTTTTTACTGGGCTTTTTTTATGAAACGTAAACGCATTTATATCGCTTATACTGGCGGTACTATAGGTATGAAAAAATCGAGTCGAGGTTATATTCCTGCTGAAGGTTTTTTAACAGAAACCGTAGTAAACAACGCAGAGTTTAACCGTGATGAAATGCCTTTGTTTGATATTCACGAATACTGCCCTCTTATAGATTCTTCAGATATGTCTCCTGAGCATTGGCAACTTATTGCTGATGACATTAAAAACAAATACCAAGATTATGATGGTTTTGTTGTGCTTCATGGCACCGATACAATGGCGTATACAGCCTCAGCACTATCGTTTATGTTCGAAAATCTAACTAAACCTGTAATTGTAACTGGCTCACAAATTCCGCTTTCTCAATTACGCTCAGATGGTCAAGTAAACCTTCTGAATGCAATGTATTTAGCGGCAAATTATCCAATTGCAGAAGTAAGTCTATTTTTTAATAACCAACTGTTTAGAGGTAACAGAGCAACTAAAGCCCACGCCGATGGATTTAATGCATTTGCGTCGCCTAATCTTGACCCCTTAGCGTTATCGGGTATTAGTATTCAACTTATTAAAGGCCAACTTAGTCCTTATGTTGAAAATGAGCTGCAAGTTACCCCTATTACACCTCAACCCATTGGTGTGCTTTATTTATACCCTGGTATTAGTCAAGAAGTGGTTAAAAGCTTAGTTAACGGCAATATTAAAGCCCTGGTGTTGCTTAGTTTTGGTGTAGGTAATGCACCGCAAGATCCTAACTTTTTATCAATACTTGAAGAGGCAAGTAAACGTGGCGTCGTTATTGTTAATTTAACCCAGTGCTTAAAAGGCCATGTAAATATGGGCGGCTATGCAACGGGTAATGCACTGTTAAATATTGGTGTTATTAGTGGATACGATATGACCCTTGAAGCGTGTTTAACTAAATTACATTATTTATTTAGCCAAAAGCTAGAAGTAGAGACGATTCGTCATTTAATGCAAGACAATTTACGTGGTGAATTAAGCCGTTAAATCTCACAGCGCCTAAAATACAAAAGGCACGCTAAATAGCGTGCCTTTATCGTTTTAAACAACTGTTTATTACCTAACTTTAGCGTCGATATCTACTAGGTCAGTTAAATGGCATGTTTCACCGCTATGGGTTTTAACGCCGTGCTCACCAAAGTAATCACGCTGGGCTTGAACTAAATGCCCATTACTCGGTGTGGTTAATGTTGCTAAATACGTTTGTGTAGCACCCAATACAGGGAATGCTAAACCAGTCATTATTGCTTGGCCGGTAATTTTGCGCAAAGAGTTAGACTCTTTCTCAAGGGTATCAATAAATTCAACACCTTGTGCAACGCTATCAAGGTAGTCAGCACGAATAATACAACCAGCACGCCACGTTTGAAGCGTTTTAGATAAATCAACTTTCCACTGATGAGTACGTGATGCACCTTTAATTAACGCTAAACCTTGGCGATACGCTAGTAAGCTTGCAAGTAAGAACGCTTCTTTTAGCTCTTCTAAATCAATTTCAACATTGTTAGTTGATTTAGATGCATACGTCATCTCTTGTGCAGCCGTTGTATTACATGCATTAGTTAAATGACGAGCTTGTACAGCAGCAACAAGTGAAGGAACTGCAATACCAAGTTCTAGTGCATTTTGCGCAGTCCAAAGACCAGTACCTTTAGCGCCAACTTTATTATCAATTAAGTCCGCAAGCGGTACATTATTATGATTTTCAAGTGACAATATGTGGCTAGAAATAGACAGTAAGTAGCTATTTAATTGACCTTCTGACCAGTCATTAAATATCTCAGCCACTTCTTTTGGAGAACGATTAGTGCCTAAACGAAGTAATTGGTACACTTCTGCAATAAGTTGCATAAGTGCGTATTCAATACCGTTGTGAACCATTTTTACAAAATGACCACTTGCTGATTGACCAACACGTGCAAAACACGAGTCGCCATTATAGCTAGCAGCTACTTTTTCAAACCATGGCTCAATACGTTCCCAACCACCCTCAGAACCACTTGCCATCATTGCAGGACCATGGCGAGCGCCTTCTGCACCGCCAGAAATTCCCATAGTGGCAAATTCAAATTTATTTTGGTATTTAAGTTTACGCGTTATACCGTCTTTATAATTACTATTACCGCAATCGACAATCATATCGTCACAGTTAACGCCGGCCTCTACAAGTTCATTACAAACTGTATCAACTAACTCACCAGCAGGAACAAGTAATAAAATAGAACGAGGTGCCTCTAAACGCCTTACCATGTCTCTTAAATCAGAGACAATATGAAGCCTATCAGCCATGCCTTGAGATTTAGCACAACTTAGTAACTCTTCACCCGCATGTGGGTTTTTGTCATAAGCGACTAGCGTTATCCCTTTTTCAATCAAGTTTAGGGCAAGATTTTTTCCCATAACGCCTAACCCTACTAATGCAACTTGCATCTAGTGTCCTCCTCGGTAACAACTATTTGGTTAGAAAATTCAGTGTATAAATTAAATAATACCGCGTGCATTATACTCATACAGTCATAAAATACTAATTATGAGTCAATACAACATGCTTTTTTATTACAGATAAATAAGCTACGTAATTATATCAAACATCAATGGTCTCGGGGTGACTAAAAGCAAAGCTAATTGAAATTAAGATCATTGACGCATTCTGACACCGGTGTCATAATGATGACACAATAGTTTTGTATAAAATAGTGGCAAACCTTTGAAGTTTGCACATAACTAAAATATTTTATTCTAATATAGATATTTTAAGTCAACAAAATAACGTCAACATGCTTTCACCAAGCAAACAGGAGAAATTGATGCTAAGACGCACGAAAATAGTCGCTACCCTTGGACCTGCTACCGATAGAGATAACAACTTAGAAAAAATTATTATCGCTGGGGCTAATGTAGTACGTTTAAACTTCTCACATGGTGTTGCCCAAGATCATAAAGACCGTGCACAAGCTGTACGCGATATTGCAAAAAGATTAGGCAAGCATATTGCTATCCTTGCTGACCTTCAAGGCCCTAAAATCCGCGTTTCTACTTTTAAAGAAGGTAAAGTAACGCTTGCTGTGGGTGCAAAATTTACCCTTGATGCAAAAATGGAAAAAGGCGAAGGCGACATAAACTCTGTAGGTATTGATTATAAAGAATTACCTAACGATGTAAGCCCTAACGATTTACTACTTCTAAATGACGGCCTTATTCAATTAAGTGTTGATGAAGTAGCTGGGCATTTAGTGCATTGTACAGTCACTGTTGGCGGTGTTTTATCTAACAATAAAGGTATTAACCGTTTAGGTGGTGGCTTAACTGCTCCAGCATTTACTGAAAAAGACAAAGAAGATTTAATAACTGCCGCTGAAATTGACGTAGATTACATTGCCGTATCATTCCCACGTAGTGGCGACGATATGCGCTACGTACGCTCACTTGCTGAAGCTGCTGGTTCAAAAGCACAGTTACTTGCTAAAATTGAACGTGCTGAAGCCGTTGAAACCCAAGAAGCTGTTGATGACATCATTTTAGCGTCTGACGCTGTAATGGTTGCTCGTGGTGATTTAGGTGTTGAAATTGGTGATGCTGCTCTTATGGGCAAGCAAAAACTAATTATTCGTCGTGCTCGTTCATTAAACCGTACTGTAGTAACCGCAACGCAAATGATGGAATCGATGATCGATAACCCTATGCCTACACGTGCAGAAGTTATGGATGTTGCAAATGCTGTTCTTGATGGAACAGATGCTGTAATGCTTTCAGCTGAAACAGCTGCAGGTGATTATCCTGAAGAAACAGTTGCGACTATGGCACGCGTTTGTTTAGGTGCTGAATCGCAAAAAGAAACGCACGTTTCTAAACACCGTTTAGATAGTCGCTTTTCTAACAATGCTGAATCAATTGCGCTTTCTGCTATGTATGCAGCTAATCACTTAGATTCTGTTAAAGCAATTATCACACTTACTGAATCTGGTAGTACGGCTAAATTAATGTCGCGTATCAGCTCAGGCTTACCAATCTACTCGCTTTCACGTCATGCGAGTACATTAGGTCAAACAGCACTTTATCGTGGTGTTTACCCAGTATTTTTTGATTCTACAAAAACTGAAAAAGACGGTATGGTAAAAGCCGCGCTTGATACTTTAGTTTCTCAAGGGTCTTTACAGTCTGGCGATACAGTAATTATTACTCACGGTGACTCAATGGAAACTGTGGGCGCAACTAACACAATGAAAATTGTAACTGTTGCGTAATTAAACGCCGAATATAAAAAATGCGAGCTTAGCTCGCATTTTTTGTGTCTGTAATAAAAGCGTTAGCCTTAACTTGCTAACGCCGCTTTAACCTTATCTCGGTAGCTACGGCTCACTTTTAATTCTTGGCCATTTTCAAGTACTAATAAATACTCACCACTTACTTGTGTAACCAGTTTACTAATTTGTTTTGTATTTACTATTGCGCTGCGGTGCACACGCACAAATAACTGAGGGTCGAGCTCTTGCTCAAGCTCTTTCATTGTTTTACGTAGAATATGCGTTTGTCCGTCTTCACAGTGTAAACACATATAGTCACCTGCTGCATCAACCCATTGGATAGTCGCTACAGGTACCCGTATAATTTCACCCTGCTCTTTTACAGCAAGCGATTCTGGGTAACGTCTGTCTGTTAGCATATCGCCAGTGGCTAATTTTTTAAGTATTTCTTCGCAATTGTTACCAGTAATACCGGCTACAAAACTCGCTAGTTTTTTCTTATGGGCGTTGTCTTGCTGCGTTTTTAAGTAGGTATGCACTTTTTCTACCGCCTGTTTTAGTCTGTTATCATCAACGGGTTTTAAAATGTAATCGAGAGCATGAATTTCAAACGCTTTTACAGCAAACTGATCAAAGGCCGTTACAAATACAATCGCTGGTAATGCTTTTGAGCTTTCGCTAAGGGCTCTTGCTACTTCAAAGCCATTCATACCTGGCATTTGAATATCTAAAAAAACCAAATCAATTTTCTCGCTTTGACACATTTCAATTGCATCAGCGCCTGAACTACACAATTTAATTACTTCAATATCAGAGTATTCTTCGAGCCTTACCGCTAAACCTTTTCGTGCTAACGGTTCATCATCAACAATGAGTGTTTTTATTTTAGTCATTTTTCACAGCCTTCTCAAAAGGTACTCGCAGATTAACTTTTAATCCACTTGGCGTATTATGTGATAATACAAACGAATAATTATTTTCATACAACGTTTTTAATCTATCTTTGGTATTAGCGACACCTACGCCTTGAGCGTTAACTAATTGGCCATCGAGTATGTCAGTACCTGGGCCGTTGTCGCCCACTTCTAGTAATAACTCATTCGCAAATACCTGTGCTTTTATATCAATTACTCCACCTTCTGTTAGATGGGCAATAGCATATTTAATCGCGTTTTCTATAATAGGTTGCAAAATTAAGCTCGGTACTAAAGCCTCTTTAGCTTGCTCGCTTATATCTACATTTACCTTTAATCGCTCATCAAAACGTACACGTTCTATTTCTAAGTAAAGCATGAGCGCATGTAACTCTTGCTCTAGCGGTACTTTCTTTATTGGATCGGTATTTAATGTATAACGTAGAAAGTCACTTAGCCTTGCTACCATTAAGTTAGCATCTTTGTTTTCTTTAACCAAAATTAAAGTAGAAATAGCGTTAAGTGTATTGAATAAAAAATGGGGATTAAGCTGATACCTAAGCATTTTTAATTGCGCTTCGTGTGCCATAGTTGTGGCCTTTAACGCTTTTTGTCGCTCACTTTGTAATAACTGATAATATTTAACGCCAAAGTACAAACCACTCCAACATAAAATAATATATACAGAATCTAAGCCTTGCTGCAGGTAATAAAACCACTCCTCTGGTCTATAACCATGGCGGTATATCTCCCATAGATTAAATTTTTGAACGACAGCCCATAGAGTGCCCGTTATATAAGAGGCACCAAATACTACAATCATTAATACCCAAGGCGAGGCATTCCAAATTTTACGGTAAATATACCTAAGCGGCACTGTCATCAAACAACCAGCGTAAGCATTCAATAAAATAACAAATACGTATATATCACGCATTTCAAATACTTTAGAGCCAATATAATTTACTAACGCATAACCAATCCAGCCTGCAATTTGCAAAAGCCAAAAAAAGCGTTGTCTGTTATCGACTAAAGATTGCCAGTTCAAAATAGATGTTTACTCCGTATAGTTAAAGACTAATTCCATAAAATAGGCGCTTGTTATTCTTTGTTATTTTTACCTATGTAGGGCTAATTTTAATAAAATTAGATAGTCTTATTATATAGATTTATGAGTTTGCATAGCACTACAGCCTACCTTGCTTTTTAATAGTCTTACCGCAAACAAATAGTAGATACACTAAAAAAGCGAAAGGTGATTCACCTTTCGCTTTTTAAATATAAATAGCTTTGTGTAAATTAAGCTAGTTTGTCTGATGCTACTTTGTATGTTGGATCTTCAATCACATTCACTTCAACCAAATCACGTGCTTTATGCAACAACTGCGTACAGTCTTTACTTAAGTGACGTAAGTGAAGTTGTTTACCTGCTTTTGTGTACTTATCAGCAAGTGTGTCAATTGCTTCTATTGCACTGTGATCAGATACGCGGCTATGCTTAAATTCAACAATTACATTTTTAGGGTCATTTTTAACATCAAATAACTCTGCAAAGTTTTTAACTGAACCAAAGAAAAGCGGGCCATGTAACTCATATACTTTAGCGCCTTCTTCATCAATATAGTTAGTTGTGTATATGTGCTTAGCATGCTGCCAAGCAAATACTAATGCAGATACAATAACACCTACACATACTGCAATCGCTAAATCGGTAATAACCGTCACACCCGATACAAGTACTATTACGAACGCGTCTGATAGAGGCACACGCTTCATCATTTTAAAGCTGGCCCATTCAAACGTACCTAATACAACCATAAACATAACACCAACAAGTGCAGCTAGTGGGATCATCTCAATTAAGCTTGAAGCGAATATGATGAACGCAAGCAACATCAATGCAGCACTTATACCCGATAAGCGAGAACGACCACCTGAGTTAATGTTGATCATTGATTGACCAATCATTGCACAACCACCCATCGCACCAAACATACCACAAGTAATATTTGCAGCGCCTTGGCCTATACACTCTTTATTACTATGACCACGAGTTTCTGTAATCTCGTCAATTAAGCTAAGCGTTAATAATGATTCAATTAAACCAATAGCCGCTAAAATAAGTGCATAAGGAAAAATAATTTGTAGCGTTTCGAAAGTAAACGGTACCATAGGAATATGAAATTGAGGTAAACCGCCTGCAATTGTTGCAGCTTCGTCGCCTGTCATTCCTTTTAAGAAATCAACTACGGTATGCGCTTCTAAGTCCAAACCAATAACTAAAGCGGTCACTGTAATAATAGCGACTAATGTAGAGGGTACAGCCGTTGTTAGTTTAGGTAAAAACTGAATAATAGCCATCGTTAAAGCCACTAAACCAAGCATAATATATAACGGGTTACCCGTCATCCATTCTTGTCCGCCCATACCATCAGGCACTTTAAATTGTCCTAACTGAGCGAGAAAAATAACAATAGCTAAGCCGTTTACAAAACCAAGCATTACCGGATGAGGAACCATGCGGATAAACTTACCGAGTTTAAATACACCCGCGAGTATCTGCAGTATGCCCATGAGCAATACGGTCGCAAATAAATACTCAACACCATGATCAAGCACTAAACTTACCATAACAACAGCTAGTGCACCGGTTGCACCTGAAATCATACCAGGGCGGCCACCAAATATAGCCGTAATTAAACCAACGATAAACGCGGCATATAGACCAACTAAAGGTTCTACATTTGCAACAAAGGCAAACGCAACAGCTTCTGGAACTAAGGCTAGCGCCACAGTTAATCCAGATAGAATATCGTTTTTAGCAGAGCTAGGCGCCCTACTGAGTAAGTTAAACATTGAGTTCCTCAAATGGTGTAATGGGTATCAAAAAAAGCGCTAAATTCTACCAAATTAGCGCTCAGTTAACAATTGTCATTATGTGGTTAAACTAAACTAAAAGAGGTTTAGCTTTTAAAAGAAGTGCTTTTATAAAGGGAGGGAAGTACTACGTTTTACACATGTCATTGTTACATTAGAATGTACTTCTTGTACATATTCTAAGCTTAGTAAATTATCGCGTACAAAGTGCTCATAACCTTCTATGCCTTGTGAAATTATGCGTAGCATAAAGTCCATTGTTCCAGCCATGGTGTAACACTCTGTTACTTGATCATAACTCATTATAAGTTTTTCAAATTCAGCAAGGTTCTTTTTACCGTGATTTGATAAACGCACATGTGCATATACAAGCATATCAAAGCCAAGTTTTTTCTCATCTAAAAGAGCCACTTTGCTTTTTATATAACCATCTTGCTCTAGCTTGGCAATTCGACGCCAGCATGGAGATTGAGACAAGCCTACTTTATCAGCAATTTCTGCGGTTGATAAACTAGCATCTTGTTGTAAAAGTGCCAATATTTGGCGATCTACGTGATTTAGAGACATTTTATTTCTTATTTATCAAATAAACTGGTTAAATTATACAACCATTTTAAAACTCAGTCTGCTTATTTTTAATTTTTATGCAGTTTGCCAAACTTCAAATAAGTAACTTAACCAAACTTACCACTCACAAAAGGATTTGTTTGTTTTTCAAATCCAACCGTAGTGTCGCTCCCATGCCCTGCCAATATTTTAGTATTATCAGGTAAGGTTAGAATATGCGTCTTAATCGACTCTATAAGTTGTTCGCTGTTCCCCTTAGGGAAATCAGTTCGCCCTACTGAGCCTTTAAAAATAACATCACCTACAATAACACATTCATTGTCTTGTTGATAAAACACAATATGACCAGGTGTATGCCCTGGGCAATGCTTCACTAAAAAGCTAAGTTTACCTACGCTCACGGTGTCGTTATAGTTTAGCCAAATATCCGGATAAAAAGGCTCAATGGGTTTAAACCCGAACATTTGTGCTTGCATAGGTAAGTTTTCAAACCAGAAGTACTCATCTTTTTGTGGGCCAATAATTTGTACGTTAAATTGATTACGTAAAATATCAGCCCCACCCACATGATCTAAATGCCCGTGCGTTAACCAAATAGCACTTAATTCTAGTTTATGCTCATTAAGGGCAGCTACTATTTTATCAGGGTCGCCACCTGGGTCTATGACTACGGCTTGTTTAGTTTCACTACACCAAATAATACGACTATTTTGTGCAAATGCAGTGACGGGTATGGTTATAATTTGCATATTAGATTTCTTTACTTTTTTGATCCGGTATAACAACTTCTTCTTCAAATGACATCAATATTGGGTACTTTAAGTACGCTTGATCATAAAATGGACTTTGCTCATATAACCAGTTTAATCTCGCATCAGCGTCGCTTGCGAACGATTTATCTTTAAGCTTTTCATCAAACTTAAGCGCTAGCTTTGGATTGTCTTTTAGCATTTGGCGTGCAAACGGAATTAGTGCATAGTTTTCCATGTACTCAGTACGCTGAAAAATAGTATTAAATTCCCCCCATGCAAAAAACGAATCTGGTGCTTCAGGATGCAATAAATGCACGGCAAGCTCACCTGCTTTTTGTTGAGTATTGACTTGATACCAACCATCTAAATCTACATTTATTGCAGGGACATAATCAAAACTTGCTGACACTCTAAAACGGCCTTCAAATGGCGCTTTATCAAACGTGTAGTCTGCCACCTTTGCTACTTTTAAAGGCTGTGTGTTTGCCCCTTCAAGCTTATTAATAGAGACACCATGTAACTTTAGTTTCTTAATAATATTGCGATATACGGGCGGAATAAAAAAAGCTTTAGGTACTTCAACTGTATGTTGTACATCTTTTTGCCAATAAATAGGTAAGTCGGTATATGTATGTACTTTACCCAAATACTTCACTTCATTTTGGCCTGAGAGCGCATTCATACTTGATGAATACTCAATACCTTTAAACTGCGCAATCGTATCAGCTTGCTTGGAATAGCCACGCTTTACTATTAACTGTTTAGGAACAAATTCCTGTTCTTTTTTTACTGCATTAGCTAATTCATGACTGTGCTTTGATAGCGCAGTAATAGCACCATCTAAAAATACGTAAGTTCCTAATACACGTTGCTTGTAAGGCTTCAATGAATGATTTTCAACTAAAATAGTCGGTAATGACTTTAAATCACCCCAACCATTTGAAAAGCGCGGCGTAGCAACCCATCCCGCTAATCCTTTTTTAAAGTCGCGCTTGTCCATAACAAAAACAAGTGGCCCTGGCATGTGCCCTTGCTTAGCTAGCGTATCGTCAATCAGAGGCTTAAAAAACTGGTTTAGTGCATCAGATACCGCAGGCGACTCGCTTGAAAATACCGGATTGTAGCCATAAGTCACATCGTATTGGTAATCTGCGCCGTCGGTTACGTGTACATCAATGTATAAATTTGGGTTGTAGTCGTTAATAACCTTTAAAACACTTCTAACTTCTGGGGTATCTAATTTAGTAAAATCGCGATTTAAATTAAGGTTATTAGCATTTGTTCTAAAGCCCATTTTTGTAGGGCCCCGTTGATTGATGCGATTGAATGCACTACTACGTTCGTGTCCATCTACATTTAATATAGGAATAAATAATATATTTACCTTTTTTAAAATGTCACGGCGCTTACCCGTCGCTATATCTCTGAGTAACATAAACATGGCATCTTTACCGTCTATTTCACCAGAATGTATTCCTGCCTGAATAAAAATAGTTGGCTTAGTGCTATTAGCCATTTGCCTTGCTTCAAAAAAACCTTGTTCACTGGCAATCAACATTTTTATTGCACGCTTGCTATTACTATAGCCAATGGTTTGAGATTGAAACTGAGTAGGGTTTGCAGCAACTAATCTATCTACAAATGCCATTGTATTTGCATAATCTGGCGACGCTTCACCTGCTGACAACTCAAAATCAGTAGTTAACGGCCCTTGTTTTTGTAAAAGCTCTACGCTTTTCCCCTGCCACTTAATTAATGGAGGTAAGTGTGCGTCATACGCCACACTTGCAGATAAAACTAGTAAACTTGCAAACATAAAATTCTCTAACAAACGCCTTAATTATATAAATTATATCAACTAAATTTTTTATAATGAGGAAACTGCGGTGATTCAACAAAAAAATGCAGCCAATTACATGTCACTCATTCACACCTGTCTTTTAAGGCTATATAACGTTATTAATGTACAGTAATTCATTACATTACTATTTATACCAACTCGTAAAAATACTTAATCAATTTAAAGGATTACATCTGACGCTAACAGCGCCAAAAATGTCTGATATACGTCTGCATGGATCCAGGAGAGTGAGTAATGATGGAGCAATTGCCAAGAACAACTAAATAGTGAATTTCGCCCTGCTCTAACGTATCTTTTTATCGATAAATAGAGCTAATATAAGCAGATGGGTATTAATTTGAAAAAGCCGATTTAGCTCAGCTATAAAAAAGTGTAAGTTATTAAATTACAGGCACAAAAAAAGGAGCCATAGGCTCCTTTTTTAATACTTATATGAAAAAGCTTAAGCGGCTAGGCCTTCTTTTGCTTTTTCTACAAGCGCTGCGAATGCAACTTGATCATAAACAGCGATATCTGCAAGGATCTTACGATCGATTTCTACAGATGTCTTTTTAAGACCATTGATAAAACGGCTGTAAGACAGACCATTTTGACGTGAAGCAGCATTGATACGTGCAATCCATAATTGACGGAAAGTACGTTTCTTCGCACGACGGTCACGGTAAGCGTATTGACCCGCTTTAGTAACAGCCTGGAAAGCTACGCGGTAAACACGTGAACGTGCTCCGTAGTAACCTTTTGCTTGTTTTAAAACTTTTTTGTGACGTGCACGTGCGACAACGCCGCGTTTAACTCTTGCCATTTCTAAAAACCCCTATTAAGCGAACGGTAACATACGTGAAACTAGACCATGGTCATTTTTATGAACCATCATCTTAGGACGTAGGTGTAACTTACGCTTAGAAGTTTTCTTAGTCAGAATATGACGAAGATGCGCTTGTTTACGCTTGAAACCGCCAGAAGCAGTCTTTTTGAAACGCTTAGCAGCGCCACTGTGACTTTTTAGCTTATAAGCCATTGCAATAACTCCAAATTGTATTGCTTTTAAATTAGTAAGCAGGCGTGAGATATATTTCTATAGCTCCACTTTTAGGCCTAACTTACTGCCATGTTCCGGTGAAGACCCAGCATAAATGCCGCAATCTTACTTTAATACCGGTTAACTCAGGTGAATATTCGCATATTACTTGCAGACCTGAGCTAATTTCGGTGCGTATTATCGCTTAAAAATTATTTTTTAGCAACAGGCGCCATCATCATAACCATTTGGCGACCTTCAACACGATTTGGGAAAGACTCGACTACTGCAAGTTCTTCTAAATCGGCTTTGATACGGTTTAATAATTCTATACCAATTTCTTGGTGAGCCATTTCACGACCACGGAAGCGGATAGTAATCTTAGCTTTATCGCCAGCTTCTAAGAACTTACGTAAGTTGCGAAGCTTAACCTGATAATCACCTTCATCCGTACCAGGACGGAATTTGATTTCTTTTATCTGGATTTGCTTTTGCTTCTTCTTCTGCTCTTTTAGTTCTTTGCTTTTTTCAAAGATGAACTTACCGTAATCCATGATTCTACAAACAGGCGGCTCAGCGTTTGGACTGATCTCAACAAGATCAACACCCGCTGCATCGGCCATAGTTTGCGCGTCTTGTAATGACTGAATTCCAGCTTGTTCGCCTTCAATGTCAATTAAACGAACTTCTTGCGCTGTAATTTCTTCGTTAATACGATTTTTTTGAGCTGTTTGTTGCCCTTTCTTGCCGCCTCTAATAGTACGTTCCTCCAAGAATATCAATAATATAAGCGTGTAATTGGCTGTTTGTTAATGCCTTACACGCTCGATTTTTACTGTCGATTTTTAATTTCTTCGCTAATTTTAGCTACAAAATCATCGACATTAAATTTGCCTAGGTCTTCACCTGTGCGAGTACGCACTGCTACTTCTTGTTGTTCAACTTCTTTATCGCCAACAACAAGCAAGTATGGAATACGCTTCAGTGTATGCTCACGGATTTTAAAGCCAATCTTCTCATTTCTCAAGTCAGCAGCGGCTCTAATTCCAAGTTTATTTAATTTTTGTACTACTTCTTTAACATAAGGAGCCTGTTTATCGGTAATATTCATAATTACCACTTGCTTTGGCGCAAGCCACGTCGGGAATAAACCAGCGTACTCTTCAGTTAAAATGCCAATAAAGCGTTCAATAGAACCTAAAATAGCACGATGTATCATTACAGGTGTACGACGTTCGTTATTTTCTGCTACATAAGTAGCGCCTAAACGACCCGGTAATGCAAAGTCTAATTGCACTGTACCACACTGCCACGCTCTGTCTAAACAATCGTATAAAGTAAATTCAATCTTTGGACCATAAAACGCGCCTTCACCCGGAAGATAATCAAATTCAATATCGTTTAGCTTAAGTGCTTCAGCTAAAGCAAGCTCTGCTTTATCCCACATATGGTCTTCACCAATGCGTTGTTCTGGGCGAGTAGATAGCTTAACTACAATCTTCTCAAATCCGAATGTTTCATATGTATCATAAACCATCTTAATACACGCTGAAACTTCGTCCATTATCTGCTCTTCGGTACAGAAAATGTGAGCATCATCTTGTGTAAAGCCACGTACACGCATTAAACCGTGTAGTGCACCTGATGGCTCATTACGATGACAACAACCAAATTCAGCCATACGAAGTGGTAAATCACGGTACGATTTTAAACCCTGGTTAAAGATCTGCACATGTCCTGGGCAGTTCATTGGTTTAATCGCGTATTCACGCTTTTCAGACTCAGTGGTAAACATTGCTTCTGAATATTTTTCCCAGTGACCTGATTTTTCCCAAAGTGAACGGTCCATCATCATTGGACCTTTTACTTCTTCGTACTCATATTCGCGTAACTTTTCACGTACAAATTCTTCAAGCTCGCGGTAAATGCTCCAACCATCGTTGTGCCAAAATACCATGCCTGGCGCTTCTTCTTGCCAATGCCATAAATCAAGCGCTTTACCAATACGGCGGTGATCGCGTTTTTCAGCTTCTTCAAGGCGTTTTAAATACGCTTTAAGTTGCTTTTTATCGCCCCACGCTGTGCCGTAAATGCGTTGTAGCATTTTGTTTTCTGAATCACCACGCCAATATGCACCCGCAACTTTCATTATTTTGAAGTTTTGGCAAAATTTCATGTTAGGAACGTGAGGTCCACGACACATGTCTACATATTCTTCGTGATGATATAATCCTGGGCGGTCATCTTTAGCGATGTTTTCGTCCAGAATTTCTATTTTGTATGTTTCGCCACGCGCTTCAAATGTATCGCGTGCTTCTTGCCAGCTTACTGTTTTTTTCACTACGTCGTAGTTGGTTTTTGCAAGTTGCAACATACGCTTTTCAATTGCTTCAAGATCATCTTGTGATAATGAATGTTCCATATCGATATCGTAGTAAAAACCGTTATCAATGGTAGGACCAATTGCCATTTTTGCGTCTGGGAAAAGTTGCTTAACTGCATGACCAATTAAGTGAGCACAAGAGTGACGAATGATTTCAAGGCCGTCATCGTCTTTAGCGGTAATGATCTCAAGACGAGAGTCTTCACTAATTAAATCACATGCATCAACACGGTCGCCATTAACACGACCCGCAATGGTCGCTTTAGCTAAACCAGGGCCAATATCGTTTGCAACATCAAGCGTGCTTACAGGGTTTTCAAAACTACGTTGACTTCCGTCTGGAAGAGTAATAACTGGCATTATAAATCCTTGCTACAGTGGTGACACCTACAATGTATCACGTGTATTTTTAATAAATTAAATGAGAATGACTCGACAACGCTTTTACGAATAAGCATTGACTAATAAATGTAGATGCAGAGTCTATTCAACTACAAAGATATATTGTCGCGTGCTGCGCATTTAATTACAAGTTTTAAGGGGTGAAATCCACCCGTTTTGAGCACAAAATGTAACTTTTAGAGCAAAAAAAATCATTTCATTAAAATATAAAAGCATCAACGCACTAATTACGCACCTACAACTATACCTACACTCGCATTTTAATGTGTGTTGCGTATAATACTGCGTAATTAAGTTATTTTAGAGAATAGACATGAGAACATGTGGTGTAGAAATTACCGGTAGTGATGTACTACTTTGTATTTTAAGTAAAGATAATGACGTATTTGATATTCGCGATGTGCGCCAAACACGCTTTACCTTAGGTAACGGTAACGACACTGAAGTAATGCGTAAATTTCAATTCGATTTTGCAAAACTAATGCAAGATTACCAAATTGATTCTGTTGCAATCCGTGAGCGTCAGCCTAAAGGTAAATTTGCTGGCAGCGCAAAGGGATTCAAAATGGAAACTGCGATTCAATTAATCGACAATTTAGACGTACGTTTATTTACCACAACTGAAATTAAAGAACAGGTAAAGCGTAATCCTATTCCTATTGATTTTGAAGAAACAGGTCTTAAAAAGTACCAAGAAAATGCATTTGTAAACGCTTACGTTTACATAATGAAAAAAACATACCGCAGCGACGAAATGTAAACTCATTACTCGTTTAAAAACGCGTACTTACAGTGTAAGACGCGTTTTTTTGTGTCTAAATAGTAGTATTAGCTTTTATTAATCTAATAATACATTAGTCTAACTGCACTTCTCTTTGTCGACAATATGTGTTTATTTTAACTTTGTAGTTTACATAACTCACACACATTTTCATGGAGAGAGCAATGCACACACACACTATTGCGGTAAAAGAAGTAGAACAAATAAATCACTTACCGTTATCGCAAAGCTATTTTAAAGGTATACAAAGCACACCTTTAACAAATTCGACTATCGGGGAGTACTTTGACTTTATTGTCGACAAAAACCCAGAGGCGTTAGCTGTTGTAGTTCATCACCAGGGTATTCGCTTAACGTATAAAGAATTTCAAAAAGAAGTTAATCAACTTGCTATGGGCTTACTGGCCCTTGGTGTAAAACCAGGAGAGCGCGTTGGTATTTGGTCTCCTAATAATATTGAATGGTGCTTAACCCAATTTGCAACAGCCAAAATTGGCGCAATAATGGTGTGTATTAACCCTGCATATCGCCCTAACGAATTACAATACGCTTTAAATAGTGTTGAATGCTCTACTCTAATCACAGCATCAAACTTCAAAGGCAGTGATTATTTAGAAATGCTCAATGGTTTGGCTCCAGAACTTGCAACTTGCGATAAAGACACACTTAATTTAAAAGCACTGCCCACTCTTAAAAATATAATCCGCATTGGCGATGAAGCATCTCCTGGTATGTACTCTTTTAATGATGTTATTAACTTGCCAACATCGGCACATGAGCTTGAATTAAAAGCAATAGGTGCAAACTTAAATGCTGAGCAAGACATCAATATACAATTTACATCAGGCACAACAGGCAACCCAAAAGGCGCAACGCTCACTCATAAAAATATTTTAAATAATGCGCTATTCGTCGCCGAATCTATGCACTTTACGAGCGATGACAAGTTATGCATCCCTATCCCGTTATATCATTGCTTTGCAATGGTATTGGGTAGCTTATTGTGTGTTAGTAAAGGTGCAGCAGCCATTTATCCAGGCGATTCGTTTGATGCAAAAACCACACTCGATGTAGTTCAACAAGAAGGATGTACAGCGCTGCACGGTGTACCTACTATGTTTATTAGTGAGCTTGAGCTAAGTAATTTTAACGATTATGACTTAAGTACTTTACGCACGGGTGTAATGGCAGGCTCTACATGCCCAGAGCAAGTAATGCGCAAAGTACAAACACAAATGAACATGCATCAAGTACTGATTGCTTACGGGCAAACGGAGTGCAGCCCCATAAACAATATTACCGAAACAGACTCTTCAATAGAGCGGCAAGTAACAACGGTTGGCCGCGCACTTGCCCATACCGAGGTTAAAATAATTGACGAGCTGGGTAACATTCAAAAAATTGGTCAACCTGGCGAAGTGTGTAGTAAAGGTGCAGGCATAATGCGCTGCTATTGGAATGACGATGCTAAAACAAAAGCCACAATAGATGAAAGTGGTTGGCTACACTCTGGCGATTTAGGTGTCATGGATACAGAAGGGTTTGTCACGATTGTTGGGCGTATAAAAGATATGATTATTCGCGGCGGCGAAAACATTTACCCTCGAGAAATAGAAGAAGTACTTTACACCTACCCGGGCATTCAAGATGCTGCCATATTTGGTATAACAGATGAAAGGTATGGCGAAGAAGTATGCGCTTGGATCCAACCAAAAGAAGATGCTGTACTTGATGAGCAAGCAATTCGTGAGTTTTTAAAAGACAAACTAGCCTACTTTAAAATGCCACGACATATCCGTTTTGTAGAAAACTATCCAATGACAGTAACAGGTAAACTGCAAAAATTTAAAATGCGTGAGCAAATGCAAGAAGAGCTAAGCGACAAAGCCTTCTCCTAATTTTTCTCTACAAAAAATCTGAACTCTGAATAATAAATCTACCTCAAGTAACGATTAAAAAGCACAGCCAATTGGCTGTGCTTTTTGTATACTAAATTTATTATAAATCTAACATTCTCTTTTTTAAACGTTCTAAATCAATCGCACTCGAGCGCACTGTTAATTTAATGTGGCTGTATTCATATTCTTCTTTAACAACACTCATACTCGATCGGATTTCGCCCACGATACCTTTGGCTGTGTACGGTATAACAATCTCTTCTTCAATCATGTCCTCTTGAGCAATGCCAATAATGTATTTGTGCAATTTACTAATATCATCTGGATTACGCGTAGAGGTCATCATCGCATCAGGAAATTCATCCATTAGCGACTGCTGCAGCTCAGTACTTAATTGGTCTGACTTATTCAGTACTAATAATTTTTTGCTGCCTTCCACCCCAACTTCTGCCAGTACTTTATGTACTACTTCAAGTTGTGAACGAAAAGAAGGATCTGAAGCATCTACAACATACAACAATAACGATGCATCATGTGCCTCAGCGAGCGTTGAATGAAATGAAGCAACCAAATCATGAGGTAATTTTTTAATAAAACCAACCGTATCTGAAACCAATATACGTGGCTGCGTAATCGGATACAGCGCGCGAACAGTCGTATCTAGCGTTGCAAAGAGTTTGTTTTCGCCTTCTACATCACTACCTGTAATTGCGCGCATCATTGATGACTTGCCCGCATTGGTATAACCAATTAAAGCCACTGAGAATAGCTCAGAGCGCTGCGTACGTCTGTCCATCATTACATCTTGAACACTAACAAGCTCACGCTTTAATTCAGCTAATTGATCGCGCACCTTACGGCGATTTAGCTCAAGTGTGGTTTCACCCGCACCTTTACCCATTTGGCGTTCTTTATCACCTGTTGATGTTTCACGCAGTCGTGGCGCTACATAATTAAGGCGAGCAATTTCAACTTGTAATTTTGCTGTTTTAGTACGCGCATGACGGCTAAATATTTCAATGATAATACCGGTGCGATCAAATACTTCTACACCCAGCTGGTTCTCAACATTACGTAGTTGAGAAGGCGTTAAATCACAGTCAAATACCACTACATCAGCACATGCAAAATCAAGTTCGTCTGATGGAATTTCTGAGGATATTTCGGTTAAAGGGTCTTCATCAAGTAAATCATCTTCTTGCTCGTTTTCAACCATCCCTTTATTGCCGGTAAGGTGTGCTATTTCAGCTAGTTTTCCTGAGCCCAGTACATTAACTTTTTGGGTAGAACTTTGCTTTTGCGATTGTGTACCTACTACTTTAAAGCCTAACGTAGTTACCAAACGAGCAAGCTCTGCAAGCGACTCTGTTGCTTCGTCACCTTTAAATTGTGGTGTACTAATAGAAATAAGTAACGCATTAGGAAGTGATGGTTTTGCAGTTAGTTGCATAATTTTTTGTCTTAATGCACCTAAAGTGCAAACCTAATTTTCATTCGAAAGTAACTTGATCCTACGCTGTTATAGCCCAGCTTTATAGGGTTATAGTTCACTAATAGCGTTAATATTTAAAACTAACCATAATATACTCAATTTTATGGCTAGTTTTAAAATCACATTATATTAAAGCCTTATTTTTCAGCTTTAATATTAAACGACGCCCTGCTCAATCATTGCATCTGCAACGCGCCTAAAGCCTGCAATGTTAGCGCCTAATAAAAGGTTTCCAGGCTCACCAAATTCTGTAGCGGTATCGTTAGCGGTAACAAATATATTTTTCATAATTTGTTTTAGCTTTTCGTCAACTTCTTCAAAGGTCCAACTTTGCATACTCGCATTTTGTGCCATTTCTAATTGGCTTGTCGCAACGCCGCCGGCATTGGCCGCTTTACCTGGTCCATACGCAATTTTTGCAGCAATAAAGCAATCTATAGCCTCTTTTGTTGAAGGCATGTTTGCGCCTTCACTTACTAATAAACAACCGCAGGATAATAATGCGTTAGCGTCTGCCTGTGTTAATTCATTTTGTGTGGCGCACGGAAAAGCAGCGGCAGCATTAAAGCGCCAAACAGCGTGCCCATCTTTAGGGTAGTCATTTACAGGAATATAAATAGCATCGGGGTGAGTTTGTTTATATGCGCTCAAGCAATCACGCGATTGCTCTTTCAAACATTTAATAAGATTTAAATCTATACCCGATTCATGATACACAGTGCCACGAGAGTCGCTGCAACTTACTGGTGTTGCCCCCATTTGATAAAGCTTTTCCATTGCATAAATAGCAACATTACCTGCGCCCGAGACCAAGCAGCGCTTACCTTGTAGGCTATCGCCGCGCGCTTGCAGCATGTAGTCAGCAAAATAAACAGCGCCGTATCCCGTGGCTTCTTTTCGTACAAGCGATCCACCCCACAATAAGCTTTTACCTGTTAGAACACCTTCATAGCGCCCAGTCAAACGCTTATATTGACCAAACAAGTAACCTATTTCTCTTGCCCCTACCCCAATGTCTCCAGCGGGTACGTCGGTTGTAGGGCCAATATGGCGATAGAGCTCGCTCATAAATGATTGGCAAAAACGCATTATTTCAGCATCTGAGCGCCCTTTTGGATCAAAGTTTGCCCCGCCTTTACCACCACCGATTGGTAAACCTGTTAAAGCATTTTTAAATATTTGCTCAAACCCTAAAAATTTAATTATGCTGGCATTTACACTTGGGTGAAAACGTAAGCCACCTTTATAGGGGCCAAGTGCAGAGTTGAACTCAATTCTGTAGCCTTTATTTACCTGAATATTGCCTTCGTCATCAACCCAGGGAACTCTAAACATAATTTGGCGTTCGGGCTCAACTAAGCGTTGTATAATGGCATTTTTTTTGTATTTTTCTGAGTTTTCTAAGATAGGTTCGAGTGATTCAAGTACTTCTTCAACGGCTTGATAAAACTCGCATTGTGCAGGACTACTATTTTTTAATTGTGCGATTGTGCTATGGATATAATTCATAATTATTCTTCCGTGTTAATAATAAAAGTATTTATCAGATGTTAAAGTAAACGTGATCAAGTTTATAATTCATGCATTAAGGTCTTAATTTAATATAATTAACTATTACCTTAGCATGAAAAATTGAGATATTTAACGCGAGCTACGTGAATTATTTTTGATTGGAAGTTTGATTTTTATTTATTAAAGATGAATTTAAATTCGCAGATTTAAAATTAGAACAGTGCCAAGCGAGTTTTTATATTTTCAAAAGGGAATGTTAGGTGTGGGTTTGTTTAAAAATATAACAATTAATGGGCTTTATACTGCATTGCGCTCGCAAAAAACCCATTAACTAAAAGCTAATTAGCTAAAACCAGTTACTCAGCAGACTCTTCTGGACGGTGCTGCTTTTGTACGCCGGTTAAAAACAAGCGTAATATTTGATCGTTACAAACACGGTAATGTTTGTTATCTACTTTTCGAGAAAACGCGCTTAACTCATGTTTACTTAGATCAAAATCAACAAGTGCAAGTGTTGCTATAACATCTTCTGCTTTCATATTTAAAGCAATACGTAGCTTCATAAAGATAATATTGTTGTTTAGCTTTTTCTCAGGCTCTGGTTGCTCACCTTCGCGTTTGCCACGTTGGGTATTAATAAACCCATTTAAAAAGCTAGCAAACTCAGTATCACTTATTGGGGTAAAAGCCTCTTCACCTTCTTTAGTTAACCATGCAATTACTTGCTCTTTGGTGACCGTATGCTCTGCTGATGCAAAAACATTGACCATAGCAGTATCAGTTAAGTTAAAAGTGTAGCGAATGCGGCGTAAAATATCGTTATTAGTCAAAGTAAATCCCAAAGTGAGGTATAGCAACCAAGCAGTTATTGCTTAATTTTAAATAAGCACCTAGTTTAACAGGTTTACTAATACCACCCTATTAATTTTTATCTGAGCTTCTTATACCTAGTTACCAAGCACCTTGGCAGGATCTACGCGCGTTGCTTGCCATGCAGGATAAATAGTGGCAAGTATCGCAAGCACAAACGTAACAATCACTGTAATACCAATGTCTTCAAGTACTAATTTACTTGGTAAAAACTCTATAAAATAAACGCCCTCAAGTGGATTAGCTCCAAATAATTGGCTTATCCACGTAAAAAGTTCACTTATATTAAGCGCTAATACCACACCAATTAGTGTTCCTAGTGCCACGCCTACAAATGCTTGCATTAAGCCTTGCATTACAAAGGTGGCTAAAATAGTACTGTCTTTCGCGCCCATGGTTTTTAAAATTGCGATATTGCCTTGTTTTTCGCGTACTTCCATTACCAAGGAGGACACAATATTAAAACTGGCTACCGCTATAATTAAAAACACCACAATATAAACAATGGTACGTACCATTTGAATATCTTGATAAAGGCTGCCTTGGGTTCTAAACCAACTGGAAACATACACGTAGTCGTCAATAGTTTGGCCCACTTTTAGCGCTATTTGGTGCGCCGAAAACACATCATCAACACTTAACCGCAGCCCTGTTACTTGAGTTTCATCGTAACCCAATGTTTGCTGCGCTTTATTAAGATGTATAAACGCAGCTGTACTATCAATGGGGCCGCCCATTTCTATAACACCTGCAAGGTTAAGTGTTACGCGTTTAGGCGCTAATAATGACTGACCTTTTTGGCCTATTTGCGGAATAAGTAACGTAATGTTGTCGCCTACTTTTGCATCTAACTGTTTTACTATTTGCTTACCTAAAATTACATCGTCAAGGCCTAACTGGCTCACTAACTTACCACTGGTAAACTGATTTACCGCCGATACATTACTCTCGAGCGATGGCTCAACACCTCGAATTTCTATCGCTTTTAGCTGGCTTTTATATTGCGCCATCCCATTCACTGCAATAAATGGCGCAGCCCCTGATACATGCGGTTGTGTTTGTAAATCCTCAACTTTTTGCGACCAATTCGCGATGGGTCTACTTGGTGCTACATATTCAACCTGTGGCACAACACTTAGCAATCTATGTACTAGTTGCTGCTCAAAACCATTAATTACCGACAGCGCCACAATTAAAACCGCGACACCTAATAAAATACCAATAGTCGACGCTTTAGCGATAAAACTAACAAAGCCGTTTTTTTCATCTTTGTGGCCTGAATAGGCTCTAAAACGTTTACTTAAAAATGCACTAAGCAACATGCTGCGACTCTTTAATAGCTAGTTTTCCATCGTCTAAATAAGCTATTTTGCCTAGCTTATCGGCAAGTTCTAAATCGTGTGTAACTACCACAAAACTGGTGTTTAAGCTTTGGTTAAGCTCATTAATTAAATCGTAAATTTTAATCGCATTTTGTTTATCTAAATTACCGGTTGGTTCATCAGCAAGCACAAGCGCAGGTTTTGTAACCAGTGCACGGGCAATAGCCACGCGTTGGCGCTCTCCACCAGAAAGCGCAGACGGTTTATGCGAGCTGCGATGTGCAAGGCCTACTTTTTCGAGCATGTCGAGCGCTTGAGCTTTGGCTTCTTTTGCACTCAAGCCTTTAATTAGTAATGGCATAGCCACGTTTTCGACTGCGCTAAACTCCATTAGTAAGTGATGAAATTGATAGATAAAGCCCAAATTTTTGTTTCTAAATGCGGCTTGCTCTGTTCGCGAAAGCTTTGCAACTTCTTGGTTTTTAATTTTAGCGCTACCTGAGCTTGCGGTATCTAATGTGCCAAGTATGTGTAAAAGCGTACTTTTACCAGAGCCAGAACTCCCCACTATAGCGAGCATTTCGCCTTGCTGCAGCGCTAAATCAACGCCTTTTAATACTTCAACTTGGTTGCTGCCATCTTGATAAACCTTACTTAAATTTTCACAACTAATTACTAAATCATTCATAACGTAATACCTCTGCTGGTTTTACTTTTGCGGCTTTACGCGCAGGATATAAGGTAGCTAAAAAGCTCATAGCAATACTGGCAAACGCTATTATTACTAAACTCAAAATATCAAATTTTACCGGAAGCTCTATACCCGCCAATAAGTTTAAGCCCACTAATGCAAGTAGCTCATTTATATATAAACTAAATATTACACCTAAAAATGCGCCTATTGCGGTACCAATTACGCCATTATATAAGCCTTGCACCATAAACACTTTTTGCACTTGCGAAGGTGCTAAACCTAACGTTTGTAGTATGGCTACTTCACCTTGTTTTTCGCTTACCATCATGGTTAATGCCGATACAATATTAAATACAGCCACCAATACAATGAGGGCAAGCAACATAGACATAATGCGCTTTTCCATAGCAACGGCTGCAAATAGAGTACCTTGGGTGCTGCGCCAATCACTATAATTATGATCTTGTAAAATACGTTGGCTTGCTTCAATAAATTCATCTAGTTCAAAAGGTTCGTGCAATGAAACACTTAAATTTGGTGCAGTGTTTTTATCCAGCTTTAACACCCGCTGTAGTGAAGCGCCACTCGTAAACGCAAGTGCCATATCTATCTCAGATCCGGTTTCATATATTGCGGCAACTTTAAATAAACGCTGGCTGGGTACTCGCCCAAGAGGTGTATACGTTGAAGCATTAGGCATAATAACGCGAAGCTTATCACCCACGCTAACGCCTAATTTACGACTCAAATAACGACTTATAGCAATGTTGTAATTTTTGTTTAATACAGTTTTCCAATCGCCTTGCACTATTTTATCGGTAATTTTATACAAAGAACCACTATCGTTATAAAGGCCTTGTAATAAAACGCCGTGCAAGTCTTTATTCGTTTGCAAAATAGCTTCACCGTGGCGATATAAGCTTACATGATCAACATAAGGAGATTGTTCGAGGTCGGTTTTTAGGGTGTTCATTTGGGTGGCAGTGTGTTTACCTGCGCTAACTTCAACATGCGGAATAAGTCCAAGCATATTAGTTTTTAGGCTATTTTCAAACCCGTTCATTACACTGCTTACCGTAAATAATGCCATTAAACCAATAGCGATACCGGCAATAGAAAAAAATGAAATAAACGATATAAACGCATTTCCTTTAGAGGAGCGACTATATCTAAGCCCTATAAATAAGCTAACCGGTTGAAACATATTATTTTTAACACTTATCGTAAAAGTATTGAGCAATAGTAGCACGAAAAAAGTGCCTTTGGGTATGGTGTAAAATGTAAGAAATAATTTAAAAATCTGATACTTGGCTATATTTACAGCAATATGTATTTAACCATTAACTCGCGGTTAAGCTTTAAGCCCGTTGACTAAATAATCGAGCAATACCCGTACATTAGTAGCCACAAACTGCCTTGGCGGATACACGCCCCATACCCCTTCTTGCTGTGGTTGATAGGGTGTTAAAATAGGCACCAATTGCCCCGAGTTAATTTCGTTTTCAATGTAGTAGTCTGGGAGCTGTACAATACCGAGCCCCTTTTTTGCGCCATCCACCAGCGCCCAACCACTATTACACTGTAGCCGCCCCGCTATTTTAATGTGTTTATCGCGCCCATTTTCGTTTACGCGCCAGTAGCTACTATTCCCAATTAAACATTCATGGCTGTTTAGCTCGCCTAAAGTATGCGGCTCACCAAATCGCGTTAAATACTGTGGTGCCGCGCACATAATAAAACGCCGCGCACTTAACCTACGCGCTTTTAAGCTCGAATCTTTTAAATGCCCTAACCTTATGGCTAAATCAAATCCGCCCTCTAATAAATTTTCTTGCTCATTACTTAATGTGGCAACAACTTCGACCTCGGGATGATCCTTCATAAAGTTATGCACTATAGGCATAATGAACGTTTCCCCATACATAACAGGGGCTGTGAGCTTAATTTTACCCTTTGGTGTAGTTTGGTGCGTGGCAAGACCTTGAGTTGCCTCATCCATAGCATGTTGTAAGTGCTTTATTTGATGTAAATACACTTCGCCTTCTTTAGTTAAAACCACTTTACGAGTAGTACGGGTTAAAAGCTGGGTATTTAAACGTTGCTCAAGCGCTGTAACATGGCGGCTAATATGCGCAACCGAAAGTCCAAGCGTTTTTGCAGCCGCAGTAAAGCTGCCCTCCTCCCCAACAGCTATAAACTCATCTATTCCATTCCAACGCGCCATTATTACCATACTGTAAAAGTGTTTTAATAAAATTGAGATTATCATTATTTGAGAAACAAATACAATAAGCACATCACCCAAGCAAATTGGGTCTACAATTATTTTTTAATAGCCAGTTAAAGGAAATAAAACACATGTCTGAATTTATTAAATCAAAAGCTGCCATTGCTTGGGGTCCTAATCAACCACTTAGTGTTGAAGAAGTTGATGTGATGATGCCTAAAAAAGGTGAAGTCATGGTAAAAATTACCGCTACAGGTGTGTGTCATACCGATGCATTTACATTATCAGGCCAAGATCCTGAAGGCATATTTCCTGCTATTTTAGGTCACGAAGGCGCTGGTGTTGTCTATGCTGTTGGCGAAGGCGTAACGAGTGTTGAAGTTGGGGATCATGTTATTCCTTTATACACTGCAGAATGTGGCGTATGTAAAATGTGTACTTCAGGTAAAACTAACCTGTGTTCAGCCGTGCGCGAAACACAAGGTAAAGGCCTAATGCCAGACGGCACTACACGATTTTTTAAAGACGGCCAACCAATTTATCACTACATGGGTACATCAACGTTCTCTGAGTACACTGTATTGCCAGAAATCTCACTCGCTAAAGTAAATAAAGAAGCATCACTAGAAGAGATTTGCTTACTAGGCTGTGGTGTAACAACAGGCATGGGCGCAGTTACCAACACTGCTAAAGTAAAGCCTGGCGACACTGTTGCTATATTCGGCTTAGGCGGTATTGGTTTGTCTGCGATTATTGGCGCAAAAATGGCCGGTGCTGGTCGTATTATTGGTGTTGATATAAACACCACTAAATTCGATTTAGCTACAAAACTAGGTGCAACTGATTTAATTAACCCAAAAGATTTCGACAAGCCAATTCAAGAGGTTATTGTTGAAATGACAGACGGCGGCGTTGACTACTCGTTTGAATGTATCGGTAATGTTGACGTTATGCGCTCAGCACTTGAGTGTTGCCATAAAGGTTGGGGAGAATCGGTAATTATTGGTGTGGCGGGTGCTGGCCAAGAAATATCAACCCGTCCGTTTCAACTGGTAACTGGCCGTGTATGGCGTGGTAGCGCATTTGGTGGTGTTAAGGGCCGTTCACAACTTCCTGAAATTGTTGAGCGTTACATGGCGGGTGAATTTGCTCTTAGCGACTTTATTACTCATACAATGGGCCTTGAAGATATTAATGAAGCGTTTGACTTAATGCACGAAGGCAAAAGTATTCGTACAGTCATTCATTACTAATAAACTGCATTCGTAAAATAGCTTATTAATAAGCCGTAATACTTTTAAGTTTACGGCTTTTAAGGATTAAGTATGTTAGAAAATATCTCAAGTGTAAAAGTGTCTGGCGGTTGGCATAAACAATATAATCACAGCTCGCAAAGTACACATAGCACTATGCGCTTTGCCGTATTTTTACCACCTGGCGCAAGTGAGACAAACAAAGTACCGGTACTTTATTGGCTATCAGGTTTAACCTGTACAGACGAAAATTTTATGCAAAAAGCCGGCGCATTTAAAAAAGCAGCTGAGCTGGGTATTGCTATTGTAGCGCCTGACACTAGCCCGCGCGGCGAAAACGTCCCCAATGAAGACAGCTACGACTTTGCACAAGGCGCAGGCTTTTACGTAAATGCCACGCAAGCTCCTTACAACACTCATTTTAATATGTACGATTATGTTGTTAGTGAGTTACCAGCACTTATTGAACAACATTTTCCGATAACAAGCACAAAAGCAATTAGTGGTCACTCTATGGGCGGGCACGGTGCATTAATGGTTGCACTTAAAAACCCGACTTCGTTTGTAAGTGCCTCGGCTTTTAGCCCTATTGTAAATCCAATTGAATGCCCTTGGGGTGTAAAAGCATTTTCTGGCTATTTAGGAAATGATAAGGCGCTTTGGGCACAATATGATAGCTGCGAGTTGATGAAAAACGCAGAGCAAGCTCATTACTTACCTATGTTAGTGAGTCAAGGTGATGCTGATGGCTTTTTACAAGAGCAACTTAAGCCAGAAAACTTAGTCGCTATTGCTGATAAAAAAGGCTACCCGCTTACACTTGAAATGCAAGCAGGCTACGATCATAGCTACTTTTTTATAAGCAGCTTTATTGACCAACACTTATTATTTCATCATCAGTTTTTAACTGCATAGGCTCATTAGTGTGTAGGGATGACTTTTCTAACTCTACACACTCTTTCAATACTTTACTCACTTGCCTGCATACTTGTACCGTATTGTTATTGCCCTTACCTTTAATAAATTCAACTATAGCCATATCGGCTTCAACACCGAGTTTAGTAAAGCTAAGCCCCTCTTTATCTTTTACAACAGGCCCCGCATTTACTGGGCCAGGTTGAGAGCGCGCTGCCCCATCTAAAATTATACCCGCAGCAGCGCAACCAATTAATACATTTGAAAATAGAATAATCAATAAAGTACGCATTATTAACCCCACCAATATAATTACCTAAATTATATACAATTTAAAAATAGCATTGTAAAAAAATGTAAGCCTTAGTGCTTAAATTCACGTATGAACTCTTTAATAAAACCAATTAATTGCAATATAAATATAATTAAAAAAGGAAGCGCTCCAATAATAGCAACGCTTCTGTTTAATGGTTCATTGTTTTGTACTAACAAAACAAAAGCGCATAAACCTAGTGCAAACGACCAAGCATACAAGCTCCATGTTTGAGCTTTACTTGCACCACTTAATTGGCGAATAACCAAAACAGCAGAGTCTGCTGATGTGGCTACAAAAATGAGTAGAAGCAATAAACTTGACCAAATTAATAGACCGCCTTGCCAGCCTAATTGCTCGAAAAATACAAACAGCCCTTGCGTATAATCGGCTTTAATAGCCTCTAAAATGCCTGCATTGTGAGTTTGATCCCACGCAATTGCAGAGCCCGAAAACACACTAAACCATATAATAGTCACAAAGGTTGGTACAAATACGACACCTAATATGTATTGCCAAACCGGCCGTCCTTGGCTAATTTTTGCCAAAAACACACCAACAAACGGACCCCAAGCTAACCACCAAAAATAGTAATTGTATGTCCAACCTGTTGCCCATGCTGGGTCATTAAGTACGCTTTCAAACTGCCATGTACCTGTGGTTATGAGCTGAATGTAATCCCATGTACCGCCTATTGCTATATCTATAATTGGCTGTATAGGCACAAAAATTAATAGCCATGCTATAAGTGCAAATGCTAAAAACACATTAAATTTACTAAGAGTTTGAATTCCTTTTTTAAGCCCCAACTTTGCAGAAATAGTATAAAGCAGCGCAATTAAAAAAATAATAATAAACCCCGAAAATAAAGCAGACTCAACCCCTAGCTCAAGCTCGAGCCCTTTACGCAGTAATAAAGTTGAATTAGCAATTGTGCCCACGACACCAAAAAATATTGCAAGTATGGCAATTAATTTAATGCTAAAGCTCAACTGTAACTGCCAAGCCCGATTAATAACGCCTTTAGTTGCACTGATCACAGGAGCACTAATATCGCCCGCTGTACCACTATTGCGAGTAAGCCCACCTAATACCAAGCCAAATACTGCATAGAGCGCCCATGCATGCGCGCCCCAATTAACTAGTGTAAGTGCCAAACCACTTGTTTGGTGGTTGGGATACAAGCTTTGCTTTAAAGGCGAGTTAACTGTGTGTAGTGCAGGCTCTGCTACTCCCCAAAATATAAGTCCTGAGCCCATTCCTGCTGCAAACAACATAGAAAGCCAACCAAAGGTACTAAACTCAACAAGTGCTTGCGTTCCTCCTATTTTTCGTTGCCCTAATGGGCTTATAGCAATAGCTATCACAGAAAAAAGTAACAAGTTTACCAATATAAAAAATGGCGACCCTAAATAACCTAAAATTTTATTAATAGCGGGTTGTAAGTGCTCTGTGAGTAATTCAGGAAATAAAAAAGCAATAACAGATAACCCAACGCAAAATAGTAAGGCTGTTTTTTCAAGCTTAGTGGGTGTGCTTAATGTTTTATTTAAAGGCAAGAGATTCATATAGGTGTCTTTTAGTCTGGATAAAAGAATACGGGGCTTTAAAACTCAGATCAAATTAACTATTGCGTAAAATAGTAATAAAAACATGTAAAAGTTTCCTCAATAATTCTTGTTAAATACAGGCATTAACAATAACTCATTGATTAATAGTCATTTATGCCATGGCTTGCTGTTTGCTTATTATTAACAAAGTTAACCAGCACAGGCTCAATAATGGAAATTGATTTACAGTGGAATGAAATCATCGATAACTTAATACACTTAGGTATTGCATACCTACTTGCACTACCCATGGCTTACGACAGAGAGCGTAGTAATGATGGCGCAGGCCTTCGTACCTTTCCTCTTGTTGCTGTTGCATCGTGTGGGTATGCATTAATTGCTATGTCGGTTTTAGATGGCGCAGAAGCTCAATCAAAAATGTTGCAAGGCATCATTACTGGTATTGGTTTTATTGGCGGTGGCGCAATTTTGAAAAATAACAAATCAACCTCCGGCACAGCAACCGCAGCCAGTATTTGGAATATGGGCTTAATTGGTATAGCCGTAGCCTACAGCCGTTACGAAATAGCCATTTTACTTGCCATTATTAATTTTATAACGCTTAGGTATGTAAAAAAGTTTAAGTAACGGTTTTTTAATAAGTATTGCAGCAAAATTCCAATGCATTATTTGAATAGCCAAAACTTATTAATGCAATAACTCCCCCATAATTTATATGTGGGGAGTTACAATTTTTATAAAAAGCTTTCACCGCTTTGCTTAAGTGTAATTGTTTGTGCTTGAGCGCTTTTTATTAATAATCCACAACGCAAATCATTTTTCGAAATAACAATTTTATCAATTGTATTAGTGTCATAGTCAACGACTTTGTTTTCGCATCTAAGTTGCACTTTGCTCAGTGGTAATTCTGATTCTAATTTAACTTCAGACTTCGACATCATAGGCATTACAGCTTGTTCTGAAGCTAAACTAAATTGTTGCTTAATATCTCCCGAGTTTTTATAAATATCGTTCACTTGAGTTAACAACTGTTCCTTGTTTTGCTCTGTAAAGGTTATGGATTCAATATTGCCTAGTGCATCTATTGCATCATAAGCACGTACATAATCTTGTTTTGATATAAACCACTGTAAAGCGTTTTTAATCACACGTTTTTGAATTTGATCCGGTAGATTATCTCTAAATAAAAACGCTTCGTAGATATGCTGATCAAAGCTCTTCCAATCTTGCACAAAATAACTGTGCTGGCTTTTAAGCCATGCAAGCAAAACAATCTCAACCGTATTTTTTGTATGTTCATTTTCTAATTCATCGATACGGCTTTTAGCTTCATCGTATTTCTTTTCGTCGATTAATTTACTAGCTTGCTCATAATCATTAAAAAAGCCGCGAGACGCTTTATCGTTTGAAAAATTAATATGCAAATTTTGCGAACTTACAGTAATGGTTTTTGCTACAGGGATAGTCTCACCATTTAATTTTGCACTTTTGTAGTTGAGCTTAGACACGTAATCCATTACTTCTCTTTGGTACTTTTTTTGCCCAACCGTAGCTACAATTTCTATATCACTAACCTGCCCGCTTTTATCAACCACGTAACTGCTCAAATTAATCCCCTCTAACCTCGAAGCGCGCGAAGAAGTATTAGTGAGCTGATCGTAGTTTTTATTAATCACTTCTGCAGGAACAAAGTCATCTGCAAAAACAGAGAGTTGAGTAAAAGTACAAGTTAAAGAAAGCGCTAATATGAGTTTTTTCATCAGTTTTATCCATCCTAGATAGTGTTTATATAATAGAAACAAACGATCAACATAAAAGCAAGTGTAAATACAAAAAATTAGTTCATTTAATGAGCTTCACTTAGAAAAAACTTAATAGATAAATATATTTGAGGCATTAAAAAAGGCGCTTAAAAAGCGCCTTGCTAACAAGTATGTGTGCTTAAAACATATCTTGATAGGAATTTGTTGTGCTAAACGTAATTGCTTTTTCAAAGCCAGGTAACTGAATACTTTGCTCGTCTATTACAATGTCGTTGTCGTCAATAAGTCCGTCGCCAAAGCGGTAAATAAGCTCATATTGGCCTAAATCAGCTTGAGCTTGATACGTTTGTTGCGCGGCTTTAATTGCCACGTTTTTCTGCGCGTAACTACTCATAACTTCATCGCCATGGCGCTTAGCGAGCATTTGCATTGTTACTTTTGGTGAAAGTACGGTAGCTGTTGCATTGTTACCGCCAAAGCCTTTTGAATTTATAAAAGCAATATCCATATCGGCGCATTCGTAATGGCTATTACGAATATCAAGATGATCGGTGTAAACATCATCAGCCACTTTATCAATTGTGGTAATACCCGGCATAATATTATGGCTAAATACACCTAAAGCTATCGCTAATTGATCGCCACTTGCAGGAGCTATAGTATGACCAACATAGGCTTTTGGCGCTGTCACTTTCCAATTATCAATAGCGAACGTTTGTGCCACTTTGTGATATATCAACGACTCTGTTACGCGGTTTAACGGTGTACTTGAGCCATGCGCTAAAATAAAGCTACGTTCTTGCAAGGCTTTTTTGCCTAAAAGGCTCGTTGCTAAAGCAGCCGATTTAGCCATGGTAATATAGTTACCAGGACCAGGTGACGTGATTGATTTTTTTATGCCATCTGCATTTACAAATACATCCGGTACGCAGCCCATAATGTCGGCGCCTAGTTCAAGGGCTAAAGCATCGTCCATTAAAATAGCAACTTGTGCGCCTTCACCTAATGTAAAGCCGCAGTTGTCGCCAAATGGGCGGCTACTTTTGCGATAATCTGGTTCTTCATCACTTGATAAGTTATCTAAACGGCGCAAACCTTCTACATTAGCAAGTGCGCTCATGTTACCAAAGCCTTCAATCACTTCTGGTGTAATAGCACACTCAACACTTGCGACAACCGCAACGCGTGTACGCCCTGCCTGTATGTCGTTAACCGCTGCACGTAAGTTGTATAAAAACGTAGCACAGGCCCCCGAGGTCGAAAACGTAGTCCCTACATTGCCCGTAACATACGCGTTAATAAAGTCGGTCGACATTGTATTTAAACCCAGTGCTAACTGCTTAGTACTAACACGGTCGCCTTGTTGGCGCGCCTTTACTAAACCGCCTAGGCCTTTGTCGTCCATTTGGCCAATTACCGATGCTGAATAGGTACCAATTTTATCTGGCTCTACGCTATTCATAATATGCTGCCAATCAAGCCCTGTTGATTTAATAGCATCGGTAGCTGCAAAAATAGTAGCTTGCAGACCACGAGGCTGATAGCGGCTGTTATACATAACAGACGGATCAAACCCAGTCGGAAATTGCCCTGCAGATTTAATCGGGTTATCACGTGTTGAGTCATGCTTAACATCTAAGTCGGCTGCAATAGTTACTTTTACTTTTTTGCCTTCAAGTTCTTCAACTTGCCAGCTAGCTGGAACAGGTGTAGGTAAGTCGCGAGCGCGCGTTTCAAACACAATTGCGTTATCGCTTGATGCGTTTAGCGTCATTTTTTGCTGCCACGGTGTGGCATCGGCATCAAAGTGTTCTTTTTCAATTTTACGAATAAGCGTACCAGCAATAATTTGCTCACCAAAGCGTGCTTCTATGTCGCTTTGCTCAACATTATTACCTTGTGCATCTTGTAATTGGCCGTTTACAACGCTTACTAGATTCATCAGTGTGGCGAGGCCTAAGAATGTTTCACTGCGATCTTGAGCATTTAAACTATCTAACACGATACGGCGATAACCTTGATGAAAAGAAGTACGGCCAGCGGCGTTAATGCCACCCATGCCTACTATAACGGGTAATGCAGTCATAATTTACCTTTAAAAACGTGTTATTAGAAGAAGAGGCAGTTTAAATGGATTATGCACTATGCATTGTGCTTTAATAGCCAAATATTCAGCACAAAAGGCCAAAAGGCACTGGTCGGAGCATTTATATGACTGAAAAAAACACTAATCCACCACTAAACATTGCTATAGCGGTATATCCGCATTTATTAGTGACTAGTTTAACGCTGCCTATTGAGATGTTAAGAGCCGGCGAGGCCTTTGCTAAAGGCCATATTGATAAGCAAAGTTTTAGACCGCTTGCTATAAATTTAGTGGCTAAAAGTACTGAATCTATAGCTACTCGCGCTGGCCTCGCAATAATTCCTGATTGCATAACAACTAATGCGCCCTATAGTGATTTAATAATAGTGCCCGGAATTTGGCGAAACCCGCGCCCTGTAGTGCGTACAAATCAAGACGTAGTTGATTGGCTAAGCGAGAGCTTTAGCGCAGGCAGCCATATAATTGGTGTAGGCACTGGCAACTGCTTACTAGCTGAGGCTGGCTTACTTGATGGGCACCCTGCTACCACCCATTGGCACTACGCCAATCAATTTAGCCACGACTACCCGTTAGTGCGTTTAAAACCCGACTTTTTTATAACCCAGTCAGAACGCATGTACACCGTAGCAAGCCTTAATGCCCTTGCAGATGTGATCGTACATATTATTAGTCAGTACTATGGAAAAGCCGCCGCTCAACATGTAGAGCGAAACTTTTCGCACGAAATACGTAAACCCTACGAAGATCAACGCTACTTAGAAGGTGCAGTTGACCGTCACCCCGACGAGCTAATTGCGCAAATTCAGTTTTGGCTAAAAACAAATTTAGCCACCGAGTTAAACCTGCAAGAAGTCGCTGCCCAATTTAGCTTGAGCTACCGTACTTTTACCCGCCGTTTTAGAGCGGCAACGAACCAAAGCCCTATTGAGTATTGGCAACAATTACGCGTAGAAGGTGCGAAGGAGTTATTAGCATCATCAAATTTATCAATTCAAGAAGTGGCTTTAGAAGTGGGATATAACGACCAAGGTCATTTAACACGCGTGTTTAAAAAAGTATTAAGCCAAACACCTAGTGGTTATAGAAAAGTAGTTAGACGAAAGTTATTTGGATAACCAGCGACGACACTCTAAATTGGCATTTTTTTATACATAAATTATACTCTTATCAATAATATAATTTACGCCATACCAAGGTAACTGCATGAGAGATAAACTTAGTAAGCACCTTTTTGATCCACAAAGCGATGCTTCTATTGAATCAAAGTTATTAAAGTTACTTTCACTTGTACGAAAACATTTGAGTATGGAAGTCGCGTTTATTTCAGAATTCACCAATACTGATCGCGTTTTTAAAGTGCTAGATAACCAAACTACAAATACCTGCGTATCAGAAGGTAATTCAGATCCAATTTGCGAAACTTACTGTAAAAAATATCCGATAACGAGCTAGAACAAATAATCCCTAATACTCTTGAGCATCCAATAACCCGCAACATGCCAGTGACAGAAAAGCTAAATATTGGCTCTTATATTGGTGTACCCATTATCTTATCCACCGGGAAATTTATGGAACTTTTTGCTGTTATAAAACCGTATTAGACAATACCTTGAACGACAGAGATTTGTCATTTCTTAGGCTGATTTCTGAAATAGCTACTGAGTTAATCGAAAAAAAAGTTCAATCTGACATTTTAAATAATGAGTCAAAGTCGCTTATTGAAAATATTATAAAAACAAACGATATTACGATTTATTTTCAGCCCATATTTAATTTATCAACCAATCAACTTTCGGGTTATGAGTCTCTGTCACGCTTTTTTATTGAACCCTATAAAACACCTGATATTTGGTTTAAAGATGCTGAAAAACTGGGTTTAGGAGAAGCATTAGAAATACTTGCTATACAAAATACATTACATTGCTTAGATCAATTTGATGAAAAAGCTTATATCACTATAAATACTTCACCTCAGCATATTTTATCAGGCTCAATAGACAAAGTATTACAAAGCATTGATTGTAATAGAATAATTTTAGAAGTGACTGAACATTCACCTATTTTAGACTACCAAGCTATGAGAACCGCACTTCGACCATTAAGAAACCGGGGTTTAAAGCTAGCTATCGATGATGTAGGTGCTGGATTTTCATCTTTTCAGCATATTTTAGAATTAGAGGCAGATATCATTAAGTTAGACATAAGCCTCACTCAAAATATAAACACAGACCGTAGAAAGTTTTTATTAGCTAAAGCACTATGCGGATTTGTTAAAGCTATTAATTGCTCAATTGTAGCTGAGGGTATAGAAAATCAAGATGAATTAAACACACTCAGAAAACTAGGCGTTGATAACGTACAAGGCTATTTTATTGGGCGCCCAGCTCCTATTGAAGATGCCATCCAATATCAAACAATTACGCTCTAATTAAAAAACGCCACTTTTAGTGGCGTTCTGTGTCGTTAAATTCCTTTCGATAATAGCGCTTTTGATAGTTTTTTACTTTAGTGTGTACGCCTTTGCTTAAGCTTTTAAATTTAGCCTCAAGTACGTCAACACCGTATAAAATACCGACCACCAGCACCGAGAGTTTTATTGCAGCGCCAAGGTTTTCGGTCGCTATCATAACGCCTATTGATGCAAGCACCCAAATGGTTGCAGCTGATGTAACGCCAACTACCGCACCATCTTTTGCGAGCATAACGCCTGCCCCTAAAAAGCCAATACCTGTAATTATTTGCCCCACTACACGAGAATGATCTATTACATCCCCTTGTAAATTAAACGCAGTGGATAAAAACAAATACGTACCCAAAGTTATTAACGCAGAGGTACGAATACCTACAGGTTTGCCGCGCAACTGGCGCTCTATACCAATAATGGCACCGCAAAAAGCCGCAGTACCAATAGCTGCCCACGAATACGGGGCTACATCAATTAAATCTAAAAAAGTCACTGTTAACCTTATATTTTATTAGCTATAGCCACCGCCGTTCTTAAACGTTGGCTACCAAACGCTGACATTTTACTAAAATCACTTCGTGCAATAGGTACATACTGGCAATCTATTGCGAGCTGTTTATCGTTACCGGGCTCACAAAACGGATCGTGAACATACACGCAATGCTCATCAAGGTGCGTAACACACACCCAATGTGGTGATTTTTTACCATCAAAACTATATGTGCTAATTAATAACAGCACACTAAAGCCTTTACTTAACCACTGCTCAATATGCTCAAGCTCTACATCTTTATGTGTAAGCGGTATATTTGCTTGTGCAATACCATCTACAAATTGTTGATGCACGGTGGCAAGTACCACTTTTTTGTTCTCGTTGCGTACGCCATCTAAAAACAAAGGCTCGGTGGTATTAACCATTACTTCGCTTTTAAAACCACGCTTATTAGCGGCAAGTGCCAAACCAAATGGATGGCACCCTCCATGACCCGATGTCATAAAAATGGTGGTACCTTCACGCCAAAGTGCCAGCTCATGTGATTGGCTAAGCTCAGTAGTAGGCTCAAGTGCGCCCATTGCCATTAATAGTGCAGCAGGTCCGCACGTAAACTCGGTAGTTTGCTGATACCACGGCGTTAAACGCGCCACTTTTAACTCACTCGTTTGTCGAATGTTTTTTTGCATTCGTAGTGCGTCACTGTGGTCGTCGTAATAATCGCTATATTGACCAAATACTCTGTAGCCTAAGCTTTTATAAAGCCCAATCGCACCTTCGTTATTTACAGCCACTTCTAAACGAAGGTAAATACGAGCCCGCTCACACGTTTCTTTTTCTAGGCTAGTAAGCAGTGCTTTTGCAATCCCCTTACCTTGCATTGTGGGTTTTACAGCAAGCGAATATAAACGCGCTAAACGCGTGCCTTTATGGCACCACACTAGCCCATATCCACATACTTGCTCGCCATTTTCTGCAACGAGCAAAATACCGTGTTTTGCACTAAGCCAGCGCTTTAGACTACGCGGGCTTAATTTATCGTTATTAAAGCAGGCGTTTTCAACGTCAATCAGTGCGTTCAAATCACTGCTAAGCGCCTTTCGAATAACAAGGTTGCTCATGTTATTACCCACGGCCTCGTGCTTCTAAGCGTTGTTTAAACTCATCCATAATGATCATGTATAACTCATCGCCTAAATAGCCGTCTTCTACTTTGTGATCAATACTTGGGTTGTCGTTTACTTCAAGCACGTATGCTTTGCCTTGATGCTCTTTAACATCTACGCCATATAAACCCCTACCCACTGTTTTACATGCTTTTAATGCTGCATCTAATACCGCTTTTGGTAACTCAAAGGTTGGTAGAGTTTCAAAGCCGCCAGAGAAAAACCGTTTCGCGTCGTGGTTATAAATTTGCCAATGGTTACGCGCCATTAAATAGCGGCATGCATAAATTGCACGGCCATTTAACACACCCACTCGCCAATCGTATTCGGTATACATGTACTCTTGTGCAAGCACTAATGCGCTATATTCAAACAGCTCTGTAAGCTTAGCGGCAAGCTCATCACGGTTTGAAACTTTAAACACACCTTTTGAGAACGACCCTTCAGGCATTTTTAAAACAAGCGGATACGTAAACGCTTCTTCTAATTGCTCAAGCGTTTCATTTGCTTGATCAGCCACTACAACCGTTTTTAAACTTGGCACTTTTTGATAATTAAAAGCATCGTGTAAATACACTTTATTACAACAACGTAAAATAGACTCAGCATCGTCAATAACCACTAAACCCAGGCTTTGCGCTTTGCTTGCAAGGCGGTACGTTGGATGGTCAATCGCTGTAGTTTGGCGAATAAATAACGCATCAAACTGGGCAATGTTATCAATTTCGTCAAAGCTTAATGCTTGTGCATTAATACCATGTTTAGCCGCTGCTTTAATAAAACGTGCAATGGCGTCTTTATCACTCGGTGGTACTTTTTCGTTATGATCAACAAGTATTGCCATGTCCCATCTAAAACGACGTTGTACCGAACTAATACGCCACTGCGTTTTAGTAAAGTTATCTAGCTTGGCTACAAATTCGCTGTACTGTTGCTCGCTTAAAGACGACATCGAGCCTTGTTGTAATAAGCCTTGCTCATCAACAAATAAAATAGGCGCTGGGTATTGTTTAAATACCGACTTTGCCGCTTTTGATTGTAAATCATTTTGGGCATTGCCAAAGTAAAGTGTGCCATCTATTTGGCCCACATTTAACATAGGTGCTTGGCCACTACGAAGAGCATTAATGGTTTTTACACTGGGTAAAACTTGGTGCTTGCGTGCCTCTGCAAGTAACGAGCAATAGTAACCTTTGCTCAAGTATTGGCTTGAGTCGCACAGATTAATAATGCGTGTTTTTGGTTCGTTATGTTTTGGGTAATCACGTAAGTAGGTATTAAACGTAATTACATTTTCGAACGATTGAGCAAGCGTTTGCTCGTTGTTATCAACCACAATTAAGGTTTTAAACACGACTTTTCCTAGTTAAGTCAAAATATAAAAAGCATGCTTAGTAAAATACTAAGCATTATAAATAGAAACACCCATCGTACTAAGTGGGCATTGCGCGAATCACTTAATATGATGGGTGCTTTAACAGGTACCTACTGTACGAGTTAGCGCTTAAATTGCTTAAGCGACATGTGCTTTATATGCCCTTTTTTAAAAACGCACAAACGAGATATTTTTAGCGTGAAGATAAAAAATATTGATTAACTAATAACGCAGATTAAAATACGCAAAACAATACCTTATGAGAGTTAAAAATGTCGCTGCCTGCTTGCCCAAAATGCCAATGTGAATATGTTTACGAGGACCAACAACTGCTTGTTTGCCCCGAGTGCGCCCATGAGTGGAACCCTAATAATACAAGCGATGAACACGCAATTTTAGTTAAAGATGCCAATGGCACTTTGCTAAATGATGGTGACAAAGTGACAGTAGCCAAAGATTTAAAAATTAAAGGCAGCTCGCAAGTAATTAAAATTGGCACCAAAGCGGTAGTTAGAAGAGTGCTTGATAAAAAAGATCACGAACTTGATTGTAAAGTAGATGGCATTGGCGAAATGATGGTAACAGCGAAATTTGTGAAAAAAGCTACCTAAAATTGGATATTTAAAATATAGGATGTTAGATGAAAAATCATAAAAATAAATTCACCCAAGCCTTATGGTCTGTTATTGAAGCCTATTATTAGTGCGTGTAATAGATTTTGTTTAACTGCTATTAGTTGTGTATATCTAAAGGTCCACCTACATTTAATAGGGCGAATTATCGCTTAGGTATATTTAAGCATTTAACCTCCTCACCTTAATGAGGAGGTATCTCTTGAACGATCAGTTTACATTTCAGTTAAAGTGCTTTTTAAGCTTTGATTACCCAGTAAAGAAATCAAATACGTTACCAAGTGTTGATGATGAACCTTTATAAAATTCAGTAAAACTACATCGGCTGCATGTCACAGCGGTGTACTTTTTATTTTGAACATCAAAAATTCTTGACCAAAAGCCACCCGAAACTCTTATTTCACCGGTATCAAATTCGTTATTATTACACTTAGAGCAAGACCAATTGTTATGTCTCATATTTCAACCTCCATATTATTTATGTACGGTATATTAAACACTTAAGGAACGTGTGTAGCAATTTTTTTAATAAACAAACTATAATTTAGTTCTTATATTGGTTAAGTTGGAATTTTGATAGGTGTTTGGATGGCTTTTTAATAATTGCTTTTTATAATAATTAGTATGGGGGTCATACTAATTTCACTCAGGGATTACCTACTTGTTAGCTGTATATTGCGTTAGCAACAAAAATTTTCGTAAGTCTCGTTCTTGTCTCATTACGTGCAAAATATATACTTTATCGTTATCTTTTTTGTAAAATATACGACAAGGATTCACGACCAGTTCAAGATAATTTAGGTTAGCTAACTCAATTGGTTTTTTACCTGATTCAGGAAAGAGTTCGAGACGCTCAACTTTTTCAAATATTTTGGAAACCAATTTTTTCGCTGACTGCAAATTGCTTAATGCGATATATTCAGCGATATCGTTAAGATCATCCAAAGCTGGATTAGTCCAAATTATTTCAGCCATTTATTCATTTTATCTTTAGCTTCAACATTCGACATGGTTTCACCACGACTTATTGCCTGCTCTCCTTTTGCAAGAGACTCAAGAATTTGCATACGCTTTTGCATAAATTCATAATCATCAACATCTACTAAGTATGCAGATGGTTGTCCATGTTCAGTTATCAACACAGGTTCTTTAGAGGAATGAAGTTCAGATAATATCTTCGTTGCTTGACGCTTCAATGTTGTTACTAGTTCTACTCTCATAATAATCCCCAAACAAATGTATCACTATAGTAGCACCGAGTAGCCAACTTGGGAAATACAACTAACGAGGCTGTATAACCACTAAAATCAATTAAAAAGGGAGCACCTAACGTCAACCCTGCTCATTTTTAAACTATTAGGTACTTCTCATTATATGCCTTTGCACAAATTGAAATACACACCAAGTTACGCTATAAAAGCATAGCTGTAGGTTGGATAAATGGCGGAGCCATGCCATCCGACAATTAATTTATGAATATAAATAAGCGATTATTACGTTGGCATAGCTTTGTCAGCAAACGCTTCTCTTAAAAACCAAAGCTTTATAAGATCTCTACCACCACGTATTCGTGGGCTTTACCTGCAATTGTTAACGTAATTTCATCATCAATCTGTTTATTTAATAACTGCTTACCCATTGGTGCGCCGAGTGTTACTACAGCAATTGCGTGCTGTTTAACGTTTACTGTTAACCCACCAGCTGCGGGGCCTAAATAAAACCATTTTTGGGCTGCGTTATCATCTTCTAGACACACCAGCGAACCGATAGCTATTTTGTCGGTTGGTTTTTCATTAAAGGCAGGTTCGAACAATTCTATGCTTTTATAGCAATCGTTTACGCGCTGAGCTTGGCCTTGTGCTAAATAAGCGGCTTCGAGCCCTAGAGTATCGTATTTATTTTCGGCTATGTTTTCTTCATGTGTGGCGGTGTCGTGCGCAGTTTTTGCCGCTACTTTTGCTGTTGTAAGCTGCGCTTCTAGCGCAAAGCGAAGATGTTCGATAACGTGGGTTTTATTCATGGGGATTAGTACAATACAGGCTGTAAAAATAAGGCAGCTAGTTTAACATTTTTGCGGGGCTTAAAACCATTGTTTTAAACCCCGCAAGCTTGGTGGGAATACTAGCCGGGCTTAAATTTGCATTAAACTAACAAAGAGCCATTGATTGGTTGGTACGGCTCTTTGCTTGTATTTTATTTAAAAGCCTTATGGCATATCTAATAATGTTTGCGTGTGGGCATCAACTTTAACTTCGTAGTTTTTAGCGCTTAAGCCCAATAACTCTGGCAAGGTTGCCGCTATACAAATAGACGAGAACGTACCCACTACAATGCCGGTAAATAATGCAATAGCAAAGCCTTGCAGTGGTGCGCCTGCAAGTAGCCAAACGCTCGCAACCGTTGCAAGTGTGGTACCCGACGTTATTAAGGTGCGCGTTAGTGTGCTTTTAATCGCATTATTAATAATAGTCGCTGGGCTAAGTACATTATTTGATTGAACACGTAAAAGCTCGCGTACTCTATCCCCTACTATTATTGAGTCGTTAAGTGAGTAACCAATAATAGCCAGTAAACTTGCCAGCACGGTCAGGTTAAACTCAATTTGTAATAGTGAAAATAACCCAAGTACGAGTATTAAATCGTGCACTAGCGCAACCACAGAGCCGAGTGCTAAGCGCCATTCAAAACGCACTGCAAGGTAAATCATTACCGCAATCATTGCAGCAAACATTGCTAAACAGCCTTGATCAAATAACTCATCGCCCACTTGTGAGCCAATATAAGCTGACGATAATACCTGTGCGTTTATATCATCGTCTTGTGTAACAGCGCTTTGCCAATCAAGGCTATTAGCTGTTGTTGATGCACTTGGCGCTTCTCTTAATTGAAAATGACTATTACCTTGCGCGGTTAGCTCAAACTCACCGTTGTGATTTTTAGCAATAAACGATTGAAGCTCTTTTAGTTCAACACTTTGGCTGGTTGTAAACTCAGTTAAATAACCGCCGGTAAAATCTAGGCCAAAATTTAGACCTTTTTGCGTAAGCGTAAATACGGATAGCAGCACTAAAATGGCACTTAAAAGCATACCCATAAAGCGTAAACGTGTGCCCTTTTCACCTTTCAAAAAATAATTAAGCATGTGCTTTTACTCCTGCTTTTTTACCCATTTTTAAATACAACGTTTGGCTTAATATTTTTGATACGTACACACCTGTAAATACAGACGTTAAAAGCCCCAGTGCGAGTGTAATAGCAAAACCTTTAACGGGCCCGTAGCCTATGCCATATAAGATAAGTGCGGTGATCATGGTGGTTATATTGGCATCAAGTATTGTATTTGCGGCTTGTTTATAACCCTCTTGAATAGCTTGATATGGTGCACGGCCTTGGCGACGTTCTTCTTTAATGCGTTCAAATATTATTACGTTAGTGTCTACCGCCATACCTATGGTTAGCACCAAGCCTGCAATACCCGGAAGCGTTAACACAACCCCTGGTAATAATGACATTAAGCCCACAAGCGACGTTAAATTTAATATAAGTGCTACGTTTGCAATAAGGCCTAAACGGCGATACCAAAGCGCCATAAATGCAAGCGTAATACCCATGCCTAACATAAGCGCGGCTAAGCCATTACTAATATTTTCGCTGCCGAGGCTTGGCCCTATTGTTTGTTCGTGCACAATTGTAACGGGCGCTGTAAGCGAGCCTGCACGTAGTAATAATGCCAGATCGGCTGCCGCTTGTTGGCTTTTCATATTGGTAATACTAAAACGCGAACTTAAATGCTGAGCAATATTGGCAACGTTAATAACTTCGCTTTTTTTAACTACTTCGCCTTTAGCGTTTTGAGAATACTCAGAGTAGACCGTCGCCATTGGCTTACCAATATTGGCTTTTGAAAACGCCGACATTGCATCCCCACCTTGGCCGTCTAGGCTCAGTTGTACAAGTGGTTTACCCCAATCGTCGCGGCCTATGTTTGCATTATTAATATGGTCCCCTGTAAAAATTGGCACAGGATCGAGCTTTATCGTTCCGCCCGATTGCATATTAAATGTTTGCCCGCCTATTTCTTTTAATTGATAAAAACCAAGCGATGCGGTTGCACCAATAATACGTTTTGCTTCGGTTGGATCTTGCACGCCTGGTAGCTCTATACGAATGCGGTGCTTTCCTTGGCGCTGTGTTACCGCTTCGGTAATGCCTAACTCTTCAATACGTGAACGAAGGGTTGTGAGTGTTTGCCCCATTACTTCTTTATCAAAGCTGCTGCGGCCTTGCTCCGAATAACTAAATTTGGCAGTTTTAACGCTGCCGTTATTGCTTGTTACAACGGCTAAATTAGCAAATCGGCTTTGTAGCTCTTCAATAACTGGGGTTAACTTGTCGGTTGCATTAGGCAATGCGTTTATTTCAAACCCTTGCTGAGTTTGCTGCGCTTTTACGCCATGTGCTTTTTGCTTAATGATGATTGATTTAGCTTGTTGATACGCACTGACTAATTGCTCATCAACGGCTTTATCTAAATCTACGTCTAGTACAAATAGCACACCGCCATTTAAATCAAGGCCCAGCTTTATTGGTGATAAACCAAAATCTTGTAACCATGTTGGGCTGGTTGCATGCTCAACAATTTTAACTTGCGTGTTTGGATATTGCGCTTTTATAGCCGCTTGCGCCTGAGCGCTTTTAGTTGGCTCGTTTAAAAGTATATTAATAGTGGATTGCTTATCTAAACCCTGCTCAACCTCTAGCCCTTGTTTATTTAAAAAAGTAACTAGCGTTTTAGTGCTCGGTAAAGATTGCGTTTCGCTGTGCGGCGTACTACTTACGTGCAACCACGATTTATTTGGATATAGGTTTGGTAATGCGCTGATAGCTAATAAAACCAATACAATTAGCATGGCGATATAGCTTAATTTGAACTTAGCCGTAGACGGCTTTTTATCTTTTTTAAAACTTAACATGTTGAATCCTTATTGCCAGCAAAGCTAGCAACGTACTTTTTAAAAGCACAATTAATCTGCAGGCTAAAACTTTAAAAGTTAAAACCTAATAAAATTAAATAAGGAAAATTAAGCGTGGTAGGTAGTTACAGCTTTGTAGAGTAAGTTAACGTCTTTCCAGCCACTCAAACGCGACTTTTTACTATTAGTTACAAACGTATACCAAGGTTGTATAGGGTTAACAGCGCGTGGTTTTAAAAATATATGCCTAACAAGATTTTGAGCAAAAAATTCAAAAACCACATCGTATTCTGGCTCACTTTGAACAGTGTGCAAAAACAATGATGAATTATTGGCAGTTAACCTTGGTTGGTGCGCGTCAAAATCGGTTTGATGCGTTTTTTTATGTTGCGAAGTATCTACAGACTTACTAATAGGCTGTATTTTAGTTAAATCGCCAATATCAGTAAGCGAAACCTGCGTACTAATATTGATATTTAAATTTTGTGAGGCGCCCATAGCATTGCTCTGCACACTAAAAAGTGCAGCAAGTAGCAAAAAGGCAGTTAAAAACACTCTAAATTTAAACATTCACGTTTTAAAACTAAAATAAGGGATGCGTAGTATATAAGGGCTAGTATTTGAAATACAATAGCCCTTAGCTATTTACTATCTAATTTAATTTTACTGAGACTTTTAATGCGCCCCAGACAAAGCAGTGAAAAACGACCAGACGCCATGAATTTACGCCAAAGTGTAAAAACACTGTGGCCCTACCTTACAAAATTTAAAGGCCGTGTTTTTATTGCACTTATGGCGCTTATAGGCGCAAAAGCTGCCACGCTTTTAATGCCTTGGGCGCTTAAAGAAATAATAGACTCTGTAGATAAGTCAATTAACCCACTGTTAGTTATTCCTGCTTTATTGTTATTGATGTACGGCGCGCTGCGTTTTGCTAGCGTATTTTTAGGTGAAATAAGAGATGCTGTATTTTCTCGCGTTACCGAACACGCCATGCGCGATATTGGTTTAAAAGTATTTAAGCATTTGCACTCACTTGAGCTGGCTTTTCATTTAGATAGGCAAACCGGTGGCATTAGCCGCGATATAGAACGCGGTACGAGCGGGTTAAGCTTTTTAATGCGCTTTTTAATGTTTAATATTGTGCCGACTTTGTTTGAAATACTGACCGTTGCGATTATTTTTGGCACGTTGTTTTCTGTTTGGTTTGCGCTTATTACATTACTGGCAGTCGCTATTTATATTACCTTTACTGTGGTGGTTACCCAGTGGAGAAACCGCTTTATTAGAGAAGCAAATGCTGCCGACAATCAAAGTAATACCCGCGCAATAGACAGCTTGCTTAATTATGAAACTGTAAAGTATTTTAATAACGAACAGTTTGAAGCAAAAACGTACGACACCTTTTTAGCAAACTGGGAAAAAGCCCGTTTAAAAAATAGAATGTCGTTGCTCGCTCTTAACTCAGGCCAAGCACTTATTATCGCTTGTGCTATTACCGCTTTAATGTGGTTGGGCTCAACCGAGGTAGTTGCAGGTACACTCTCTATTGGTGAACTTGTGATGATTAACGCGTATATGATTCAGCTATTTTTACCACTTAACTTTTTAGGTTTTGTGTACCGCGAAATAAGACGCGCCCTAACCGACCTTGAAAACATGCTTGGGCTACTTAACAAAAAACCACAAATAACCGATGCACTTAATGCTAAAGAGCTCAATATTAGCCAAGGTGAAATAACATTTAATAATGTAAATTTTAGTTACGATACCCATCGCCCTATTCTTAATAACCTTAGCTTTAGCGTTAAAGCAGGCAGCAAAGTAGCCATTGTTGGTGCCAGTGGTGCTGGTAAAAGCTCATTAGCACGACTGCTTTATCGTTTTTATGATGTAAGCGCTGGTGAAATTAGTATTGATAATCAAGCTATAAACTCAGTAACACTTAATAGTTTACGAAAAGCCATTGCAATAGTCCCGCAAGATACTGTGCTGTTTAACACCACCATTCGTGAAAATATCGCTTACGGTAGACCATCAGCAAGCGATGCTGAAATTGACGAAGCCATCGCTATGGCGCATTTAAAAGACTTTATAGCAACACTTGATAAAGGCGATAAAACGCTGGTTGGCGAGCGCGGTTTAAAAGTATCCGGCGGCGAAAAACAGCGTATTGCTATTGCGCGCGCCATTTTGAAAAAATCCCCTATTTTAATTTTTGATGAAGCAACATCTGCACTCGATTCTCATTCTGAGCAAGCAATACTCGCAGCAATGCGTGAAGTTGCCAGTAACCATACGAGCGTTGTTATTGCTCATCGCCTTTCTACTATTACCGATGCAGACACTATTATTGTGCTCAAAGCCGGAAAAATTATTGAGCAAGGTAAACACGATGAGTTACTTACATTCGCCGGAGAATATGCCCGTATGTGGGAGCTTCAGCATAAAAAATAAATAGTGTGTAACCCCTCTTAGCTCGGATACTTTCAAGTATTCGAGCTAAATAAAGCTTTTATAGCACCTATTAGCCTTTTTCTTTTCCTCTATATTAGTTTTATCGAGCACTGTGGTGATTCACCTCAAAAGGTTTGTTTGTATGATTAATATCAATAACAATCGATAAGTTAAATATTCGTAACAATAAAAATGATTCACTGCTGCTTTAATTCAATCAGTGATACTCAGGAGTAAGTAATGAAAAAGAGTTTAATTGCCGCAGCATTAGCTGCCACATTTATTACCGGTTGTTCAGAGCCGCAAACAACAAAAACAGACGAGCAACAATCTAAAGTAGCCACTGCAGCAGTAACAGAAAAAGCAGAGTTAGGCAGTTTTGGTGTTGACCTAACAGCCCGTAACGAAGCCGTGAAACCAGGCGATGACTTTTTTATGTATGCCAGTGGCACGTGGTATGACAACTACGTAATGCCTGCAGATAAAACCCGCTACGGTGCATTTTCAGGATTAGCTGAGCGCAGTGAAGACGATGTTAAAGCTATTATTGAAGAAATAGCCGCACGTAAAGATTTAAACGCAGAAGAAAAACTCGTTGCTGATTTTTACAATGCCTATATGGATACCGAAACACTTAATAAACTAGGTGTAGCGCCTATTAAGCCATTGTTAAGTGAAATTAATGATATATCGTCGACTGACGATTTAGCTGAAATGTTTGGTAAGTCTTGGTTAACCGGTAATAAAGCCCCTTTTGGCGGCGGTATGTGGTTTAATCGCCTAGACCCTAACAAATATGAAATGTCACTAGGTGCTGGTGGTTTAGGCTTACCAGATCGCTCTTACTACCTTGAAGACGCTGAGCGCTTTGTAAAAACCCGTACAGCTTATGTTGCTCACATTGCTGACATGCTTGAGTTTACAGGAGTCGAAAATAGCGCAGAGCGTGCTCAAGCAATTGTTGATCTTGAAACCAAAATTGCACAAGGTCACTGGCCACGTGAAAAGCGCCGTAATCGCGATTTAACCCTAAACCAAATTGAACGTGCCGATTTAAGCACTGCTTATCCTGGCTTTAACTGGGATTTATATTTTGCGCAAACAGGCTATAAAGTACCTCAGTTAAATGTATCTCAGCCTGAACCAATAAAAGCGATGATTGAGCTAATCAATCAAGAAGATATTGCAGTATGGAAAGACTACCTAACGTATCACGCTATTAGCGGTAACGCAGGTTTACTATCAGAAGACGTATTTAATACTAACTTTGCTTTTTTTGGTAAAGAACTAAACGGACAGCAAGAGCCTCGCCCTCGTTGGAAACGTGCAATCAGTGAAATGTCGGGCACAAGTTCGCTTGGTTTTGCTATTGGTAAAATATACGTAGCGCGTTACTTCCCTGAGTCATCAAAACAACAAATGTCAGAGCTGGTTGAAAACCTTCGTAAAGCCCTGGGTGAACGTATTGATAACCTTGAGTGGATGGGTGATGCAACTAAAGTAAATGCGCGCGCTAAGCTTGCTGCATTTGTACCAAAAATTGGTTACCCCGATGTTTGGCAGTCTTATGAAGGTTTAAGCATTACTAAAAACGATTTGATTGGTAATGTGAAAAACATGCGTGAGTTTTTCCACGCAGAAAGTGTTGAAAAAGAGCTACAAAAAACAGACCGTAACCGCTGGGGCATGACGCCACAACGCGTAAACGCTTACTACAATAGCTCGTTTAATGAAATTGTATTTCCGGCTGCGATACTACAACCACCGTTTTTCGATCCAAATGCCGATCCGGCTGTAAACTATGGCGGTATTGGCGCTGTAATTGGTCACGAAATGGGTCATGGATTTGACGATCAGGGTTCAAAATCAGACGAAAACGGTGTACAACGTAACTGGTGGACTGATGCTGACCGCGCTGCATTTGACAAAAAAGCCGATCAACTGGCTGCGCAGTACAGTAAATACGAGCCAATCGAAGGTAACTTTGTAAATGGACGAAATAGCCTTGGCGAAAACATTGGTGATGTAGGTGGCTTATCAATGGCCTATCACGCGTACAAGCTAAGTTTAAATGGTAAAGAAGCGCCTGTAATAGACGGCGTGACTGGCGATCAACGTTTCTTCCTTGCGTGGGCACAAGTATGGAAAGAAAAACGTACTGAGCAAAGCATGCTTAACCAACTTCGTGGTGGCACACATGCCCCAGGTCGCTTTAGAGCACAAGCACCACGCAACCACGATGCATGGTACAAAGCGTTTGATGTAAAACCAGGCGATGAGTTATACCTTCCTGAAGATGAACGTGTACGTATTTGGTAACTAGTATATGAGGCTATTAATTTGCCTCGTGTAATTATATTACTCAATTAGGCAACTCATTAAGTGAGTTGCCTTTTTATTGGGTTAAATTTGCTCTTAAACCTTCTTTAAGTCAGTACCAAGACGCCTCAATAAAACGTATTTTAGATGGTTTTTAAACGCGGCTGTTCTAATCTGTTTTAATACTTACTAGCCCTTGAATGCATTTACCTTTAGAATACGCATTATAATTTTATTCTATTATTTACATATATTAAGGCGAAACGCAGATGGGAAGAGCTTACCAAAACAAAAAAGATTCAATGGCTAAGACTGCGGGTGCTAAAACTAAAGTTTATTCTAAGTACGGCAAAGAAATTTATATTTGTGCTAAAAACGGCGGTGTAGATCCAGATGGTAACTTATCATTACGTCGTTTAATTGAACGCGCTAAAAAAGACCAAGTGCCAGCACACGTTATTGACCGCGCAATCGACAAAGCAAAAGGCGGCGGCGGCGAAGACTACTCAGCAACACGTTACGAAGGTTACGGCCCAGGTAACTGTATGATTATTGTTGATTGTTTAACAGACAATAACAAGCGTACCTTTGCTGATGTACGTGTTTGTTTTACCAAAGCAAATGCTAAAATTGGCGCTCAAAACTCTGTTTCACATTTATTTGATCACCTTGCTATTTTTGTATTTGACGGTGATGACGACGAAGCAGTACTTGAAGCTCTTATGATGGCTGATGTTGATGTAACTGACGTAGAAGTTGATGACGGTAAAGTTACTGTTTTTGCTCCTCACACAGAGTACAACAATACGCGTACAGCGCTTGAAGAAATGGGTGTGACTGAATTTGACGAAGACCTAATTAGCTTTGTGCCACAAATTGAAACGCCGATTGAAGGCGAAGACGTTGAAGTTATGGAACGCTTTTTAGCAATGTTAGAAGATTGCGACGACGTACAAAACGTTTACCATAACGCGCAATTCTAAAGAGCGATTTAGTAAGTTAGAACGACTTTAAGCCAACAGCTATGTTGGCTTTTTCATTTTTAGAACATGGTATTAATATGAACTCCCTTAAAGAGCTTAAAAGTGGCAAACTTGCTGGTGCTACTCGCCTGCAATTAGTAGAAGAGCTAACAATATTCCCGGAAGAGATTTTTAGCTTAGCTGACACGCTTGAAGTTCTCGATTTATCAAATAATAACTTATCAACACTACCTGATGAATTTGCCTGCTTAACACACCTTAAGCGTGTATTTTTATCGTTTAATCAGTTTAAGCATATTCCTGCGGTTTTAGCTAAATGCCCTGCTCTGATAATGGTTGCATTTAAAGGCTGTAAAATAACTGAGTTTAGTGATTATTGTTTACCAAAAAATATTGAATGGCTCATCCTCACCGATAATAATATTACTGAGCTACCGCAAAGTTTTGGCCAATTTACCCAACTTATAAAGCTCGCGCTTGCGGGCAATCAACTTAAGCAACTGCCAAGTAGCATGGCGCAGTGTAAAAACCTCGAGCTTGTTAGGCTCTCTGCTAATAACTTAACACACGTAGACGACTGGCTGTTTGAACTGCCTAAACTTGCTTGGCTTGCGTTTGCCGGTAACGATTTTAATAAAGCCCAGTGCCTTACAAAGTGCAGCTTAGAAAATAACCCGCTTAACGATTACACACTTAGTCATGTTATTGGCCAAGGTGCATCGGGCGTTATTCATTTAGCGCAAGCTGCTGATAGCGCTGTAGCGATTAAATTATTTAAAGGTGCAATTACCAGCGACGGCTACCCGCTTGATGAAGTGAATTGCTGCTTACAAGCAGGCGATCACGCTAATTTAATTAAAGTACTTGCCTACATTGAACAAAGTGATCAGTTAGGTTTAGTGATGGAGCTAATAGATAAAAGCTTTGCTAATTTAGGCCTGCCTCCAAGCCTTGAAACCTGTACGCGTGATACCTTTAACAATGATTGCCATTACTCAACTCACGCTATTTTAAAAATTGCACAGCAAATGGTAAGTACACTGCATCACTTACATGTTCGTAAAGTAAGTCACGGCGACATTTATGCGCATAACACTATGGTTAACCAAAACCATGACGTTCTGTTTGGTGATTTTGGTGCTGCAACTAATTTAACGAAGCTAAGTGAGTATCAACAAAAGCAACTAGAGTGGATAGAAGTAAGGGCTTTGGGCTGTTTAATTGAAGACTTATTAGGCACGGTAACCGGTGATGATAGGCAAAGTGAGCTATTTGATGAAATGTCCGATATGGCAAAGTGTGCTATGCAACCTTCATTAAATCAAAGACCTACATTTACTGAGTTATTAGAAGAGCTAAATATATAATTAAGTAGAGTTATAAAAAAGAGCAACGCGTAGCACGTTGCTACTTTTTTAGTTTATGTTTATTAAATTAATCGAGCTCATTTAGTGCGCTTAAACGGGTAAACCTGTTGTTTAAGCATACCTACCGGCATGTAATCCCCGACTACACCATACGCCTCTGGCCACTCTTTTTGGCCTTTAACAGCAGTACCAAATGCGTAGTCTAAAAACGAAAAATGCGCAGCGTAATTGCGGTCAATTGCGGCTTTATCTGACGCATGATGCCAATGGTGAAACTGCGGTGTAACCATAAAATATTTTAGCCAACCAAATTTCACACGCACATTTGCATGGTTAAACACAGCCTGTAAACCCACAATTATTACGTATAAACTAATTATTTGCTGTGAAAATCCAAGTACAAATATAGGCGTGAGCACTAAGCTGCGCGTTACGAGTATTTCAAGAATATGTTGGCGAGAGCCCGCTAACCAATCCATTTCTTTAGCACTGTGATGTACGCCATGAAAGCGCCATAATAAAGGGACTTCGTGATAAGCACGATGCACCCAATATTGCATTAAATCAGCCACGAGTATTATTAAAAACAACTGCACTACAAATGGTGTTTGCTCTATATAACCTTGTACCGTAGATGATACAGCCCAGCCAAAACCATAATGCACAAAGTGGTTAGTAACGAGTAATACAAAACCAATAATTAAATGGTTTACGAAAAAGTGGTTTAAATCGCCTCGCCATTCGCTACGTAATATTTTTTGATCTTTTCGATGGGGTAGCAGCTTTTCAATAACAATAAATATGAGTGTTGAGCCGAGTAAATCTAAAATAAACCAATCGAGCCCTATGTAAGGTGTGTCGCTGGCAAACTCGTTCACCTCAACGTTTGGTCCGCCAAACATAATTGCCAGAATAATAAAAAACCACGCTGTAGCCCCTAAACGCTTATTGGTATTACGTACAAAGTTAAGTAGCCCTAAACTACCCGAGACCAATAATGATGCAAACATAAGCTGACGTAAAAAGTCGACACTGTAGCTTTTCCTCAGCTCTGGTGTAGTTAAGTATTCAGGAAAGTGAAACGCTAATACGCCTAAGCAACTCAGTATTGCTAAAAAGCAGGCTATGTAGCCACTTATGTTGCCCTCACCTATCTGAAGATGATTTGTGCGAAATACCTTTCGTGATAAAGCTCTGATCATTTTTATTATTCCTTGCTTCGTTGAGTTGATTAAATACAACGAAATTCCATTGATTTACACACCCACATATTAACAAAATTTAGGGTATAAAAAATACAAATAGTTCCCTCCATAGTCTGAGTTGCAAATATACAGATAAACCAAACGCAAAAAAGCCACGCAATGCGTGGCTTGGTTGGATAAAGCTAAAACTTTACATCATTAGGGCTGTATTATAAAAACGCACCTAATGCTTTAACTTGGTCTAACATGCGGTTTGAGAAACCCCATTCGTTGTCGTACCAAGCCATTACTTTAACTAGATTGCCATCGGCTTTAGTTTGCGTTGCATCAAAGATAGATGACGCTGGGTTATGGTTAAAGTCGATAGAAACAAGCGGAAGCTCATTATATTGTAAAATATCTTTCATTGAACCCGTTGATGCTTCTTTCATGATTGCATTGATTTCTTCTGCAGTCGTATCGCGCTTAGTAATAAACGTAAAATCAACTAAAGATACGTTGATTGTTGGTACACGTACCGACATACCGTCTAATTTACCAGCAAGTTCTGGTAATACTAAACCAACAGCTGCCGCAGCACCTGTTTTAGTTGGGATCATAGATTGAGTCGCACTACGAGCACGGTATAGATCTGGGTGGTATACGTCAGATAGGTTTTGATCATTCGTATAAGAATGAATCGTTGTCATACTCCCCTTTTCAATACCTACGGTGTCGTTAATTGCTTTTGCAAGTGGTGCTAAACAGTTAGTAGTACACGATGCATTTGAGATGATTTGGCTATCAGCGTTAATTACATCGCTGTTTACACCATGAACCACTGTTGCATCCATATCTTTACCTGGAGCAGAAACGATTACTTTTTTAGCACCCGCTGTAATGTGCTTAGCAGCGTCATCACGTTTAGTGAAAAAACCAGTACATTCTAAAACGATATCTACGTTTAGTGCTTTCCACGGTAAATTTGCAGGGTCGCGTTCTTGCGTTAACGTAATTACGTCATCGTCAATTAACATGGTGTTATTTTCAAGTGTTACTTTTTTAGAAAATTGACCATGAACTGAGTCATACTGCGTTAAATGTGCATTAACGTTAGCAGGTGCTAAATCGTTAATTGCTACAATTTTAATTTCGCTGTTTTGAGCTGACTCATAAAGTGCACGTAAAACATTTCTACCGATACGGCCGTAACCGTTAATTGCTACATTAATCATTTTAGACTCCTATTTAAGTTCACTTGCTTGGCGAGCAAGCGCTTCAATTGCTTGCCAGTCTTTATTTTCAATTAGTTGTTTATCTAGCATCCACGTACCACCCACACAAATAACGTTGTTAAGCGCTAAATAGTTCGGTGCAGTTGCTAGGCTAATGCCGCCAGTTGGGCAAAAAGTAATATGTGGTAATGGGCCACCGATTGATTTAAGCATTGCTGTTCCGCCTGCAGCTTCTGCAGGGAAGAATTTTAAATACGTAAAACCATGCGACGCAAGTTGCATAACTTCACTTGCAGTTGCAGCGCCCGGTAAAAATGGTATATCTGATGTTTTAGCCAAAGCAATAAGCTCATCGCTCACACCTGGACTCACCATAAAATCTGCACCTGCGGCAACCGAAAGATCAAAACTTGCTTTATCTACTACCGTACCAGTACCTACATAGGCTTCAGGTACTTCTGCTTTCATCAGCTTTACAGCTTCTGCAGCAATAGGTGTACGTAGTGTTATTTCTAAGGCTTTTAAGCCACCGTTATATAACGCTCTTGCAAGTGGTGCTGCATCTTCTAATTTTTCGATTACAACCACTGGCACTACGGGTGCCGATGCTAAGATTTTTTCAATACTCATTACTTGTTCCTCATTACCCAGTATGGCTAATATTTATTCAAGTCCAAAAGCACTCGCGCCTAAATCAGCGCTGCTTACGATATTTCTAAATCCAGTAAATAATTCGCGACCTGTACCAAATGTTGCACTTGGCAGGCTAAGTTCTGCTTCACGTTTAGCAAGTTCTTCGTCGCTAACGTGTACTTTTAATATTCCGTTTGGCGCATCAAGTGTCACTAAATCACCTTCTCGGATTTTAGCAATAATGCCGCCTTCTACTGCCTCTGGTGCTAAGTGAATAGCAGCTGGTACTTTACCTGATGCACCCGACATACGACCGTCAGTAACAATGGCTACTTTAAAGCCTTCATCTTGAAGCGTTGCCATTACTGGCGTTAATTTATGTAGCTCTGGCATACCTTTCGCTTTAGGGCCTTGCTCTTTTAGCACGGCAATAAAGTCTTGGTTTAATTCGCCACGCGTGTATGCATCTTGCAGAGCACTTTGTGAGCTAAACACTTTTGCAGGAGCAGTAACAACCTGATGTTCAATAGCAACAGCTGACACTTTAATAACAGCTTTACCTAAGTTACCCGTTAGAAGTTGCAGACCACCTTGCTTACTAAAAGGGTTACTCACTGGGCGAAGTACTTCTTCATCGTGTGAGTTTGCTGGGCAATCTACCCATTTAACTTTAGTTGGGCCGGTTGAGTTGCTCATGATCAGGCTATCGTCTTTATCCAAACGAGGCTCTGTCATGTAAGGTGCTAAACCATCGCCTAGCATTGTTTTAACGTCTGTGTGTAAGTAACCAGCGCTTGCTAGCTCTCGCATTAAGAAACCCATACCGCCAGCTGCTTGGAAGTGGTTTACATCTGCAGAGCCGTTAGGGTAAATACGTGTAAGTAGTGGTACAACTTCTGATAAATCAGACATATCTTTCCACGTAACCTGAATGCCGGCAGCTTTTGCTATCGCAACAATATGAATTGCATGGTTAGTAGAACCACCTGTAGAAAGCAGGCCTACTAAACCGTTTATAATCGTTTTTTCGCTGATCACATCGGCCAAACACGGGCTTTCTTTATCATCTGTAAGCTGCTTAAGCATAGTTTCTACAGCATTACCTGTAAGACCATCACGAAGCTCAGTGTAAGGATTAATAAACGAACTACCAGGAAGGTGTAAGCCCATTATTTCCATTAACATTTGGTTTGAGTTTGCAGTACCGTAAAACGTACAAGTACCTGCGCTGTGGTAAGACGCGCTTTCAGCCTCTAATAAGTCTTCGCGACTTACTAAACCTTGTGCAAATTTTTGACGAATACGTGCTTTTTCTTTATTAGGAATACCTGACTGCATTGGACCTGCTGGTAAAAAGAACACAGGTAAATGACCAAACGACAATGCACCAATTAATAAACCCGGGACGATTTTGTCGCAAACGCCTAAACAAAAAACGCCATCAAACACATCGTGTGAAAGCGATATTGCCGTAGACATAGCAATTACATCACGAGAAAAAAGCGAAAGTTCCATGCCGTCACGCCCTTGCGTAACACCATCACACATTGCAGGAACGCCACCAGCAACTTGTGCTGTAGCATCGTATTTGGTAGCAATGTCTTTAATTAAATCTGGGTAGTCTTTGTATGGCACATGAGCCGATAGCATATCGTTATATGAGTTGATAATAGCAAGATTTGGCTGCTCATCAGCCTTTAAGCGCGCTTTGTCATCACTGCTACATGCAGCCATAACATGGGCTATATTTCCGCAACCTAAACCGGCACGAACTCTTGTTTGTTTTTTTGCGTGCGAAATACGTTCTAAATAATCTTGACGGGTATTTTTACTGCGTTCGATAACACGCTGGGTAACTTCTTGAATACGAGGATGTAACATAATTTAACTCATCTCTATTAGTTAGAGGATAAAGGCTCAGTAGCAACTACAGACTCCACGTAAATAACTGTACTGAGCATCTTTGATTTACCCGTTCAAAGGTACGCTACCAGGGAGCCTCTCACAACAGCCCTGACACCGGTGTCACTGTATTAACGCATAGCAATGACACCGGTGTCAACCCCGGGTAACAAAAATAGTTTAATATTTTAACATGACCGAATAATGACCTAATTGATTTTTAGGCACAAAGTATATTTTAGCAAGTTCAGAGCAAAAAAAAGCCCGAATAAGCGTCACTCATATTCGGGCTACTGTGAAAGTGTTTTTAACTCACTATTTTATCGCAGAGGTAGACTCGCGTGTAATCAAGCGTGACTCAAGCGTTACCTGATACGGCTGTTCTTGCGGTTGAGCGATGTGTGAAATAAGTTGAGTTACGGCTTGTTTAGTCATTTCTTCAACAGGCTGTGCAATAGTCGTTAAACCAGGCCAAATATGACGTGCAATGGGTGCATTATCAAAGCCGGCTATTGAAATGTCATCAGGCACTTTTAATTGGCGCTGGGTAGCTAATTTTAATACCGCTGCCGCCATGTAATCGTTTGATGCAAATACAGCTGTTGGCCTAGGAGATAAATCTAAAATACTGCGTGCACTATCTACACCTGAGTGATAACTAAAGTTACCCTCCTCTACTAAGCGCTCATCAAACTCTATTCCATGGCTTGCAAGTGAACGCCTGTAGCCTTTAAAGCGTTGTTGCGTGGCACTGTGATCCGGGTGCCCTTTAATAAACGCTATAGATTTATGCCCAAGACTAATTAGATGTTCAGTAATTTCAAATGCGCCTTGCTCATCATTACTACGAACTGAAATAGAATCATCTTGAAGTAAAGCTGACGCAACCCTTGCGTAAGGAATTTTTTTAGATTTTAAAAAAGTAACAAGCTCTGCAAAATCACCAAAAGGAGGTGTTAGCACAATGCCATCTAATCGAGAAGTCTGTAGTAATTGCTCAATATTATTTATAAGGGCTTCACCACGAAACTCACAAGGGTGTATCAATAAATTATAGTTATTTTCTTTACATGCTTCTAAAGCACCCGTTTGCACGCGAGTAATGTAGCTTTTACTTGGGTTATCGTAAAGACACCCAATAATAAAGCTACGATTTTGTGCGAGGCCTCGTGCAATTGGATTTGGGGTGTAATCGAGTTCTTTAAATACCGCAAGCACCTTTTCTCGGGTTGCAGCACTAACATTAGGCTCGTTATTTAAAACGCGTGATACGGTTTTTTTAGAAACACCAGCATGACTTGCCACACTGTTTATTGTTACTTTTTTCATCACTCTATTTTTCCAAATGCGAACAAGGAAAGCTCCTTATTTGCTGTTGTGCAAACACGCTGCGGCACCAATTAGTGGAATATTATCTTGTGTTACAAGTATTACAGGAATTTGCCCTGCGTATTGCGACATAATACCCTTTTGCGAAAATCGTTCAACAAAACGGCTCTCTAGAAGTCTTGCTTGCATACGAGGCAGTATTCCACCGCCAATAAATAGTCCGCCTAAAGCGCCGTAAACAACGGCTAAATCGCCAGCTACACTGCCGATCCAATCACAAAATTGATTAAGCGTTGCATCGCACACAGCACATTCACCGCTATTTGCTAGACTACTTATTTGCGCAGCATCTAAATTTTTAGCTGTTACACCCTTAACCGCAGACATCGCTTTGTATAAATGCGTTATGCCAGGGCCTGAAAATACAGTTTCGATAGAAACATGGGGATGATCTTTACGTAACTCATTTAATAGTAAAGTATCGAGTTCATTAACTGGTGCAAGCGATATATGCCCCCCTTCTGAACTTAAAACAGCGGTAGATTGCGACGTTCTAACTAAGCACGCGGCACCAAAACCAGTACCGGGACCTATAACACCAATGTTTGCATTATCATCAGCTTGACCTGATTTAACAATGACATTTTGTTTAGGATCTAAGTAAGGAGCCGCATATGCAAAAGCAGCAAAATCGTTAATGACTTCTAGTTGCTGTAAATCAAAATGAGTTTTAAATTCACTAACACTAAAATGCCAACCTAAATTGGTTAAATGTACCTGCCCAGCTTTTATTGGACCTGCAACGGCTAAACATGCGCGTTTGGGTGTAATATGCGAGACTGTTTGTAAATATTGCTCAAGCGCACTTTCAAGTGAACCAAAATTAGCACTAGGAAAAATATTAATGTGCTCTATTACAAATTGGTTAGTGTGCTCATTAAAAGCAGTTATTAAAGCAAAGCGGGCATTGGTGCCGCCAACATCAGCAACTAAGATGGGATCAAATTGGGCAGAAGAGTTTAGGCTCATAGTATTATCTCTTTTGTTAAGCGACTCGTGCTTATTATTTTACAATGGTATACCATTGTTATTTATACTTTGAGCTATCACCTCAAAGTAGCTATCACAGTAAAAAATGCTGCCTATAAAATATATAAACAGCGAATACGTTTTGACAACAAAATGATAAAACATTTATATTATGACACCGGTGTCAGCCGTTTATCAATAAAAATATACGTTAATTCACAAAAAGCTTGAAATTATTCATTAATAAACGAAAATGACACAATTATTTATCAAATTAATTAAGTTGTAACAATGAAAGGTAAAGCCACCTCATTTGATATTGCCCACTATGCAGGGGTATCTCAATCAACTGTATCTCGCGCTTTACGTAACAGCCATCTTGTTAATGAAGAAACACGTAAGCGTGTTTTCGATATAGCTAAAAAGCTTAATTATAAAGTTGATAAAAATGCCAGCAACTTGCGTACACAACAAAGCAGCACACTTGCATTACTTCTTTTCGAAGACCCTACTTCTGATGAATCACAAATTAATCCTTTCTTTTTAGCCATGCTTGGCAGCATTACCCGTGCTTGCGCTAAAGAAGGTTACGATTTATTAGTATCATTTCAATCGGCCAGTGCTGATTGGCAAGCAGACTATGAAGATAGCCACAGAGCCGATGGTATTATTTTACTCGGTTATGGCGATTACATTGATTACCAACCAAAATTTAACACCTTACTTGAACAAAACACTAAGTTTGTTTGTTGGGGTGCAACGGTTGATAATCGCCCAGATTTAACTGTTTGTTGTGATAACTACGGTGGCGGTAAGCTTGCCGCTGAGCACTTTATTGCTCACAGCAGAACTGATTGCGCTTTTATTGGTGATGCATCTGATCATAGCCCTGAATTCTTTAGTCGCTTTCAGGGTTTTAAAGATGAGCTACTGGCTAACAACGTAAAAATAAACGAGCGTAAAATGGCTAATGCTATATCAACTGAAGAATCTGGGTATCACGCCACTCGCTCACTCATTGCTAATAATATTAAATTTAACGCCTTATTTGCTGCAAGCGACTTAATTGCTATTGGCGCTATACGTGCACTTAAAGAAGCAAATATTAACGTGCCAAAAGATGTTGCGATAGTCGGCTTTGATAACATAGCCATTGCTAGTTATGTAAATCCACCGCTGACGACGATAGAGCAAAACACCACTGTTGCTGGGCAAATGCTCGTAGAGAACTTATTAAAACTGATACGTGGTGAAGAAGTACAAAGTACCCTATTAGCTCCTATTCTAATTCCTAGAAGGTCAAGCTGAGCCTGCCTGATAAAATAAAGCAGAATTAACAAAAGGTTTTAATTGGCAGTTACAACTACTTAAATTTTATTCAGTATATTTTTATCTATTCATTTCACTTTTCTTTCTGATGTATTCATATCTCACAAAAATTCAAAATTTAGATATAAAAAAAGCCTCTAACGAGGCTTTTTTATTAAACAACTTTTAACTCATACTAACAAGTTATTAGAAATCGTAAGACGCTGATAATTGAATTCTACGAGGAGACTGGTAAGCCTGAGCTAAACCAAATGTAGCATTTCCATCGCCAGCAGCTATTTCTGCAGCTTCGTCGTAACGAGTTTCAGTAGAGGCATCAAATACGTTAAATATATCCATAGCTAAACGAACTTTCTGATCGTTAAAGCGAAGGTTATAAGTAAAGTTAAGATCTAAACGTGCTGTCCATGGTGTAGTACCCATGCTGCCACGAGGGAAACGTTTGTCACCTACGTAGTAAGTATCACCGTATACGTATTGATCAGGGTCTGGAGTATAACCTTGACCTAAAGCAGTCCAAGGACGTCCAGATGCGATATTAACATTAGCACCAATTAAGAAGTCTTCTGTAACAGCAAAAGCACCATAAATTTTAATGTTATGACGACGATCTGCAGGTAGATTACCATTAGCACCATCCATTAAATAAGGGTAATCCCAATCTTGCGTAAGACCAGCATCATCTTGAGCATTATCAGATTTAACAAAACCTTCTGTATTACCATAGTTGTGAGACCATGTGTATAGCGCTTTTAAAGACCAAACCTGATCCCATGTTTTCTCTAATGTTAAATCAACTGATGCGTATTTACGCTTGGCTTCCGGGTAACCTAACTCTTGTGCAGTAAAGCTATATTCTTCAGTGGTGCCGTCACCATCAAGATCAAAATTGAAAGTAGCGCCATTGCCAGGATTAAATAAGAACCAGTTCTCACCTAAATATTCACCATTTTCATCATTAAAGATATAAGAACCATCATCAATTTGATTACCTAAAACACGGTAAGTTGCCTTGATACCCCATGACCAATCATCATTAATTGCTGCTTGATAACCAATCATATACTCATCGTTATACATTGGTTCAAGATCTTTATCAGATAAGGTATTTGATGGTTTTGCAGTACCGTCACCACCATTAGAAATAGCAGGATCACCTAGCTGAGTACCTAAACCAACAGGAGTACCGTCTGCGTTTAAGCCTTCATATGCATACCATGTTTGAATATAAGTCTCTGCACCAGCTAAACGGATATTAGTATTAGCTGCAACTGGTAGGTAATAACGACCAGCAGTGAAGAACAACTTACTATCGCCATCTCCATTAATATCCCAAGAACCACCTATACGAGGGGCAATTTGGTTATCAATAGAAACAAACTCTTCGCCATCTGCATTGTAGTTAGTAAAACTATCATTACGAAGGCCTAATGTTAATGTTAAATCTTCAGTAACTGACCATTGATCTTCAATATAAATAGCCCAGTTTTCTACTTCAAACGAACCGCCATTTTTATAATCGCGTACACGTGTTGTCTTCATTTCTTCAGGTAAGACATAACCATTAGCCAGTCTAGCGCCTTCTTCGTATGTACGATAATAGTAGTAAACGCCACCAGAGTTTTGTGTTGTTGAATCAGCTGTATTAGTTTCAGAATCATAACCAAATTTTAACGTATGCTCATCGTTTAGGTAATAATCAAAGTCAACGCGCAATTGCTCACGTTTATCTTCATTTTCACCAACGGTAAAGTTTACATAACACGTAGTATCCTCACCTAAATCGGCATCATAACCTGTAGGACAATCATCAAAGTCTGAGTAATCAGTTTCTGAAAACTTAACCTGACCAAACATTGCTGACATACTTAGATCATCTGTTAGGTTACCAGTATAACGAACTGCAAAACTTTCTCCGCCTCGCTTATGGTAAGCTGTACCACCATCTTCAGTGTAATTACCATTTCCTTGAGGGTCTGAAATTGTTTTTTCAGAATAAGTTCGTTTATCACTAAAGCCCCAAAGCATTAGTTGATGATCTTCGTTAATATTCCAGTCAAAACGAGCTAGGTAATATGGGTCATCATCTTTTTCAACTGTTAAATCTGTTTGAGATGCATTACCGTATTCGTAGTCAACATCTCTAGCCGTATAGATACCATAAAAGAACAAAGTATCTTCGATTATAGCTCCTGATGCATAAATATTTGTTTCAAAAGAATTATTATAATCATCTTGATTGTTTACGTATAAGTCACCAATACAATGGCCATCCGCGTCTTCACAGCGATCATTTTGCTTGTAAAGTGAATCAGGAGCTTGCTCACTTAACGAGTCAGATGAATAAATCGTTTCAACACCAAAGTGAAAATCATTAGAACCAGATTTAGTAACTGATGAGATTAATCCACCGGTAGTACGCCCGAACTCTGCAGAATAACCACCCGTTTTAACTTGGAAGCTATCGTACGCGGTAAATGGGATTGTTGCACCGCCAAGACCATTTCGGAAATTAGTCATATTTAGACCATTCACGTAATAAGCATTTTCAGCTACAGAAGCACCACCAAATGAAGCTTGGTCGCCAAAACGACTGTCCCCTTCAGTTGCGCCAGGCGCAAGCAATGCTACTGAAGTTACTGAGCGAGATATTGGTAGTAGCGATAATTCTTCAGAACTAATATTTAATGAAGACTCTGATGCAGAAACATCTATTGCACGAATAGAGCCACCTACAACAGCAATTCTTTCGATATTACCTGTAGTTAGTGGAATTTGAATGAGAGCTGTTTTACCTACCCCTATAACAACATCTTTAACTTGAGCTTGGTCAAAACCAGATTGGGATACTGTAATATCATATTTACCTACAGGCACTTGCTTAAGATCAAACTCACCATTTGCATCAGCAGTTAGTGTTTTAGAATAACCTTTGCTTTTATCTGTTATTGTTATTGATGCACCCGCTAATGAAACACCTGACTGAGCAGTTAAGCTACCTTTGATAGCGCCATTAACGTTATCTGCCATTGCTGGCATTGCCGCACTTAACGTCATTGCAACTGCTGCAGCAGTGAATGAGCGTTTAAATGTCTTAGAAAAATTATGGTTCATTTTTGATTTATCCCTAGATAATTAGATTATTATTTTTTATGTCTTACGTTAAATACTTTATATAACGCCTACTAATTTAAAGTATTTAACCCCCTTAACGTGTAAGGAGAAACAAATTAATAACACAATAAAAACAAACTTACCAACAAAATGCGACAGCAATTAACAGGAAAATCACCATAAAAAACAATAAATTAACAAAAAACCAAGGATAAAACCAAAAAACAAAATAAAAACAAAAAAACAAACATATAATTTACATTATTAGTTATTTGCAAAACCAACAAAATGAATAAAAAGCAGACTCCATTATTTATAAAAACAGCGCCATAAACACCATTAAAGAACAACTCTTATACAATTCACTTAAAACTCCCATCAAAATACTATCCCACTTAATTAGCATAAATATTCACACCACACTTCACAAACCCTATACCGTTGCAAAAAACGGAATTTAATTTAGAAAAAAAAACGCCTAATTAAAATCTTTTTTTATGTCATATAATTTCAAAATCATTACTTAAATGACTCGAAAACCACCAAATAATGATCCCAAACTCGTTTACCACTGAGTAAACGTACCTGCTTAATATATTTTGCATGTATCCAAACTTTAGGTGTAGCTGAGTTTGTGTCCTCACCCAACTTATAACCTGCTTTATTTACACCTATACATCCCACGCTTGTTTTACATCATTTAGCGCACTACTTGCTAATAACGTGAAAATAAGAGAGCGAAAAATAGCTAATACTATACCCACTGAATAATTGAGGTATCACGCCGTTCACTTATCGCCAATAACATAAAATTTAACGCATTGTTTGCTGCAAGCAATTCAGTAGCTATTGTTGTTATTCGTGCGCTTAAAGAAGCTAATATTAACGTACCAAAATTTGTTGCATCGGCTTTGTTATTACAGTCATTGCAAGTTACGTAAACTCACAACTAACTACAATAGATCGAAACACCACTGTTGCTGGGCAAATGTAGTAGAGAACTTATTAAAATTGATATGTGGTGAATAAGTACAAAGCGCCCTATTAAATCCTATTCTCACTCCTAAAAGGTCAAGCTGAGCCTTCTTTATTAAGCAAATACTGATTACATCTGTTCACATTCATTTACAAACAATAAAATCATATAATAAACAATAAATTAAAAAAAACACCACCCAAAAAACTATACTTTTTCATCAAAAAAACATCAATTACACATTCCATAGCAACAGCAAACTGTTAACTGCATTTACTATTTTGTTTCTATAATGTAAATTTATTGTGCTGCTATGATTTTGATCTGTAACTTTATAGCCTAAATAACAACAATATCTCAGGGATTTACATATGTTTAAAACTAAAGCTCTATCAAATGCAATAAGGTACTCTTTATTGCTAGGCTCTGTAGCCTTAGCGCCTAACGCGCTAGCTCAAGAAAATGACTTGAATTCAGACGTAGAATTAGAAGAAGAAGCACCTGAACGAATAGTTGTAACAGGCTCACGTATAAGAAAAGCTGAATTTTCAAATGCATCACCAATTCAAATTATCAATGGCGACTTATCTCGTGAAATGGGTTTATTTGATGCAGGCTCAATGCTTCAATCGACCAGCCAAGCGGCTGGTGCTCAAATAGATAATACATTTGGTGGTTTTGTACTAGATAACGGTCCGGGCGCTGCAACAATCGGATTTCGTGGTTTAGGTGCTGAACGAACTCTTGTACTTATTAATGGCCGAAGAATGGCGCCTGCTGGCGTTGGTGGTGCACCAACATCCCCTGATTTAAATTTAATACCTGGCGTAATGATTGAGCGTGTAGAGAATTTATTTGATGGCGCATCAACCGTTTATGGTTCTGATGCGGTAGCGGGTGTAGCTAACGTAATATTGAAAAAAGATGTTGAAGGTTTTATTTTTGATGCATCTTATCGTCAACCTAAAGGTGAAGGCGGTGAAGAAACTGTACTTTCGGGTATGTGGGGCAAAACCATGGATAATGGTTTTATCACTGTAGGCGTTGAATATTCAGAACAAAAATCTCAATCTTTATCTGGTAACCCTTTTGTTAAAGGGTGTGAAGAGCGTATTTGGGAAGCTGAAGATGGCAGTATCGTAACGAGAAACAGTGGCTATGGTCCTGTGGCGAGTGGTGAAGATTCATGTGATATTTTCCCTCTAACAAACCGTATTAGCGTACCTTCTTTCTTTGGTAGTGTTTATTACACTCCTAACTTTACAAACACTGGTATTCCAAACTTCAGCGAATCAACTGTACCATCAAGTCTTGAAGGATTTTTACCTTCATGGGTAGCTGGCGATTTCGATGGCGATGGTATTAATGATGGTGTATTTGTTGATGGTAACGGAGATGGTTTCCGTGACGTTGATTTCCAAGACCCTCTATACGCTTTCCAACAATCTGATTACTACAAAAGTGGTGATTACAGAAGTAAAAATGAACGTATTTCACTAATGCTTAATGGTGAATATAACTTCCAAGATGATAACGATACAACTTTCTACTACGAAGGTTTATATGCGAGTCGTAAATCACCAATTTTTAGCCCAGGTGCACAAATATTTCAACAAGTAGCGGCATCAAACCCATATAACCCTTGTGGAACAAACGGTATTGACTGTTTTGGCGTGTTAGGTGTGGGCCCTGGTGGACCAGAAGCCGTTCAGCCAATCATCAATATTCGTGGTGACCGTGATCAAACTGAGGTTGAAGTATCACAATATCGTTTAGTTACCGGTGTTACTGGTAATCTTGGTATGTTCGAAAACATTGGTTTAGACAATTGGTACTACGACGCGTCTGTATCGTACAGCGCATCTAAAGGTACTGACCACCGTGTTGGTATTGATGAAGAGCGCTTAATTAACTCATTAGAAACCGCTGTTCTTAATGATGATGGTACTGTTACCTGTGGTACCGGTTCTGATGGATGTGTTCCTGTTAATTTATTTGCAGACAGTATTTACCAAGAAGGTGGCGGTACGCTTTCACCTGAAGAAGCGGCCTATTTATTTATTGATCGCGACATCGAAACTAAAGTAAACCAGTTTGTTTTTAATGCATTCATGGGTGGTGACTTCTTTGCACTACCATGGAATAACGAAACTGTTGCAGGTATCGTTGGTATTGAATATCGTCGTGATGAGATTGAATCAAATCCTAATGCAGCAGCATCACAAGGCTTACTATGGGGCTACTTTGCTGACCAAGGCGCTGATGGTTCTCGTAATCTAAAAGAAATATTCACAGAAGTTGACTTCCCTTTACTTAAAGGAGTTAAAGGTGCTGAAGAACTTACATTTACAGCTTCTGGCCGTGTTTCTGAAGAATCTTTCTACGATGCTGAATCAACTTATAGTCTTAAAACTATCTACCGTCCTGTTGATTGGTTTACTCTTCGTGCTACAAAAGGTACTTCTTATAGAGCGCCAAACTTACGTGAACGTTTCTTAAACGGTACGTCTGGTTTTAATACAGTTGCCGATCCATGTGTTGTTCCGGAAGATGCTCGTAATATAGACCCATTGAACCCAGGTTCAGCAGCTACATATAATGCAGCTGAAGAAACACGTGATACAGCGGTACTAAACGCTTGTCAAGCATCAGGTATTGATCCAACTACTCTTGGTTTAGGTCAAGGTGGGACTGATTCATATACTGCTACTTACAGCGCTGAGATTGAAACTGGCGGTACAACTGAGCTTAGTGCTGAAACATCAGTGGCTAAAACATACGGTTTTATCTTTGAACAACCGTTCACTGATGCATTTGATTTAACAATGTCATTAACTCGTTTTGATATTGAAGTAACAAATAGTATTGCAGAGCCAAGTGCTTTCTACAGTATTGGTCAGTGTTATTCTGCAGATGGTAATGATGCTTTTTGTAGCCGTATAGGCCGTGACGAAAATGGTCAAATTGATTTAGTTGATGCTAGCTTTATCAATATTGGTTTAATCTCTTCTAAAGGTTTTGATTACAATATCTACTTTGAAACAGATACGGTAATTGCAGAAGAAAACTTAGGTATTACACTAGACCTTCAAGCCACGCGTATGACAGAGCAAGTTTTTGATGTACTTGGTACTATTGATGACAATATGGGTGAGCCAGATTCACCAGAATGGCGCGGTACAGCACGCTTACAACTTAAATATTCTGATTTTAGGTTTAACTGGGAAACACGTTTCATCGGTAAAGGTCGTGAAGATGAAGATGATTTAGGTGAATTCGAAGAAGGTACTGCAGGTTGTCGTGGTTTAACTGACGCAAATGGTGCTCCACTTAAATGTCGCCCTGTTGGTTTCACTGATGACTACTTTGTACATAACATCGGTATGACTTGGTCTAACGATGCTTATAAAGTGAACTTTGGTGTACGTAACGTATTTAATGAAGCTCCACCAAAAGTAGATCCAAATGGTTCTTTCTCAAATACTAACATCCCTCTAGGTGTTGGTTATGATACTTCAGGACGTAGCCCATACATCAGTTTTACAGCTTCTTTTTAATTAGAATTGGCTGAGTATATATTCAATCCAGATGGCCTAAAATTTTAGGCCATTTTTTTTGAGGGAATAAAAAATGAAACTTAAAAAAAGAATGTTAGTAGGATTTACCTTACTAAGCCTATCTTCTTTCGCTAATAGCGAAACTGAAGATGCGACACAAGTGAGCAATATCGATGCTTTCTCAATGTCATCGGCTATCCGTAGTGTTGTAGCATCACCTGATGGTAAGAAGCTTGCTATTTTAAGAGCGACTACCAAAAATGGTGACTATATAATTGAGATAAGAGATCCAAATAACCTAGAATCAGACCCCGTAAGGTTGGGCGCGGATAAAATGTTGATATCTTCCATCGTATGGTTAAACGATGAAAAAATTGGCGTTATGTTTAGACAAATACTAGAAGATGGAAGTCGCAAATACTGGGTTAATAAGTTTGCAATAACTGATGCAGATGGTAAAGGCGACTGGTTATTACCATTTAAGAAAAAGCGAAATGTTCAATTTAATATAATAAATATACTTCCAGACAAAAAAGATGAAGTACTTGTAGAAGTTGATATTAATAATAACTACATTCCAGATGTAGTGAGATTTAATATTAACACTGGACGAAGCGTTACTGTAATGCGCGGAAATGAAAAAGTCTCAGGCTCGTTTGTTTCTGACTACGATGGTGAAATAAGAATAGCCCAAGGTTGGAATAAATCTGATAACGCAATCGATTATTATGCCCGAGATAAAGGCAATGATGATTGGAAAGTAATTAAGCAAGTTAGTCCTAAAAAGCGTGAAAACTTTGAGATATTAGGATTTGCAAAAGGTAATCCTAACGAAGTTTATGTTAATGCCAACTTAGGCGAAAATACGACTGGCATTTATATTTACAATATTAAAACAGGTCAGTATTCTGAACGTCAATTTGGTCTTAAATCTGTAGATACAGACGGTGTTATACTTGATACCGACGGTACTTTACAAGGCTTTCGCTATACAACCAAGCAGCCTAAGTTTTATTTCACAGACCCAAACCTTCAAGCACTTAACGAATCTGTTGCTTCTTTATTTAAAGATAAATTTGTACAAATCATTAGTAGCTCTGATAACGATAACGTATTAGTAGTAAGAGTATCTGCTGACGATAATCCTGGCAGCTATTACATTGTTACTGATAAGCAGAAGCTGACTAAAATTGGTGATCGACTTCCGTTTATTGATAAAAGTAAATTAGGATCCGTTAAATATATCTCTTATAAAGCAAGAGATGGACGCAAAATAAAAGCATATGTAACCATTCCTGCGACTAAAGGTCCTTACCCTGCGATAGTACTTCCTCACGGTGGTCCTTGGGTGCGTGACTCTGTTGTATTTGATGACTGGGCGCAGTTACTCGCCTATCATGGTTACGTCGTTATTCAACCAAACTATCGTGGTTCTACGGGTTACGGTCTGGAGCATTGGATAGCCGGTGATAATAACTGGGGCTTAAAAAAACAAGATGATTTAGACGATGCTGCGCAGTACTTGATCGATAAAGGCTTAGCGACAAAAGATAAACTCGCTTTATTTGGCTGGAGTTATGGTGGTTACGCTGCATTTGCTGCATCTATGCGTGAAAATAACATATACAAATGTGTTGTTGCCGGTGCCGGGGTAAGTGATTTAAGTCGTATTAATGCAACTCTTAACGAAAATCGCTTTTTAAGTATCTTACAACGCCCTACGATTACAGGTGTCTCTCCTGTAGAGCAAGTAAATAAAGTAAATATTCCTATACTGGTTGTGCATGGTGATATCGACAGTCGTGTTCCAGTAAAACACAGTAGAGACTTCGTATCTGAGCTTGAAAAGTACAAAAAAGACTTTAAATATATTGAGCTTGAAGATGCCGATCACTTTTCTGATACGCTTTTCTACGATCATAAAAAAGAATTTTATACCGAGTTGTTATCATGGTTTGATAATAAGTGTGGCCTCAAATAATGTAACTAAAAAGTGACACTCATTTTATTTGAAGAGCATTCTTTTGTTTTAATATTAAGTGAGTACATAACAAAAAGGCTTCTAAATTTATTTAGAAGCCTTTTTTAATAACTACAGCATGCTTTATATTAGTCTTTAAGCGACTCAGCTACCACCGGATAATAGTCCCAAACTTGTTTATCACTGAGTGAGCGTACAAGCTTAATGTATTCTGCATGTGTCCAAGCTAGAGGTGTTGCTGAGTTTGTGCCCTCGCCTAATTCATAACCTGCTTTATTTACGCCAACGCCATCCCATACTTGCTCAGGTAGCATCATGCCGCTATTGGCAAACTGCTCTAAACCTTTTACGTAACTATTTTTAATGTCCGCTTGTTTTGCATCATCTAGCGTATTATTTGCGTTTGCGGCCGCTATTTCATAGTGTCCGCGTTCGCCTGTAAAAAATGGCCATACACGACCACGTTGGCCTGGCGTGTTGCTCCCGCTTTCGGCGTAATTAGTACCTGTGGTTTCATCTTCGCCGTAACCGTCGTTGCCATAACGGCGATAGCCTGCAAATGTGCCGCTACCATCGGTAAAGGTAAAGCTGTATTTAACTTGTAAGTTATCTTCAAGCGTTTCGTCGTCATACTCAGGCAGGGTTTTAACTATACTTGAATCGTTGGCACTTCTTACTCCATAGCGGACTAATTCTAAAAAACCACCGTCTAAAATCTGCTTTTTGTTAAAACCTTTACGGCCATTGTTGGCGTTAATTTTAGTATTAGAGTTAGCGTCGGTGTCTTGACCTATACGAATAAAATACTCGCCATCGGTGCTATCACCTTTTAAATTACCTTCGGTGGTAAACATTTGCGATTCTATATCACTGTTGTACTTTTTAGCCGTTGCTAAATAACGACCTGCATTTTGAGTATCACCACTGAGTGTTGCTATGTCACTGGCTGTTATAAGGCCAGCAACAACGGCAGCCGTTGTAGAAGGAGAATAACCACTTTGCTCTTCCCAGCGCTCTTGCTGTGTTGCAGGTGGAGTGATTTGCATGTCGTTCCATAAAATTTTAGCTCTTCCGCCATCAACTAAAAAGTCAGCTGCCGGTTTTAGCATGCGTGCGTACCAATCTTTAAGTTCGTTATCACTTAGTACGTTTGCTTGATGTAACTTCCACGCGAGCATAATTGGCATAGCTGTTTGATCTAGCTGTACCCCTACCCATTCAAGTTCGCCATCAACATGTGTTTTTTGTAAAAACCATCCTGTATCACCATTGTTACCCGGGGTTTTGCTAGTAACTTGTACTTTTTCAAGGTATTCGAAGGCCGTTTTTGCAGTGGCGGTATCGCCTAAGGCCATAAATGCCATAGCTACTTGATAAAAATCACGAACCCATACCGCTTTGTAACCAGTCGAACCCTCTTTGGCTGAAACAGTTTCACCCCAAGGATTAGAAAGTGAGGCAATGAGCGCACCCGCATTAGTTTTGTCTTCTTGCGCTTTTAGTACCATTGCACTGGTATAAAGTAGCTTACCGTCATCGGCTGTTTGCTTAACCATTGTATTTAATGGCTCAAGGCTTTGTAAATAATCTTCCCAGCCTAGCGCTTCACCTTTACCGTTGTAGGCATCAAGCACATTTTGATAACCTTTAGATAAGCTCTGTGCACCTTGTTGCTGGCTTTGCTGCTGCGTTTTACCAAAGCTTAGTGCTAAATCAAATGTGGTATTACTATCGATAGTACCAAGCTCTGCCAGCAGAGTGACATTACCGGCCTTATCGCCGGTGTTTGAATATTTTTTGCTTAGTGTGTGTTGTTTTTTAAGTGAGGTGATGCCATCGCTCACACCTGTAAAGCCTACACTTTGCATTTTGAATGGCGTAGATGATTGCAACGTTAAAAAATTATCATCTTCCCATGCTACTAAGCCTTGCTCAGTGGTTTTTGCAAAATCACCTAAGCCGTTGTTGTTTATATAAGGGTTAACAGCAACATACGCTTTCACGCCTTTAAGTGATGTATTAAAAATACTGCGTACAAACAATGTTTGTCCGTCAGGGTCGGTGAATATGTGTTTTTCGAGGGTAAAACGCCCTTTCTTATCTGTACTTGTTACTTTGTAAGCAAGCGATAGTGGTCTGCCTTTATCGTCTTTATGTAAGTAATCAATTGTAACGTCTAAGTCGTCAGCTTCAGTGACAGTAAAATCTTTACCGGTTACTACAAACTGCATATCTTTAATCTGAGCTTGGTGAATGAGTCCAAACATAGTTTCGGTGATCATACCTTTGGCAATTGAAAACCATACTTTTGATACTTCACCTGTCGCAGCGTTGTTATTATATTGGCCGTTTTGGTATTGCTCAAAAGAAGTACCAATTCCGGTTTTACCCGCGTAAGCCCAATATGGTTCAGCACCCGGTGCGCCAGGAGCGGCTGAAACTGTAGCGTCAATATTTTCGTTATTCGTATTTTGTGCACCACAGGCTGTTAAGCCCAAAGTTAAAAGAGCGGTAGTAATAAGGTTATATTTTTTCATTGTGTGACCCTTAGTTTGAATTTTTAACGCGCATTACAGCAATCGCAGCAACAACGAATGATGCAGCACCAATTAATAATGCGTAAATAGGCTGGTTAGAAAATACGTGGCGTAAAATAAGCCCTAAAATACTAGCGGCAAGCAATTGCGGTATAACAATAAAGAAGTTAAAAATACCCATATACACGCCCATTTTATTACTCGGTAGTGCATTACTTAACATTGCATAAGGAAGCGATAAAATAGAAGCCCATGCAAAACCAACGCCTATCATTGGAATAAGAAGCATTTTTGGGTCTGTTATAAACATAAAGCTCGCAAGGCCCAATGCACCTAGTAGTAAGTTAAAGCAATGTGCGCCTTTTAAGCCCATCTTTTTAACTAAGAATGGAATACACATAGCGGCAATAGCCGCAAAGCCATTGTAAGCTGCAAATAAAATACCGACCCAATCAGCCCCATCGTTAAAGGCTTTACTTGTTGCATCACTGCTGCCGTAATGAAAGCTTGTTACTGCGGCTGTGGTGTATATCCACATAGCAAACAACGTAAACCAGCTAAAAAACTGCACCCAAGCAAGCTGCTTCATTGCCTCTGGCATGGTAAATACATCTTGTACTACTTGGTAAAAACCGCCTTGTATTTTGTTAGCAGCCTTTAATGCGCTTGCTATCCACTGCACAATACCAAACGCTAGTAAGCCACCAGCAAGTAGGTATAACTCTTTTTCAAGCGATAAACCCATTACTAATGCAAGGGTTGCTAAACCTAGCACCACAAAAATAATGGCACCTTTATTGAAGTTGATATCTACTAATGCGGTGTTAGTCGGTTTGGCAGTGTGGTTTTCAAAAGCAGCTAATTGCTCAGGGCTATATTCTTTGGTTCGCATAACTGTCCAAAGAACTGCGACTAGCAATACGACCCCACCCCAATAAAATGAATATTTAACAGATTCAGGAATTTGCCCTAGCGCAGCGGTATTACTTACATCAAACCAATTGGTCATCATCCATGGTAGCGCTGAGGCTAATACCGCACCAATACCAATAAAAAAGCTTTGTAACCCGTAACCTGTAGCGCGTTGTTTTTCTGGCAGGTTATCGCCTACAAGTGCTCTAAAAGGTTCCATAGTGACATTGATTGAGGCATCCATAATCCATAACATACCTGCAGCAATCCAAAGGGTTGGTGAATGCGGCATGATAAAGAGTGAGATAGTAGTAAGTACCGCCCCTATGAAAAAGAATGGACGACGACGACCAAAACGTCCCCATGTTTTATCACTCCAATAACCAATTATTGGTTGCACTATTAAGCCCGTTAGCGGTGCTGCAACCCATAAAATAGGAATATCATCAACTTGTGCGCCTAGGGTTTGAAAAATACGGCTCACATTGCCGTTTTGTAGTGCAAAACCAAATTGAATACCTAAAAAGCCAAAGCACATATTCCATATTTGCCAAAAACTTAGATTTGGTTTGTTGCTGTCATAATTATTATTTTGATTATTCATGATTAGCCTTATTAGTTAAAACTGCGCTACTAAATGCATCTAGCGAAAGCATAAGCTTTGTAACTTCTTTGTCAGTGATGATCTTTACCGTGTTTTGTTCAAGTAAGTCGTGTAGCGGTTTATTTCGCTCAAAGGTATTTGCTTGCTCTGGTGTTAAATTAATTAATACCGTTTGTGGCTCCTCACTAAAATTACTAAAAACATAAACAGATTGCTGTCCCAGCGAGCGTACAAAACCAACAACGCGTTCGCTATTGCTAATTGAAAGCTCTGACATGGTTCCACCTACAACAGCGGGTAAACGATTAAGAGCCATTATTGATTTATAATAATCACGAAGTGATGCTTGCTCGCTCGATAAGTTAGCGCCGTCGAATTTTCCGTTGTTCATCCATGCTTGATGCGCTGGTACACCAATATAGTCAAAAATGCTGGTGCGAGTAGATGTGCCAAAACCTGCGTTTTCAGATCCGTCCTCCCCCACATCTTGGGCAAAATATAATAAAGTAGGTGCGCGACTAATTAAGCTAGAAACGACCATTGCTGGTTTCCCCCAGCGTGCATCACCTGCAAAATCAGGGCTAGCAATGCGTTGTTCGTCGTGATTTTCTAAAAAGTGCAGCATGTGCGCTTCAATATCAGCCACTTGGCTTTGGGCTGCAAAAATAGTATTAGCAGCTTGCTTACCCTGCATAATGGCTTTTAATGTGTCGTAAAAGCCGACTTTGTCATACAAGTAATCCATTTTTCCTTGCTGAATATACGCTCTGTACATTTGTGGGTTGTAAACTTCAGCCAATAAAAACGCATCGGGCTTTTGCATTTTTATTGATGAATTTAAAAAGCTCCAAAATTCAACCGGCACCATTTCGGCCATATCGTACCTAAAACCATCAACGCCTTTATCAAGCCAGTAAAGAGTGATATCTCTAAATTTATACCAGCTATTAGGCAGTTCCTTATTTTGCCAAAACGCATAATGAGCGCGATAATCTTGGTTTTCTAGCTCTTTAGGTAATACAGGAAAGTCATAGCTGCCATCAGGCTTAACGCCATAATTGACTCTTACGGTTTCGTACCAATCGTTAATATCTGGCTTGGGTGCACGCGCACCATTCCCCGTCCATTTCGCTGGCGTTTCATCAAAAAAACCGTCAGCTAAAGGGTGAGTATTACCCCCTAAAACTGTATAGCTTTGTGATGTTGGAACCTGAAAAGACTGACCTGGGACATAGTAAAAATTATTGTTTTTATCATATGCTTTGGTTGTATCGTCTTGTTCACCAAAGTCATTTATTCCCTTGGGTTTTGCTACTGATTTATAATTACGAGCCACATGGTTAGGTACAATATCTATAACCACTTTCATGCCATGCTCATGAGTGCGCTCAATCAGATCACTAAACTCACCCATTCTATTGGTCACATTTATGGCTAAATCTGGGTTTACGTCGTAGTAATCTTTTATTGCATAAGGTGAACCTGCACGGCCTTTAACTACATCAGGGTCGTCTTGCGTAATCCCATACTCGGTATAATCGCCCACTAGCGCATGATGTAAAACACCGGTATACCAAACATGGGTCGTACCCAATTCTTTAATACCTTTAAGTGCAGCATCGTTAAAGTCGGCAAATTTACCTACGCCATTTTGCTCTTTTGTACCCCAGGGCACATTCGCGGTCTGTGTGTTACCAAATAAGCGTGTAAATACTTGGTATACAACAGGCTTTGTTAACTCATTTTGTGCCTGTTTAGGGGCTTGCTGTTGTTCGGTTTCATTATTGTCTGAGCACGCACTTGTTATAAGTGCGCTACACAGTAATGCGGGTACATAAACTGATTTTTTCATTGTGTGTCTTTTTGTCAGTAGTGTTATAGCTTTATACTAAAGATATCTGCAGCAAGCATACAGTTGCTGCATACGTATTCACTTAAACATTCACGGCGTATTAATCACTAATACCGTAGCAGTCATTGGCTCTAAGTTAATACTGTTAGTTAGTTTAAAAGTGTGTTGTGTGAATAATGCCTGCGCATTGGCATTTTTTGGTATAACTTCTTGCATGTAATCAAGATTATGCTTTTGTGTTACTTTGTTTTTATTCATAAAAACTAATACTGTTTGCGTATCACTAACGCGAGCATAACTATAAACACCATTGTTCGGAGTGAAATGAACGAGCTTACCCTTTGCAAGCGCCGGGCTTTGCTTTCTAAAGTTAAGTAGCGTGCTTATAGTTTCGTGCATATCGCGCTGATCTTTACTTAACCCGACTCCAGTAAACGCATTAGCGTTTTGATTTTTGAACCCACCAGGAAAATCAATGCGTATATCACCATGATCTTTACTCGGCGTATTATCCAATAATATTTCGGTTCCATAATATATTTGAGCAATGCCGCGCGTTGTTAAAAACAAAGTCATCGCCATTTTAGTTTTAGCTAAGTCTTGCCCAAATTCCGTATATAAACGGCTCATATCATGGTTATCAGCAAACACCATAATGTTATTGGTGTTTGGGTATAAAAAATCGTTAGCTAATGACTGATATACTTTAACCCAGCCTGTGCTCCAACCCTCGTCTTCATTTAAAGCTCGAATTACCGCCTCTTGCAACGAAAAGTCCATCACACTGGGTAAGCTTGACACATACCCATCTTGATTTACTTTACCGCGCTGCCAATACGACGCTATTGCAGGGTTTGAAGTCCACTCTTCGCCAACAATATTAAAGTGTGGGTATTCATCCATAATGGCCTTGGTCCAATCACTTAAAAACGCCTTATCTGAATAAGAATAGGTATCTACACGAATACCGCTTAAATCTGCGTATTCAATCCACCAAATTGCATTTTGAATTAAATACTCATTTAATAATGGTTGGCGCTGGTTTAAATCGGGCATGCTAGCGACAAACCAACCATCGCTAAACTGGCGTTTATCGTAGTTACTTGCGTGTGGATCTTGAATTGTTTGGCGCGCATGGCTTGTGGCATTTTTGCCATTTTCAAACTGCCCATTAAAGTTAATCCAATCTTGAGTTGGTTTATCCTTCATCCACGGGTGCTCAGCACCAAAGTGATTAAGCACCATATCCATAACAAGCCCAATGCCCTGCTCTTTAGCCTTTATTGATAACGTTTTGTATAGGTTATTCGATCCCATTCGCGGATCAACGTTGTAAAAGTCTGTAATCGCGTAACCATGATAAGAGTAATCTGGCATGTTGTTTTCAAGCACTGGAGTAAGCCAAAGCTGTGTTACACCTAAATTATTTAAATACGGTAATGCGTTAATAACACCTTGAATATCCCCTCCATGTCGCCCGCCTTTAAAGCCTGGATTTGCAGCTTCTAGCATGCTTTTAACGGTGTCATTTGTGGAGTCGCCATTTACAAAGCGATCTGGGGTAATTAAATATAAAGCATCTGCACTTGTGAAACCTTGGCGTTGCGCGCTATTTTTATCTCGGGTAAATAAAGGAAACTCAAAGCTATGCGCTGTATTAGTGCTGTTAAACATGAGCGTTCCTGCTTTGGCGTTATCGCTAATATTTAAATGAAGGAAAGCATAATTAGGGTTGTCGGTACGTGTTACGTTATTAAGTTCAACTCCTTTATACTTATCTAATTTAAATTCTTCGTTAGCTATATTTTGCTCATGCACGAGTACTGTAATGTTATTTTTATTCATTCCGACCCACCAATTGGCAGGCTCTACATTAAGTGCATAACTAAAGCTTGGTAAGCTACAAGCGCTTACTAGTAAAAGTGTGTTTAAAAATCGCATTGTTATACCTTTTTAATGCTGGCTAAAAAATTCTGGTGAGTTGGTAATTGCGTTACAGTTGAGCTGATCAACGTTTTTAAAGTAGAGAATAAATCGCTCAGTTGATCATCACTTAGTGAATCAACAATACTGTTATAGTCATCAGGGATAAGCCCTTGCCCTATCATGACTTGCTGCCAAGCAACTTCGGCGAATAGTTCATCATCTTCACGTATTACTTTGCCTGTGTGTTTAAATAAATTCAGTTTATGGGTAAGGGAATTTGGTATATCCATTTGCATGCATTGACGCCAAAACGGGGAGTCTTCTCGCTCGGTGAGTTTATAATGCAAAATAATAAAATCACGTATGTGCTCTAATTCAATAACGCTTTGTTTATTAAACTCCGTTACTAACGCATCGCTAATACCGTTGTGTGGAAATAGCTTAATTAAACGCGTAACCGCAGTTTGAATTAAATGAATACTGGTTGACTCTAGCGGCTCTAAAAAACCACTTGAGAGGCCAACCGACACCACATTTTTATGCCATTGCTTTAAACGCCGACCTGTTTTGAATTTTATAATACGGGGCTCTGTAATTGGCTCAGCGGGTACGCTTTTTAGCAGTAACTGCTTAGCATCATCATCTGACAAGTATCTACTGCAATAAACAAGGCCATTACCAATACGATTTTGCAGTGGTATTTGCCATTGCCAACCAGCACTATGTGCAATAGATCGCGTATAGGGCTTAAGCTCATGAGTACTTTTTGTTTGTACGGCTACTGCACTATCGCATGGTAAGTAATGAGACCAATCAATAAACCCTGTATTTAATGTTTGTTCAATTAATAGTGCACGCAGCCCGGTGCAATCTATAAATAAATCCCCACTAATTTGACTGTCGTTATCCAGTGCTAGGCTTTTAACATTGCCTGTATCGCATTGTTCAACATGGCTTATTTTTGCATCTATGTGTTTAACACCGCGCGATATAGCCAACTTTTTTAAGTATTCAGCGTAAAGCGTCGCATCAAAATGATATGCGTAACTCAGCCCAGGTAGTTGGGTATTTGGAATTGTATTGAGTGGCGCAAATTTATGCTGTTTAGCCGCTTGGTAATTGAGTGAAAAATCCCATAAGTCGTCTTCGCAACCCGTAATTTGACCTTTTAACCAAAAGTTATAAAAATCGCAAAAGGGAAAGTTTTTACCTAACGAGCCAAACGCATGCATGTAGCTATGCCCTGGCGTTTTCCAGTTTTCGAACTCTATACCTAATTTTATTGAAGCATTAGTGGCATTAATAAAATCTTGCTCGTTTATACCCAGCGCGTTATTAAGTTGAATAATGGGCGGTATCGTTGCTTCACCCACTCCTACCGTACCAATAGCTGATGATTCTATTAGTGTGATATTAATTACTTTACCTAACACTTTATTAAGCAGTGCTGCTGTTATCCACCCTGCGGTACCACCGCCTGCAATTACAACATGTTTTATTGGTTTCATATTATTGCCCACGCTTTAATACAGCGCTCAATAAACTTAATTAAGCGAATTGGTATTAATCAGAGTTTGATAAACTAGCTATAAAAAAGCCCTTGTAAAACAAATCACAAGGGCTTCTACACACAACTTTTATTATAGCTTGTAACTAAAGCCTAACAAGTAAGTACGACCGTAATCTTGGTAGTCACGTACTTGTAGAGCATTATCGCCAGAAAGTGACGTAAACGGTTCTTCAGTTAAGTTTTGTACTTGAAACTGAACAGATAAACCTTCAAGGCTTTCAATACCGGCCTCAGAGAAGTCATAACCTGCTTGAACATCCCAAATAGTTTCACCTAAAATATCAACTTGTTCAGTGTTAAAACCTAAACCATATACATCACCTTTAAAGGCACTGCGTTTGCGCATACTGGTACGTAATTGCATACCATGCATTTCGTAGTAAACAGTTAAGCTTTGAATTTTATCCGAAAGACCTGGTAGCTCGTAATCGTTACCGTTTTGATCTTCAATATCAGACTCAATACCAGTATGGCTGGCAATTAAACCAAAACCTTCAAGAGATGGATGGAATATTTTAAATGGTAACGCTAGTGAAAGCTCGTAACCATATAAATCGCCACCGCCGCCATTTATTTTACCGCTGCCTGTACCTGATGATGTTGCAGGAACTTCACCTGTTGAAGGGTCAGCTACGCCTGACATATCAATTGCATACGTGCCGTCAAAAATCCACTGAGTTAAATCTTTATAGAAAAACGCAGCAGAGAAGTAACCTTCATCGCTAAAGTAATTCTCGTAAGTAAAATCGTAGCCGGTTGCTTCTTTAGGTTCTAAATTTGGGTTACCACCCGATACAGACCAATAGTTGCCATTTTCATCAGGTGTTTGATTATATGAAGCATTAACTGATGAATTCATTTCATCTAAGCGTGCACGAGAAATTGTTTTAGCAGCACCAAAACGTATCGTTTGTTGCTCATCAATCGCAAGTGACAAGTTTAAGCTAGGTAATACGTGCGAGTAATCATGACTTATGTTTGTAGGTGATGTAACAACCACACCATCAACAGTACTAAATGCATTACCTTGTGATGATTGATCAGTTTGTACATAACGCACGCCCACGTTACCCGTTAATGCAAGGCCGCTTACTTCAGCATTAATATTAGCTTGAACAAATGCAGAAGTAATTTCTTCTTTTACAGTCCACGATTTAGTCGCATGACTTGTATTTGTTAAGCTCTCTGCCAGTAAGTCGTAATAACCGTCGTTAACTAAGCCATTTACGTCATAAGCAATCATATCGCCCATGCCTATAAAGCCTAAATCAACACTTCCGTTACGGTACTGTTCTGGCACATTAAGCATGCCTGGGTTATCAAGCGAAAAGCTAGATAACGTCATAAAGTAACCTTCTGAATCTTTTGTTTTCTCACGTTCTTTGTAAGACATACCAAATTCAATAGAGCTTATGTACTCGTTTTCTAATACCTTTGAAGCCGCTATTTTTAATGTTGACAGCTCATCTTCAATGGTCGGTGCATTAATAAAACCATCTTGCGCTTGGTTTTCATACTCAGTACCAGTTAAACCATATTTATCGTTAAGTGCAGAGCTTGCACCCCACGATAGCGGGCCACCTAACTGTATTAAACCATAATCGCTATAATCTAAGTCATGAGTAAAACTTGCGCCGGTATTTCCACCATTAAATGTATAACCTAAGTTATCTGCAACACCGCGAGCATCACCACGCCCTGTACCTGAGTAGCTCTCAACACTCCAGATTTTACGGTCTACTTGTGAATAACTTGCATCAAACTCTACTGACCACGAATCGTCAATATCATATTTAGTATTAAAACCAAAAGCTGTAAGTTCCGCTTCGCGTTCTTCATAATCGTTTCGAACTACTACACGTTGGCCTTGTGTTACTGCACTAGTTATAAAGCCAGATGCTTCATCAACTACAACACTATTTGCATCAATACTACCTTGTCCCCATGCAAATGGAACTTCAATACCGCGTAGAATTTTTTCATCTGTAAAATCTACATATAACGCATCAAACGTCATGTTTAATTTATCTGTAGGGGCTGCTTCAAGTACTAGCATTGCAGAATCGCGCTCAAGTGTAGATGAACGTACAAATGGTTTAGCGCCGCCTAAAATTGAATAATCGTTACCATTTTCGGTGAATTCTGGGTAGCCCCATGAATTCCAACGTTTTTCTTGATTTGGTGAACTCATTGTATTTAAAGCAAAGGCAACACCAATTGTATCGTCAGCAAACTGATCGATGTATGAGATAGTGCCTCGATAGCCGTCATCATTACCGTCTGGATTTAATTTACCAAAGCTGGTTTGCTCATACTGCCCATTTACTTGCACAACACGCTCGCCTTTACTTAAAGGGCGCACGGTTTGCATATTAATAACACCGGCAATACCTTCAGCATCAATACTTGCATTTGGCGTTTTATAAACAGTTACACCGCTCATTATTTCTGATGGATAAAGGTCAAACTCTACACCACGGTTATCACCAATCGATACTTGTTCACGACCATTAAACGTAGTACCACTTTCATTCTCGCCAAAACCACGGATAGAGACACGACTTGCGCGACCATCTAAACGCTGAGCTGTTAAGCCTGGTAAACGTGCAATTGATTCAGCAATTGAAGAGTCTGGCAGCTTACCTATATCTTCTGCAGAAATAGATTCTACAACCTGTGTAGAAAAACGTTTTGTGTTGATTGATTCTACAACACTGCCACGAAAGCCTTTAACTTCGATAACTTCTACATCATCTTTTTTTATTGTATCTTCTTGAGCAGCCTGTGTAGCAAAGCTTGATAAGCCTGCAGCTGTTAATGCCAAAGTTAATATACTTGGTTTGAACATAGACATAATGTTTTCCCGTTACCCATATTGTGATACCCGCGTCCAATGTTTAAGTGATAGTTAAACAAGGCGAGCTAATTTTGTTGTCAGGATGAATATTAACGCCAGATTTATTTTATTAACAACTTTATGCATACGTATTCAACAATTTCAATATAGCCTAATATTAACATACATTACACACATATAATTTTAACCATATGATTTTATTGAAAATAAACAAAACAAAAAACACTGAAAGAGCATGGCAGATTAAATCTATTTTGTAGAAAACTAATAGCCTTCCTACTTGAATGTAAACAAGATGAAATTAATTAGCGCTGTTATATAACGTTTAAATAATTGCACATTTACTAAGTGTTAAATTGGTCAGACCATTTATAGTAAAACCAAGGGTATATTTCCTTTATAGTACAAACTGTTAGGTTAAATTTAACTAAAAAATGAATGAATAACATAATTGGTAAACATTAAACACACAAAACGAACACCGCTAAAGATGCGCTAAGCGCTTATTTTAAATAATTTTATTGCATTATTTTTAGTGCATACGTATGCAGACTTTTTACAGAATTAAAGGCTTCACGTATGCTTTTTGAAAATAACGTGATTAATCGTAATCACAATAAAGAATAGTCTAAATACTGTGTGGAATGACGGAGAAAAGCATGACCAAAAAGCAGTGGTATAAAGGTGCGGTTATTTATCAAGTTTATCCGCGTAGCTTTCAAGATAGCAACAACGATGGTATTGGTGACTTAAAAGGGATTATTAATCGTATTGATTACATTAAAAGCTTAGGCGTTGATGCAATTTGGATTTCACCTTTTTTCAAATCGCCGATGAAAGACTTTGGCTACGATATTAGTGACTACCGTGACATTGACCCGCTTTTTGGTGATTTAAACGATTTTGATGAACTTATTAGCCAAGCCCACGATCGCAACATTAAAATTATAATTGACCAAGTACTAAGCCATACATCAGATCAACACCAATGGTTTACAGATAGCCGCGAAAATCAAAATAACGATAAAGCGGATTGGTATGTTTGGGCTGAAGCTAAAGATGACGGCACAGCACCTAATAATTGGCTGTCTATTTTTGGTGGTGGCGCGTGGCAGTGGGAACCTCGCCGTGGGCAATATTATTTGCATAACTTTTTAACCGAACAACCCGATTTAAACTTTCATAATCCTGACGTAAGACAAGCTGTACTTGATAACGTAGAGTTTTGGCTTAAAAAAGGCGTTGATGGCTTTAGATTAGATGCTATTAACTTTTGTTATCACGATGCACAACTTCGCGATAACCCAGCTAAACCAAAAGATAAGCGCCAGGGTCGTGGTTTTAGTGAAGATAACCCATACGCATTTCAGTATCATTACTACAACAACACTCAGCCAGAAAATATTGAGTTTATGCAAGACATTCGCACATTACTCAATAAATACCCAGGTACTGTATCGCTTGGCGAAATCTCATCAGAGGATTCATTGGCGACAATGGCACAGTACACCCAAGGTGGCGATAAGCTGCACATGGGATATAGCTTTGAGCTCTTAACAAATGATTATTCAAGTGAATATATTAGAACTACGGTTCAAACTCTTGAACAACGTATGACTGAGGGTTGGCCGTGTTGGGCATTTAGCAACCATGATGTAGAGCGCGTAGCAAGTCGCTGGAGCGAAAATGGCGAAATAAACCCTCAGCAATGTAAAATGCTAACCGCCCTACTTGCCTCCCTTCGTGGCAGTGTATGTATGTACCAAGGTGAAGAATTAGGTTTAGGTGAAGCAAGTGTTGCCTTTGAAGACTTACAAGACCCATATGGCATAACATTTTGGCCTAATTTTAAAGGGCGTGATGGCTGTAGAACGCCAATGCCTTGGGAGCAAGCTGATTCACCTCATGCGGGTTTTAGTGACGTAAAACCTTGGCTACCTGTTGATGATGCACACAAACAGCAATCAGTCGCTGTGCAAACTAATGATAGCAACTCAATTTTAAACGCTTATCGTGAGTTTATGGCGTGGCGCAAAAGCCAAACTGTTTTACTAGAGGGTGATATTGAGTTTATTGAAACGCCTGAGCCTGTGCTTGCTTTTTATAGAACGCTTGGACCGCAAAAAATGCTGTGCATATTTAATCTAAGCTCTCAACAAACAAGTATTGATATGCCCACATCAATCGTTAAAGAATATAATGAGCTTAGCCACCACAGCGCAAAATTAAGCCAAGACACACTTACGCTTGAGCCTTTCGCTTGCTTTTATGCAAAGTGTTAATGACATCAAAAATTACACTTAATATTACAGCTAAGCTCTAAACATAAAAAGCCCGAGTAAATTACTTGGGCTTTTTTGTGCGTTTAATTTTTCTAATGACTTTGGGTTTTACTGTTTAAGTAGTCAGTTAAAGCAAATAAAACGCCTGACATTACAAACGTAACATGAATAGTCACTTTCCAAAGTAGCTCATCACTTGGATATGCGCCTGAGTTTATAAATACTTTTAATAACTCAACAGCAGAAATAGCGACTATCGCACTTATTAATTTCATCTTTAGACCTGAAAAACCAACTTTTCCCATCCAAGATGGTCTGTCTTCATGATTATCAATATTAAGCTTAGAAACAAAGTTCTCGTAACCGCTAAATGTAATGATCAGCAATAACCCCGCTAATAATGCCGTATCAACTAAAGTTAGAATACCGACAAGTAACTCTTGATTTGTTGCTGTAAATGTCGCAATACCCATTAAATAAAGCTGCTTAAAAAACTTTATTAACAACAGTACAACTGCAAATAGTAAACCCACAAAAAATGGGGCTAGTAGCCAACGCCCTTTAAAAATAAAAGATTCTAATGCATGCTCTACTTTATTAGCTTGGCGTGGTTTTTTATTAGGGGTGTGTGATGACATTGATTTGTCTTTTAATTAAAAAAAGCGACCTTAGCTTATAAACCACTGCAACACAATGCTGCGAAATCCTGACAAGTAAATTACTCATCCTCACGATAAAAAAATTTCGTTATCTTTTATTTCGTTTTCGTTTAAAAATCAGTATACCAACAGAGTTGTTCTGGATTGGGCACTACTGATTTAAACCTAATCTTAAACTGGGTAAATCAGTCATCACACCATTTTTTTAGGAATAAACGAATGAAAAAAGCATTGCTAGCATTAATCGTAGCTCCACTATTTGCAGTATCTGCGACTTACGCGGTAGCAGACGATGCGCCAACAGCTTCAGCCGAAATGGTAAAAGAATACACAGAAATGTGTGTTAACTGGGCTAAAGATGATGACGTAAGCAATGAAGAGCTAAATGCCTACGTATTAAAATGCGTAAATGATGAGCTTGAATCTGAAGGCTATAAAAAAGTATCTTCTGTTAAGATTTAATCATACCAATTGCATTAAATTAGTGATCTATTTTAGCACTAAGAAAATAGCTCAATAGCAAGTGAAATAGCATGACATATAGTTGTTTTATATGAATGTTTTTTAACGCAGTGAATAGGTTATTTAGTGCAATATAATGACCATTTTTTAATAAAATTGGTATCTCCAATACGCTTAGTTGAATGTACTGCTAATAAAGCCGTTGCGAAAACATTTAACTAGGCACAAAAAAACCGGAATAGACACAAGCTGTGCGTTCCGGTTTTTTTATGGTTTTCAAAACCTATAAAAAGTTATGAATAAGCGATAACGTGCTTATTAATCTTCTTTTTTAGCTTTCGCTTTAGGCTTTGCTTTAGCTGGTGCCTTTTTTGCAGCAGCTTTCTTTTTAGGTGCTGCCTTTTTCTTCGCTTCTTCTGTCCATTTACCTGCTTCATAATGAGCAGTCCACCCAGTAGCTTTACCGTCAACTTCAGTCATAACATACTGAGCTTTATTTTTACGGCTGTAGCGTACAACAGCAAGATTACCATCAGGATCTTTAGCAGGTGCATCTGCTAAGTAATAAAACTTAGGCGAGATACGGTCTCTAAAGCGTTTTAACTCTTCTACCTTAGGTGCACGTGTTTCACGAGACTTAGGAAAAGTATTTGCAGCTAAAAATATACCAGCGGCGCCATCACGTAATACAAAATACGCATCTGACTTTTCACACTCTAATTCAGTAATGTGAACAGGGTCTTCTTTTGGTGGAGCAGCTTCGCCGCTTTTAAGTAGTTTACGTGTGTTTTTACACTCGTCATTATTACAGCCAAAATACTTACCAAAACGACCCGATTTAAGTTCCATGTCAGAGCCACATTTATCACATTCGATAATTGGTCCGTCATAGCCTTTAATTTTAAAGGTACCTTCTTCAACTATATGCCCTTTACATGCCGGGTTATTACCACACACATGCAATTTACGGGTTTCGTCGATTAGGTATGAATCCATTGCAGTTTCACAAATAGGACAACGCTTCATCTGCATTAACTTTTCAGTTTCTACATCTTCTACATCAGCTGCAACTGCTTCATCACCCGACACCAAGTTCATTGTTGTAGTACAACGCTCTTTTGGCGGAAGGCTGTAACCAGTACACCCTAGGAAAACACCAGTTGATGCCGTTCGTATACCCATTTTTCGGCTACACGTAGGACATTCAATATCGGTTTCAACCATCTCGTTAAGACGCATGCCACCGTTCTCTGGCTCGTCTTTAGCAACAGTTAATTGCGTTGAAAAATCAGCATAAAACTTATCTAGAACTTGAGTCCATACACGCTCGCCTTCAGCGATATCATCTAAACGGCCTTCCATTTTAGCTGTAAAATCAAAGTTCATTAAATCAGTGAAATTTTCAACCAAGCGATCGGTAACTATTTCACCCATTTTTTCAGCAAAGAAACGGCGGTTTTCTACACGTACATAACCACGATCTTGAATCGTTGATATAATTGACGCATAAGTAGATGGACGACCAATACCGCGTTTTTCAAGCTCTTTTACTAAACTTGCTTCACTAAAGCGCGCTGGCGGTTTAGTAAAATGTTGCTTAGGATCGAGTTCGATTAAAGTAAGGACTTCACCTTCTTTAACAGCCGGTAGTGATTGATCTTCTTCGTTTTTCTTACGTATCGCAGGTTGTACTTTTGTCCAACCATCAAAGCGTAGCACACGGCCTTTCGCTTTAAGCTGGAAGTCGTTAGCTGCAACAGTTAGTGTTGTTAAATCGTATTCAGCAGGTACCATTTGGCACGCTACAAACTGACGCCAAATTAGCTCGTACAGCTTTTTAGCATCGGCGTCTACACCTTCAACATGACCAGATAACACGGTAACGCTTGAAGGACGTATTGCCTCATGCGCTTCTTGTGCATTGCCTTTAGAGCTGTAGCTAATTGGATCTTTTGGTAAGTATTTAGCACCAAACTCGTTTGTTACATACTCACGACACATTTCAACGGCATCTTTTGAAAGATTAGTTGAATCGGTACGCATATACGTAATATAACCGCCTTCATACAAACGCTGAGCAAGCATCATGGTCTTTTTAACGCCATAACCTAAACGTGTGCTTGCTGCTTGCTGCATGGTTGAAGTGATTAATGGCGCACTTGGGCGACTTTTACTTGGTTTTTCTTCAACGCTAATTACTTTGTATTCTGCATTCTCAAGGCTTTTAACCGCTGCACTAGCCTGAGCCTCATTTACAGGCTTAAAAGGCTTCCCTGCTTGTTTGGCTACTTCTAAACGTAACTCAGACTCAGTATTTTTAACGTCAGCGTGAATATCCCAAAATTCTTCAGGGATAAACGCCTTAATTTCACGCTCACGCTCTACTAATAAACGTACCGCAACAGACTGAACTCGTCCTGCAGAAAGTCCGCGGGCCACTTTCGCCCACAATAAAGGTGATACCATAAAGCCAACAACACGGTCTAAAAAGCGACGTGTTTGCTGAGCGTAAACCATATCAGTATTGAGCTCGCCAGGTGTTTCAAACGCTTGCTGTATTGCGTTTTTAGTAATTTCGTTAAAAACTACGCGCTTATATTTAGCAGGATCACCACCAATGATTTCTTGAAGGTGCCAAGCAATTGCTTCCCCTTCTCTATCCAAATCCGTTGCGAGATATATTTGGTCTGCGTTTTCAGCCAGCTTTTGTAATTCTTGAACAACTTTTTCTTTACCAGGCAGTATTTCGTAATGCGGATCCCAGCCTTGGTTTGGGTCTATACCCATACGCGCGACTAAGTTTGTATAATCTCGTTGCTTTTTATACGCTGCTTTCTCTTCAGGTTCCATTTTACGAACTTCTGCTGGCGTTTTAGTTGCCGGCACTTTAGCTTTGCTCGAACCTGAAGTAGGTAAATCTCGTACATGCCCAATACTGGACTTTACGATGAAGTCATTACCTAAATATTTATTAATTGTTTTAGCCTTAGCAGGAGACTCTACAATTACTAGCGATTTGCCCATAGTTGCCTATTTCTAACCAAATATTAAAAATGTGTTTTGCCGACATAAGCGGCGCGAATATTTATAGGTATATCTACAAACACTAGTTGTTACAAGCTTTTAATACAAACTTTTCAGTATTTACTGAATAAACGAACAATTTTTGTCGTTAAATTAAACAAACAGGTGTTTTTAGATTAATTGATGTGGAATATATAGAACAGAAACAAAAATGCCAACCTAAAGGTTGGCATTTTTAAAATAAAGCCTTATTTACTATCGTAAATTTCTATTCCTTTGGAGACTGTTTTAGTGCCACCAGCCTGAGTAGTAAACTCAAATGTTATTGAAAGTACACCGTCAAATTTATCATTACCATCCGCTTCACGAGAAATACGAACATCTGAATACATTGGTTTATCCGTATTCGTACTTGGAATAATAGCGTTATTTTCGATAATAGATAAGTCGCCATTTGTAGAGGCTATAGATACAGTTGTACCCGCTGGTAGTGGATTACCAAACTCATCTGTGTAGTGAATACGAACTGTAATACCAGATAAGCCAACTTCCAATAGCTGAGGATCAGTTTCATCTGGATCCGTTTCATCATATTCAGGGTTATCTGCAAAAACATTTGATAAATCAACTGCTGATATATCACAACGCTCAGATACATCGGATGGCTCAAGTACTGCTGTAACTGAAACAGAGCAATCTGCTGGTACATAAACAGGATACGGTGCATCAAGAATATCCGTTGTTTTCAACACAGAAAAACGAACATATGGGTTATCTCCAGACATAACCAATTCAATTTGTTTACGCACTTCAATTAGCTCACGAGAACACTCACCTGCATTTTCAGCAGCTTCGCTACATAATAAGCCATTATATTTACCATCAGCAAAGTCATAAATACCGTCATTATCTAGGTCTCGCCATGTTTCATTATGACCACCTCGTGAAATTAACTCAGAACATTCATCCGTAGACGGGTCATAATTTGAAGCATCTGCATCACTACAGTTTGCTTTATCGAAGGCAGCATTTTCATTGTGATCTATAAATGCTTCAGGTAAATCGTAACTAGTATAATATTCACCAATATCAAACAAGCCATTGGTGCGCTTAACATCATCAGTGGTTTGCTCATCTACAAAGTTCTCTTGTCCTTTAGTGACAGCGAGAACACTTACACGCCCTCCCATAACAACGCCATCAGCATTATTTTTAGCGCGTGTAATACCATTTATACAAGGAGCTGCAATACCAAAATATGGGTCACAATTTATAATACCTGTTTTTGGATTAATACCTTCAGTAGTTGTTGCGTCCCCGTCAATATCGCCAATTCGGTTACCCCATTTGTAATCATAAAATGGACGGTCTCCTTGAGAGCGCCAGGTTACAACACAAGTAGCATCGTCAGTTTTACAAGTAACTTCATTGCTAGATGAGCCAATGACACCAGCTTCAGCTAAAATAGTTGCCTCTACACCATCACCGTTATAATTATTAAATTGGTCACCAAAATATACCGTAATATCATTTAAAACACCGTTATAATTAAGTGAGTTAGTATTGAACGTATTTGGGCTTGCATCAAAACTGTTTTGGTCTGTTACGCCCGAAGCTAAAGTTAACTGAGCCGATACAGAACTTATCTGCTCGCTTAATGGTACTAAAGTAAGTGTTCCGTCTGGACAAATTTCATTGCTTGGTTCTGATGTACACAGTTCTACATCATCAACCCAACACGTTAAATCATCACCTTCAGGTAAATTATTAACATCTTCTTTAGAAATAAAACACGCTTTTACCACTAATGGACCAGGCACTATGCCAGATTCAACCGTTGTCTGAACAAAGCCTTCATTATTTGTATCACTTGTTCTAAGTGACAGTTTAGCTGCCCCCACTGAATCTGTTAACTTGAAATCAATACGTTGCTGCGTGGATGCAAGACCATCCGCATCTATTAACTTAAATCTAACGATCGATTGAGTCGGGGCGCCGCCTTCACCTGGAGGTAATGCAATAAATGTTTCACTGACATCAACAAACTGTATTGATTGTACCGCTGATGTTTCCACAGGAATAATCGTAGTAGCAGTAAAGTTTTTACCGCCTGTCTCAACCGTGATATTAATATCATCGTCAATACTACAACCTGTAGCTCGGTATGTTGATGTTGCGATACCACTTGATGATTTTACTGATGCATCAATTACTGAGTCGCCGCTAATTACACAAGTTGAGCTGAATTCAACATCTGTTGGAGTTAAGTATAAATTACCATCTTCATCTAAAAGTGTTACTTCAATAACGGTACTACCACCTGCTTTTAGAGGAATAACATTTCCTGAAGAATCTTTATTTAGCCCGTTATCAACCTCTAGGGTTAAATCAGCAATACCTACAGCAAAATTAGTTGAATTACTTTCACCTACTGACGTTACAGTAACAGTACCTGCGCCACCAGTATTACCAGGTTGCAATTTTAGTAGAGCAATACCAAAGTTATCGGTAAGGGCTGTCCCAGATGAAGGGAGAACAGAACCTAAATTTGTTGAAATATTAACAAGTGAATTTTTACTACCTTCACCACTTTGCTCATCAATGACTTCAACAAATAATTCACCTAGTTCTGATGAAGAGATAGTATTAGCTACCGTACAACCCGATGCTGCTTGTGTAGGGTCAAGTTTTACGCTAGAACGATTATCGTCCCAGCCTGCGTTACAGCCTGTTAAGAGCTTTACTGATATAGAGAATTGTGCCAAATCAACTGGTGCAGAATCACCTGATGAATAAAATACAGCTGTATTACTCACTTCTGTTGAGTTCGTAGGATTATAAGTTGCAACAACTTGACCTGCGCCTTTAAAACTACCACTAGAGAGAGTTACTTTTGCTTCACCCGCTGAGTTTGTAATTGCAGTTCCTAAGTCTGGTGTTATTTTACCTGTGAAGTTTGTAGTAAAAGTAACAAGCTGCTCGCTAAGTGCAACTCCATCATTTTTTAAAGTCGCTGTAACCGTGCCTAAGTTGTCAGTTGTAACCGGGTTTGTATCCGAATACTTAGCACCATTTTCATCGACAATATTTACTGTTAGAGTTGTTGACCCACTAACACCAGTATCATCACCCTGCCCACCGCTTGATTGAAAAGCAAAAGTACTTGTATAAGATTCACCATCGACTGTATAAGTAGCAGTTACTTCTCCAGCACCGGCTTGAGCACCGGCTGTAAGTTCAACCGTTGCAATACCATCGTTTTGAGTTAATGCACTTGATGGAGACAGTTCACCAATCTCATCTTCTAATGTAAACGTAATGCGCTTACCCGCAACAATTACACCGTCTTGAGTAAGAATTGCACGTAAATCTAAAGAGGAGGTAGCGGTAACAGAATTTAACTCTGTTGCGTCTGTTTGAGAATACCCCTTTAATGAAACCGAGTATGTAGCAGCCTCTGTAGTGGAATCACCATCACTTATAGAACCGTCTTTTTCAAGTGACCCACCGCCACCACAGGCTGTGAGTAAAAAACTTAGCAATGAAATGCCGAGCAGTCGCATTAAAGGCATGAACCTCTCCCTAGCGTTGTTATTATAATTAAAATTAATTTACACTTAATATTAACCTATAACTTAGTCTAAAATCACAGTTTTTTATTACTTTTTTGTGCAAAATATTTTTAAATAAATACTAACTTTTTCTGTAGTAAATATTTCCTTGCTGGTAGTCTATGGCAAATTTATAAAATGTAGATCAGGAAATATGTCAAAAATCCGTTCAATGAGTTTAACCACTCGCATCATGATTGGTATGGCGCTTGGGGTTACAGTAGGTTTTATATTTCAGGCTATATTAGCTGGTGAAGACGATTATCTAATACCACTTGGGTTATTCTCTTTGCCAATTAAAGCCTTTTTTGTTGATGGTATTTTCCATGTTGGTGGTCAAATCTTCATTGCCAGCTTGAAAATGTTAGTTGTGCCTCTTGTTTTTGTATCGCTTGTTTGTGGTACCTGTAGCTTAAGCGACCCTAAAAAACTAGGCCGCCTAGGTGGTAAATCTATTGGTTTATATTTATTAACTACAGCTATTGCTATAACAGTGGCGATTACACTTGCCTTATTATTTAGCCCTGGTGAGGGCATCAGCTTGCCATCTAATGCAACTTATGATGCTAAAGAAGCGCCTACTCTTGCCCGTGTAATTATAGATATGTTTCCTACAAACCCTTTTGAAGCAATGGCCAAAGGCAATATGCTTCAAGTTATTGTGTTTGCACTTTTATTTGGTGTAGCAATGGCATTAAGTGGTAAAGCAGGAAAACGTGTTGCTACCGTATTTGAAGATTTAAACACTGTGATTTTAAAACTAGTTACGCTTTTAATGAATATTGCCCCTTATGGCGTGTTCTTTTTAATGGCAAAACTGTTTACAACAATTGAGCTTAACTTAATTGTGAGCTTAGCAAAGTATTTTGGCGTTGTAGTGCTTGCACTGTTATTACATGCTTTTGTAAACTACACATTGCTTTTAAAAATATTAACGGGCTTAAACCCGCTTATTTTCTTAGCAAAAATGAAGCACACATGCTTATTTGCATTTAGTACCTCGAGCTCAAGCGCAACTATGCCTATTACACTTGAAACTGCTACTAAAAAGTTAGGTGCTAATAACTCGGTTGCCTCATTTACTATCCCACTGGGTGCTACCATTAACATGGATGGCACTGCCATCATGCAAGGTGTGGCTACCGTGTTCATTGCACAAGTGTTTAGTGTCGATTTGACAATATCTGATTACCTAATGGTTATATTAACAGCAACACTTGCCTCTGTAGGTACAGCAGGCGTACCTGGTGTTGGTTTAATAATGCTGGCAATGGTACTTAACCAAGTTGGCTTACCTGTAGAAGGGATTGCAATTATTATCGGTGTAGATAGATTACTTGATATGACACGTACAGCAGTTAATGTAACCGGCGATTGTATGGTTACCTGTGTTGTTGCCAAGTCTGAAGGTGAGCTAGATGAGAGCATCTTTAACGACCCTAATGCCGCTAAAGACTTAGAAGATTATCATAAATCTATTGACTCATAAGCTACATTTATACAGCTATAAAAAAACCTTGATGCAATCCATCAAGGTTTTTTTTCGAGTAAAAATAATTAAACTGAATCCTGAAAAAGATTCTAATCTAAGGATTTAACGACTTAAACTTAGAAAGTAAGTTTATTCCCACTTTATTTACACCACTACTCAAGCCAAGAGCTAACTTATCGCTCAGCCCTTTTTTAACTTTGTATTTAATCTTATAAATTTGACGCTCATGTTGCTGCTCTAGCAATGCATCATCACTTGTTTTTATAACATCTACCAAGCCTTTATCTATCGCTTGAGTTGCAAACCAATGCTCACCTGTCGCAACTAAGTTTATATCTAAGCTTGGACGTTGAGTGCTTACAAACGTTTTAAATAAATCATGTGTTTGTTCAATTTCTTCACGAAATTTTTCACGGGCCTTATCTGTGTTTTCACCAAATAAAGTAAGTGTGCGTTTAAATTCACCTGCTGTTATTTGCTCAAATTCAACATCATTTTTCTTTAATATTTTATTAAAGTTAGGTATTTGAGCTATCACACCAATAGATCCAACTATTGCAAAAGGCGCTGCAAGTATCTCGTCCGCGACACACGCCATCATGTAACCGCCACTTGCTGCCACTTTATCAATTGCAACACTCAGAGGAATACCCGCACTTTTAATACGCTGTAACTGAGATGCAGCAAGTCCGTAGCCATGTACAACACCGCCACCACTTTCTAAACGAATAAGTACTTTGTCTTTACTTGGATCGGCAATAGAGATAATAGCCGTTATTTCTTCTCGTAAGCTTTCTACTTCGTGAGCGTCCATACTACCCACAAAGTCAATTACATATAAACGAGGTTTAGGCTCATCTTTATCTGCTTTTTTACTCTTTGATTTAAGTTGTTTTTGATGCGCTTTAAGCTCTTTTTTACCCAACGTATTTTGTAAAAAACTTTCTTTAAGTTCAACTAGCTGCTCTGATATATCGTCAATTTGTATTTCACCTTTTTTGGCCTTTGGCTTAACTGCAGCGCCAACTATTAGCATTAAAATAACTGCTATAGCGATAACAAAAGTAACTGTTTTAGCAAAAAACAAACCGTATTCGTATAAAAATTCCAACTGGTTTCTCCATTTATAAATTTCAGCTAATTTAGCATGCTTTAAAGCAAAAAAAAGCCACTTTTCAGTGGCTTTTAAAGGTTAATTATTTTACTGGTTATTAATCAGTCACAACCTCAGGGTTGGAAACTAATAACATCCGTCCGCGAGCAGCTAAGTAAGTAGCTACTTGCAACTGCATTTCTGCATTAGCGGCAGCACTGCCTTCAACAGTTGCAGCCTGTGCAGCATCTTGAGCTGGTGTTAATATAGAACCATGATGCCCTTTAGTAAATTTAACTAAGTAGCTTGCTGGTGTTTCACTCAATGCTTGCGAAGAACTTACTGTCTCAAGACCCATCAAGTTAGCTAATGGAATTGTGCCAGAAATAGGATTATTAGCTGCCATTGGTGGTATCACTTGGTCAGGCTTGTTATCAACACCATCACCCACAACAACATTAGTATAAACAGGAGTACCTAATGCTTTCACAGTGGCTGCGTAGTTCGTTGGGTCGCCACTATCTAGCGCTGTTTGCGCCGCAAAAGCAAACTGTGTAAATACACCTTGAATGTTAGTAAGTTTAGTCGTTTCACCCGCAGTGGTAAGTGATGCAATATATTCGTTGTAGCCACACGTCAAGTAAGCTTCCATGTCTGGTATTAATGAGCCACAGTTAGAAACTGCATCTCCTTGTAAATATGCAGTAAATTCATCAGCTTCTGTTGTACCCGCTTGTGAAAGTACTGAACCTTGAATAAATGGACCAAACGCAGCAGATTCAAGTAAGAAGCTTGCTATACCGCCACCACCACTTGCGAGAGCTACCGTGTTTACATTAAATAGCGGATCAAGCGTTTCTGCCATTGGCGTATTAGCTTGAGCAATAAATGCTGGGGCAACAATAGAACCTAGCGAATGCCCAATGTAGGTAACGTCTTTACTATTAATAGTTGTATCGTTAATAAAGTTTAAGCCTAAACGAAGGCCTAATAAATCAGCAGCCGATTGACGTAAGCTATCACGTGCAACAAGTAATGAACTTAAGTTCATGTAACTAAGCACAGAACCCGTTGTTGCATTAAAGTCGTCTGTTCCATCACCATCAACATCTATCCCGCGCTCACCATGTCTTGGATGGTCAATAGCAACCGTTGCAAAGCCTTGAATAGAAAGCTGCGCAGTTAAAGCAAGCATACTTTCTTTTTGTGTTGTAATACCGTGCTGCATAATCACAACAGGCCATCCACCTTCAGGCATTGCGATAGGATCTAATTGTAACTGTGCACGGACACCATTAATTATCGGTAAAATAGGTTTAGTAACTTGCACTGGCACATTTGCCATGCTTTGTACTTTTGGAATTGAGTTGTATTTTGTTAAATGACGTGTGCTGTCTAGTCCTAAGTCACGTAATTGTCCGTCACTTAATGCAGAACATAAACCATCATTTTCACTAATAGGATCTGTCGGAAATGCATCGCCTGCAACGGCCTTATAACCAATTATTGCCACCGCGTTATCACACATACCTTGCCAATATGTATCACTTAAATCACTAATATCAGTACCCGTTGGCGTACCTAAATACATCGGTAACATAATGCTACCTTTTTGATATTGCACACCAGAGAAAGCAGCAGAGACTTCTACACCCTGAGAAGCAAATACTTGTTGTACATTTACCATAGGCTGTTCAGGAACTTGAAGCGCAGGAGTTGGTAACGCAGGCTGTTGCAAGCTTGCAGCTAGTAACTTTTTAATTGTCCCAAGTACAGGGCCTGCTGATTGAATAGTCATCGCACTAGAAAAAATAATATCTTCTTTTGTGATATCTCCTGAACTTACAACTACATTTTCGTAACTGTTAACAGCACCCTGCAAACCAAGTTGGGCTTCTGTAATTAATGGCGCTTCTTGTTTAACCAGCCCATAAGTAGAAGAAGGCTCAATAGAACGCCCTAATGAATCTTTAAGACCAGTAGTTAACACATTGATGTATGAGCTACCCGCCGTAAATGGCTTTAAAGGAATAATTGCAACGCCATCACCTGAAGCTTGAGTAACAAAGTCAACACCAAAAGTAAGCTCACCGACCAATTTACAAGCAGTACCGGCAGCTACAACTGAACATTCTGCATCAGTTAAACTTGCACCCATTACAACTTCAAAAATTCTTACTGTACCAGGGGTCCCAGCAGACGCTTCATCTAAACTCACATTTGGTGGGAATGTTAAATCGATTTTATAAGGAACCTGCGAAGACCAACCATCAAGTGCACCTAGTGCAAGTTGAGGGTTTGCATAAGCTGCGCGCGAAATAGACACATTGTTGTCATCTAATTCACCAGGAATATTAAGTGTACCGTCTTGAGTTCCACTCATTAATAAATCATTAGGTACCGATAAGATACCTGCTGCTGGATCAAATGTAACTGTTGCTGTTGGGATAACTGGCGCTGTGTCGTTTTTGACATCTGTTAACGTTTCTCCACCGCCACAACCTGCTAAAGCAGCTGTAACCGAGAGTGAAAGTAGCATTTTTTTCATATTGTTGGCTCCGCACGTATTTTATTTTTATAGTGTGTTTAATCAGTGTATTAAGTTAAAACAATGTAATCAGGTTATTAATGAGACATTAGACCAGTTAAACTTAACGTAAAGTTTCTATTTTCGCCACCTAATTTTACAATAAATTCGATTACTTCACGTTTCGCTATGTTAAAATCAAAAAAATTATATGAATTGGTACTTTTATGCACACATATCAAGCAGCTGAAAACGCACTTAAAGATAAAGTTATTTTAATAACAGGCGCCGGTGATGGTATTGGCCGAGTTGCAGCAATTACGTATGCAAAATACGGCGCTACAGTTATCTTATTAGGAAAAACAACTAATAAACTTGAATGTGTTTACGATGAAATTGTTAATGCTGGCTACCCTAAACCTGCAATAGTCCCTATGGATTTAAAAGGCGCAACGAAGCAAAACTACCGTGACCTTGCTGCAACAATCGAATATCAGTTTGGCCGCCTTGATGGGTTGCTTAATAATGCAGGTATTTTAGGGTCGCTGGGTCCACTTGAACATTTTTGCTCATCTACGTTCGAAAACATAATGAAAGTAAACGTGACTGCACAAGCAATGATCACTAAAGCACTTTTTCCTGTTCTTCGTAAGTCTGATAATGCATCGATAGTATTTACGTCATCAGGTGTAGGCCGCAAAGGTCGTGAATTTTGGGGGCCTTATGCCATCTCAAAATTTGCAGTAGAAGGTATGATGCAAACATGGGCATGTGAAGTAGGTAAAACGAATATTCGTGTAAACTGTATTAACCCAGGCGCTACTCGCACTTCAATGCGAGCTGCTGCATATCCAGGTGAAGATAGAGACGCACTTGCTACACCAGAGGATTTAATGCCTACATATTTATATCTAATGAGTGACGATTCAAGTGAAGTGAATGGCGAATCGTTAGATGCTCAAGTAAAAAAGTAATTTAGAGTTTAAATAGTTTAAACAACACACATTAAAAAAGCCGCAATTAGCGGCTTTTTTGTGTTCAATAAATAACTAATTGATTATTTACGTTTAGTCGGCTTAACACGCTGATTGTGTTTTTTAACTGCTTTACGAATTTGATTGATTTTAGCGCGTTTATCTTTGCGTTTTTCAGGCATAACAGAAAGCTTAGTTTGTGTTTCGCGGCCTAATTTAACGGTTTTACGCAAGTAGTTTACTGTTTCTAAATCATACTCCATCCAACCACCTTGTGGCACGCGCTTATCAAGCTCTAATTTACCGTAACGAATACGAATAAGACGAGATACTTCCGCATCTTGAGACTGCCATAAACGACGAACTTCACGGTTACGCCCTTCATTTAACGTTACGTTAAACCAACGGTTAACACCTTCGCCACCCATAGGGGTTACAGTCGTGAATTTGGCTGGACCATCTTCAAGCTCAACACCACGTAGTAAGTTTTTAACCGTCTCGTTGGTTACTTCACCAAATACACGTGCAGAGTATTCACGCTCTACTTCATAGCTTGGGTGCATTAAACGGTTTGCCAGTTCACCATCGTTTGTAAAAAGCATTAAACCCGATGTATTAACGTCTAGTCGACCAACCGCAATCCAGCGATCGCCATCAATACGAGGAAGTCGGTCAAATACAGTACGACGCCCTTCAGGATCTTTACGTGTGCTTAACTCACCTTCTGGTTTGTTATACATAATCACACGACAGATTCGGTCTGCTTTTTCTTCGATTTTTACACTGTGTCCGTCAACACGAATCAAATCGGTTTCTTCAACACGGTCACCTAACTTTGCCACTTTACCGTTTACACTAACGCGGTTTGCGTCAATGTATTTTTCCATTTCACGGCGTGAGCCTACGCCTGCACGGGCTAAGACTTTTTGTAACTTTTCACCTTGTATAATACTCATTCGGATGGTTCTCTCACAGAAGGATCGCTCAATAACTGGTTAATTTTACTTTGCTGCTCTGTTGGCAACGCAGGTAAATTTTCAAGTCCAGTTAACGAAAAATAATCTAAAAATTGCTTAGTAGTTGCATATAAAGCCGGCTTTCCCGGAACCTCTTTATGCCCTACCACTTTAACCCACTCTCTTTCGAGTAAGGTTTTAATAATATTCGAACCCGTAGTAACACCTCTTACTTGCTCAATTTCGCCGCGTGTAATGGGCTGCCTGTATGCAATAAGTGATAATGTTTCCAGTAAAGCACGCGAGTATTTTGGTGCGCGTTCTTGCCACAAGTTATTTAACCAAGGGCTTAAACTACTGCATGCCTGAAACCGATACCCACTACCAACTTCAACTAAGCGAATACCACGAGTTTGAAAATGTTCTTGTATTGTATCTATTGCGTCATTTATTCGCGTCATAGAAATAGCTAAATCTATTAATACGATATCTTTAAGGTGGCGTTTACTAACAGGCTTATCTGCAACAAAAATAGCTGCTTCAATGATCTCAACTAGTTGTTCATCACTAATTCGCCGACCCGCCATACACACTCTTAACAAATAAAAATACACAGCCATCTATTATGACAGAACAACACCAAACTAGGAAAATATATCTATCAAATAACTAAATTTAAAACACAAAAAAAGCCAGTGACTAGCACTGGCTTTAATCTTACTTACTAAAATGGTAACTATTAGTTACTTTTAAAAGCTTCTAATGCATCATCTTCAGCTACTGCGTTACCGTATTTTTTAATGTAACCCATAAACTCGCTTTTACTGATGCGCTTATCTTGGTTTTTATCCATGTAACCAAAATGATTTGAAATATCATCATCGTTACCTTCAACTACCGAGATATAGCCATTGCTGTCGTTATCTAAGCTTGAAAAACTGCTTTCAATTTTATCGAATTTAGCAATTTCAGCTTTAAATGCCGACTCACTTACTTCAGAATCAGTGGCTACTTTGCCATTATTAAGCTTCATATAAGTGTTAAATTCTTTGCGGCTAATTTCGTTATCCATATTGGTATCAATATTTGAAAAATGGCCCCAAATGCTATCGTCATCAGCTTCAATTTTTGAGATGTAGCCATCGCTATCATTATCTAAACTTGCAAAGTCACTGTCTATTCTTTCAAGACCTTGATTAGATGAACAAGCCGCTATGCTTAATGATGCTAAAATAGTGGCTGCTAATGTTAACTTTTTCATAAGACGTATCCTTCGTAATTAATTAAATGTCACTTTAACTAATACAAATCCAATGCCAATAATAGTTAACTTATAATAATCAATAACTTAATCTCGATCGGTATATTTATTAAACAGTTTCAATAAGTTAAGCTTGCAAGCTTTGCAAACAACCTTGTAATTTTTGCAAAAAAATACCCGGTAAAAACCAGGCATTTCAAATTTACTTATTATAGTTAAGCTAATAATTAGATTGCTGCGTTTTGGTAGCGTTTAACAAACTCAGTAACGTTTTGACCATTACATTTTAATGAGTTTAGGTTACCAATTTTTTGACGAACAGGTGCTAAACCTTGTTTTAAAGCCGTCATACATAATTGAGTTTCTTGTTGAGCGTCTTTTGCAAATACTTCTACTTTCTCAACTGATGCGTTGCTTAATGTCGTTTTTTTAGCAATATCACGAATATCTTCACCATTACATAAAATGCTTTTAGAAAAACGAGATAGGTAAACACCGTGCTGGGCAGCTTCTTTACGAGCAACGCTAAAGCCTTCGTTTGCACTTAGTACACATAACTTAGACTCAATTTTGTTATCTTGGCTAAAGTAAGTATTGCTTTGAGCTGACGCAGTTGCAGATGCTAGTAAAGCAGTGGCTAAAAGTAGTTGAGTTTTCATGAGAGATCCTATTTGAACGAGCTAAACAAGTGAATTTCGCGCATTATATATTCAATAAAGTTAAGTTCAATTGAATTTTTTATTTATTTAAATAATTAATATTGTATTCACAATGTTTAAACTTTACCCATCATTTGATCAACATTTGCGCAGCTATTATCTCAATTCAGTCATGTTATGTACGCGTATTTACTGATACAATTTAATCTATTAAATAGAACCAATTTTAAGGTAAATTTTATGAAAGTGATTTCTTTCAATATCAATGGTCTGCGTGCTCGTCTTCACCAATTACAAGCAATTATCGACAAACATCAACCAGACGTTATTGGCTTGCAAGAGATTAAAGTTCACGACGAAGCATTCCCATTAGAAGATGTACAAAAAATGGGATATCACGTCTACTTTCATGGTCAAAAAGCGCATTATGGCGTAGCTATGTTATGCAAAAAAGAGCCTAAATCGGTCTTAAAAGGTTTTGCCACCGATACAGATGAATCGCAAAAACGCATGATAAGCGTCACTGTTGAACAAGAAAACGGTCGCGACCTTACTGTCATGAATGGCTATTTCCCACAAGGTGATAATATTAATCACGAAACTAAATTCCCTTATAAACGTCAATTTTATAAAGATTTAATGACACACCTTGAAGCCAATCACACACCCGATCAAGATGTCATCGTTATGGGTGATATCAACATATCACCTACCGATTTAGATATTGGTATTGGCGAAGTAAATGCTAAACGTTGGTTAAAAACGGGTAAATGTTCTTTCCAACCGGTAGAGCGTGAATGGCTTGCAACATTACTTAATTGGGGTTTTAAAGACACCTTTAGAGAGCAAAACCCCGAAACAGACGATCAATACTCGTGGTTTGACTATCGCTCTAAAGGGTTTGTAGATAATCGAGGACTTCGTATAGATGTAGTGCTTGCAACCAATGAGCTTGCAGCACGCTGCATAGATACAGGTATTGATTACGAACTTCGCGGTATTGAAAAACCGTCAGATCATGCCCCTATATGGTCAACATTTAAGTAATTATTATGCTCAGCCTAACGATGCAGGGGCTACTTTGGGCTCTTGTAATTATTATTGCTCTATTGAGCTTTGATAAAAAAACATATAAAACATTGCTTAATACGCCAGTCCGTCAAACTGGCGTACTTGCGTGTGCGTTAGTGTTTGCGGTGCTTTGGCGAATAAAGGCTGGCATTTTAACTGGCCTTGATTTACACATCCTAGGTGTTACGGCTGCTACATTAATTTTAGGCTGGCGATTGACTATTTTAAGTAGCCTACTTGCCACAGCCCTACTCGCTGCCTTTGGTCAAATTGAACTTGAGCTGTTACCAGTACAACTGCTTATTGGTGCGTTTATTCCTATTTTATTGAGCTATCTTGGCTTTATAATTAGTTACCAATATTTACCTCGTCATTTTTTTGTTTATATATTTGTTTGTGCGTTTATAACCGCAGGATTTATAGCCTGTATAAAAATAGGCCTAGGTGCTTTATTTTACTTAGCTATAGGGCAATACAATTGGCAAGAACTTGCAGATAACTACGTTTATTTAAGTGCCATAATTTGGTTTCCTGAAGCAATGCTCAACGGCATGGCTATAACAATTATGATCACCTATCGCCCGCATTGGGTAAAAACTTTTTACGATAAGGACTACCTAGGCTCATGAGTCTTGAATATCAATGCCCGCTGTGTAACCTAGCACTTTTGAAAACTGATTCAACACTTCGTTGTGCTAACAACCACAGCTTTGATTTTGCTAAAGAAGGCTATGTTAATTTACTGCCTGTGCAACAGAAAAATTCAAAACAACCGGGTGATTCACTTGAAATGGTACAAGCCAGACGTGCATTTTTAGAGCGTGGGTATTATCGTTTTTTACAGCAAAGCCTTAGTGATATAATCAGTAATATAAGTGCGAATACTATTATTGATTTAGGATGCGGTGAAGGGTTTTATACCCAAGCAATCGCGAATAAAACAAATGCTGTTGTATACGGTGTCGATATTTCAAAATCAGCGGTTAAATATGCAGCTAAGCGCTACCCTAATTGCCATTTTAGTGTGGCATCAATCAGCCAAGCCCCCTTTAAAAGCCAATTTGCTAATGTACTTGTAAGTGTATTTGCACCTTTGTTTGAGCAAGAGCTTGAACGCCTAGCAAATCAAAACGCAACATTAGTGGTTGCAAGCCCAGGACCTTGTCATTTAAAAGAGCTAAAATCGTATATATATTCAGAAGTAAACGAACATACTGAAATAGCCACTCCAAAAGGGTTTCAAAAATCAGAGCAGATCCTTTTAACAGAGCATGTAGCGCTTAGCTTTACTGATATTAAAAACTTAATAATGATGACGCCATTTGCATGGAAATTTAGACCCGAGCACTGGACAACTCTCGAAGAAAAAGGTGAACACACTGTCACCTTATCGTTTTATATTACTCAGTTTACCAAAATAGATAATGATGTAACTCCCTAAAACTGCTCTTTAGTAAACGCCCTGTCCATTTTATCAAACATATCTTTAAGTAAATTGGCAAGCTCCATATAACGGGGCTTGTTTTCACTTAACTGCGTTTGATATCCATTAGCTGCCATTTTAGTGTACAGCTCGTTATACCATTTTTGCATCGCAGGCTCTAAAGGCGTTTGCGCTCGCTTACCCAACCAAAATAAACCTTGTAATGGTAGCGATATAAAAAATAATGCACTTGCAATGGCTTGCGGTAAAAAATCAGAACCCAAGTAATTTAGCTGAAAAAACAATGTTAGCATGGCTAAGATTGGCATTACTGTAATGGCAAGCTCAGTCGCTCTAATTACTCTAAACTCTAAAAACAAAGGCGCAAGCTCTTTGCGCATTGGCCATTTTTTACCATACAAACGGCCAGTTTGTAATTGTGACATCACACTTTTTTGCATCATGACTCCTCACAGATACTGCTTTTAAATACAATGGAAAAACGAGCTGTACGCAAAGTGTAACACAAAATGAAAGAGTTACACTTTCTCAGTAAAACAGCTTAAATTTACCTTTTAATGGCGAACAATCCTAACTTAAACATCTTAATTAAGGTAAAGTAATTAACATTGCGTTAACCACTTTGCAATTGAACATTCAATTGTTTTAGCTTTATTTAATACCGTAAGTGTAACGATTACGTATTAACGTTTACTTACTAAATTTGTTTATGGAAATTGAATCTATGCCAACAACCCCTCCTGAATCACAACACGTTTTAGTTTTAAATTGTGGTAGCTCTAGCTTAAAGTTTGCCATTATTGATGCGAACGATGGTCACGAAATCATTTCAGGTCTTGCTGAACGCTTAGGCGCTAAAGCACCCTCTATTAAATACAAATTTAATGGTACTAAAACAGTTATCGACTTAGCGGCTAATCAAGCACATGCTGAGGCTATAAATACGCTTGTAAGCTTAATAAAAGATCACAACTTAGACGAGCAACTTATCGCAGTGGGCCATCGTGTTGTACATGGCGGCGAGCACTTTACGCGATCGGTATTGATTGACGAACAAGTAATTGCAGGCATTACACAGTCGGCAACGCTTGCGCCGCTTCATGGGCACGCTAATTTACTAGGTATATCGTCGGCGCAGGCATCGTTTGAAGGTTTGCCACAAGTCGCGGTGTTTGATACTGCATTTCACCAAACTATGAATGAAGTTGCCTTTCTTTACGCTCTTCCATATAAGTTGTACACCGAGTTTGGTGTTAGGCGTTATGGTTTTCACGGCACAAGTCATTTTTATGTTGCAGGGCAAACAGCAAAGTTACTTGAGCAACCTATCGAGCAAAGCAATTTTATTAGTGCCCACTTAGGCAACGGCTGTTCTGTATGCGCTATTAAAAATGGTAAGAGTGTTGATACCAGCATGGGACTAACGCCTCTAGAGGGGCTGATAATGGGCACACGTAGCGGCGATATTGACCCTGGTTTATTTAACTTTTTAACCACTCAACTTGATTACACAGCCCAGCAAATAGATAACCTACTAAATCAAAAAAGTGGCTTGTTAGGTATTAGCGAGCTTTCTAACGATTGCCGTACCATTGAAGAAGCCGCTATAGCCGGTGATAAAAAAGCGATACTCGCAATTGAAATGTTTTGCTACCGACTTTCAAAACAAATCGCGGCGTATATGGTGCCATTACAGCGCCTTGATGCTGTTATATTTACTGGTGGTATTGGTGAAAACTCAGATATTATTCGTGAAAAAGTAATTACACAACTTGCCTTTTTAGGCATTAATTGTAATCCGCAAGCCAACCTCAATGCGCGCTTTGGTCAAGAAGGCGTTATTAGCTGTAAAAATTCACACGTCAAAGCAGTTGTAATGCCAACCAATGAAGAATGGGTTATTGCCCTTGATGCTGCAAATATTGTAAAGGAGCTTTAATATGGCACGTCGTATTATGTTAATTCCTGTTTCTACCGGTGTGGGTTTGACGTCGGTATCAGTTGGTTTAGTGCGTGCACTTGAACAAAAAACAGTTAAAGTTAACTTTTTTAAACCAATAGCTCAGCCACGTTCTGGTGAAACAGGCCCTGAAAAATCAACACAAATAGTTACTCAAGGCTCACCTATTAACCCACCAATGCCTTTTGCACTTGATTATGCTGAGCAAATGATTGGCGACGGTAAAGGTGATGACCTCCTAGAGGAAATTGTTGAACGCTTTGAAAGTAAAATAAACGATGACGAAGTCGCTATTATTGAAGGTATGGTACCTACTCGTCGTCAACCTTATGCTGGGCGTGTAAACCGCGAAATTGCGCAAACACTCGGCGCCGAAATTGTATTTGTACTTACCCCTGGTAATTACACCATTACTCAAATAGAAGACCGCCTTGAAATTGCAGCAGGTAACTATGGTGGTATCGATCATCCTCGCGTACTGGGCTGTATTTTTAATAAAGTAAATGCGCCACTTGATGAAGAAGGTCGTGCACGCGCCGATTTAGTCGATGCCTATAAACCTGAAGAGCTTGAAAACGAGTTAAATCGTTTAGCATCCCTTCCTATTTTTAAAAAAAATCCGTTTATGTTACTTGGTGCAATCCCGTGGGATTTTGACTTAGTAGCGCCGCGCGTAAAAGACTTAAGCGCATACTTAAAAGCCACGATTATTAACGAAGGCGATATGCTTCATCGTCGTCTGCGCCGTATTACTTTTTGTGCTCGTACGGTTTCAAATATTTTAAATTATTTTACGCCAGGCGCTTTATTAGTAACACCGGGCGATCGCTCTGACATACTTGTTGCTGCGTGCTTATCTGCTATGAACGGCACTAAACTTGGTGCTATATTACTCACCGGTGGTTTTGAGCCAGAGCCACGTATTATGGCCTTGTGTGAGCAAGCCATGCAAACCGGCTTACCAATACTCGCAACCGATGCAGACACGTGGCGTACATCATTACTACTGCATAACTTTAATATGGAAGTACCAAATGATGATGACCAACGTATTGAAAAAGTAAAAGATCACAACGCAGAGCATATCAATTCAAGCTGGCTAGATACTCTAGCTAAAAGTGTAGGTAAAACTCGTAAGTTATCACCACCCGCATTTCGTTACTTACTTACCACTAAAGCGCGTAAAGCAGGTAAAACCGTGGTTCTACCAGAAGGTAATGAACCTCGTACAATTAAAGCGGCTGCTATTTGTGGTCAACGCGGAATTGCTAAAACTATATTACTAGGCGATCGCGAAGAAATAATGCGCATTGCACAGCAGCAAGGTATTGAGCTAAACGAACATGTAAGTATTATCGAGCCTCAAAGCATTATTAATGATTATATTGCGCCTATGGTCGAAATTCGTAAAAGCAAAGGCCTAACTGCCGTAGTAGCACAAGAGCAATTACAAGATAACGTCGTACTGGGTACAATGATGCTTGAGCAAGGTAAAGTAGACGGTTTAGTATCGGGTGCAGTAAACACTACGGCAAATACAATTCGCCCACCACTGCAATTGATTAAAACAGCACCAGGGTCATCACTAGTATCATCTGTATTTTTTATGCTACTGCCTGACCAAGTGTTAGTTTACGGTGACTGTGCGATTAACCCAGACCCTAATGCTGAACAACTTGCAGACATAGCGATTCAATCTGCCGACTCTGCAGCTGCATTTGGCATAGAGCCGCGTGTTGCCATGATCAGCTACAGCACGGGCACTTCTGGTACAGGTGCCGATGTTGAAAAAGTACGTGAAGCCACAAAAATTGCAAAACAAAAACGTCCTGATCTAATTATCGACGGCCCACTACAATACGATGCAGCTATAATGGAAAACGTAGCACTTAAAAAAGCACCTAACAGCCCTGTAGCCGGTAAAGCGACCGTATTTATATTCCCAGATTTAAATACGGGTAATACCACGTATAAAGCAGTACAACGTAGTGCCGACTTGATAAGTATTGGCCCTATGCTGCAAGGTATGCGTAAACCTGTAAACGATTTAAGCCGTGGTGCATTAGTTGATGATATTGTGTATACAATCGCCTTAACTGCCATTCAGGCAGCTCAAACAGAAGCGCTAATTACTCATTAAACGTAACGTGTGCTTTTTATAGCCTAGCTATTATTTATTTAATAATTAACTAGTTAGGTTATTTATACCCTGCAACCCCCATACTTATCCACAGAAATTGTGGGTAAGTTTTTACTCCCTTCTTTTATCTACTTATTTACTGCTGAGTTAGTCGTTGTTACACCTTTAATTTAAAGCCAATAATCTATACTATAAAGCTATCAATATTGCTGTTCGCAGGCTTTTAATGTCAAAACAAACATTACAATTACACAGCACCATTTTATCTATACACAGTTTAGATGTAGATGCCGACATACCTGCGGCACTTTTAAAGCAATCTTTGTTTTTTATTTCTAAAACCCATGATGAACTTTCAATTGTATGCCCAAGCGATTTTGAAGTAAAAAGCCTGGATACCGAACCCGACTGGCAAGCTTTAGAGGTTGTAGGTCCACTTGGCTTTTCGTTAACCGGAATTATGGCTAATATTTCAGGGGTATTAGCGCGCGCTAAAATTTCTATCTTTTCAATTTCAACCTACGATACTGATTATATTCTCATAAAAAAACACACTGCAGAAAATGCTATTTCCGCTTTAAAAAAAGAAGGTTATAACGTGGTGGTAAACTAACTTATGAAAGCTCAAAAAATTGACTATTTAGCTCAAAATAAAACGCCTCTTAATGCAATAAATATTACCAGCCCATTTACAGGTAAAGTAATTGAACTGAAAGAGCATCCAGAACCTTTTTTTCGTTTTGGCACTCTGGGCCCTGGTATTATGGTGCAACTAACAAGTCATAAAATTTTAGCACCGTTTGATGGAACTTTGTTACAAGTAAAAAATGCAGGTACTGAGTTTATTCTACAAGCTAATAATGGTCTAAAAATCTTGATTAACTTAACTATTTTTGATTCGCAATCAATTACGCATACCCATATTGCGCAACTCAATGGTAGCAAAATATGCAAAGGTCAACGCCTTGCTTATTTTGATTTACGAGAACTTGATACTCCAATGCTTGCTAGTTTAATTTTACTAAACGGCCATAACCTTGGCACATTTCATTACTCGCATTCGCATGTAAATGCGGGTGAAGACACACTATTAACTATTATTAAGAAGAACTAGATTTATGATCACTCTATACGGCATTAGCAACTGCGATACGATAAAAAAAGCTAAAAAACATTTAACTGATAACAACATCGAATTTACGTTTCATGACTACCGCAAAGATGGCGTAAATGAGCAAATGGTGAGTGAATTTGCAGACAAGCTCGATTGGGAACAACTCGTTAATAAACGTGGAACAACTTATCGCGCATTAACTGATGAGCAAAAACAAAGCCTAACTAAAGAAAGTGCTATCCCATTGTTGGTTGAACAACCTGCCATGATCAAACGTCCAGTACTGGTAAACAATGGCAGTTACCATTTAGGTTTTAAAGCAGCCCAATACGACGAGATTTTTAAATAATGACTAATGACGTAATTCAACTCGCCCAAGCGCTAATCCAACGTGAATCGGTAACGCCCGAAGATGCTGGCTGCCAACAAATGATGAACAATCGCCTTGCTGCGGTTGGTTTTAATATAGAGTCATTATTTTTTACCGACACACTTAATACTTGGGCTCGAAAAGGCACACAATCGCCGCACTTTTGTTTTGCTGGTCACACCGACGTTGTACCAACAGGCCCAGAGAAAAATTGGCAACACCCGCCGTTTTCAGGATTAATAAAAGACGGCCTATTACACGGGCGTGGCGCTGCCGATATGAAAGGCTCATTAGCCGCAATGCTTGTAGCAACCGAACGTTTTGTTACTAAACATCCAGATCATAAAGGCTCGATTTCTTTTTTAATCACCTCTGACGAAGAAGGACCTTTTGTAAACGGGACCACTCGCGTAATTGATACGCTAGAGGCACGTGGTGAAAAAATAGATATGTGCCTAGTAGGCGAACCCTCATCACGAGATGTATTAGGCGATGTTGTTAAAAATGGCCGAAGAGGCTCACTTACCGCTTACCTAACGGTTAAAGGCGTACAAGGTCATGTTGCCTACCCACATTTAGCACAAAACCCAATTCATCTAGCAACGCCTGCACTTACTGAGCTTAGCCAAACGGTGTGGGATAACGGAAATGAATACTTCCCTGCTACCAGCTTCCAAATTTCAAATATTAATAGCGGCACAGGTGCAGGTAATGTGATCCCGGGTGAACTAGAAGTACAGTTTAACTTTAGATTTAGCACGCAAGTAACGCATGAGCAATTACAACAGCGTGTGAATGACATCCTACAAAAGCATAACTTAAATTATGAATTAAGCTGGATAGTAAATGGCTTGCCTTTTATTACCGAGCACGGCCCACTTGTTGACGCCACCGTTAAAGCGATTAAATCAGTAACCGGTTTAACTACGAATCTAGAAACTACCGGTGGCACATCAGATGGTCGTTTTATTGCACAAACAGGTGCTAAAGTAATTGAACTTGGTCCACGTAACGCCACTATTCATAAAGTAGATGAATGCGTAAGTACCGATGATTTAGTCGCCCTTACCGACATTTACGAGCTAATATTAGAGCAACTTTTAACATAATGAATGTCACTCAACCCACATCAATAATGTGTATCACAGGCCAAAGTGATACACATTTAACTGATATACAAAATCATCGCTTGCACAGCGCTATTATTAGCGACTTTTTAGCGCTGCAAAGTGCAGCACAAAAAGCGGGATTTGAGCTTACTATTGCCTCAAGTTTTCGCGACTTTAATCGTCAATCAATTATTTGGAATAATAAGTTTTTAGGTATTCGACCTGTTTATAATAAACAGCAAAAGGTTGTAGATTTAACTAAATTAAATGATGTAGATAAATGCATAGCAATAATGCTCTACTCTGCACTACCTGGGGCAAGCAGGCACCATTTAGGCACCGATTTAGATGTGTTTGATAAAGCTGCGGTAAGTAATGATTATAAACTACAGCTAACACCTGATGAATACCAGCAAGGTGGGCCGTTTGCGCCTTTAAGTAATTGGCTTGATACTAACTTAGATAAATTTGGCTTTTATCGCCCTTACCAGCATGATTTAGGTGGTGTCGCACCTGAGCTTTGGCATATAAGCCATATTAAGCAATCGCAATTATTAGTGAATAAGCTTAGCGAACAAGTACTTTTTGAATGCATAAAAAACAGTGAACTACAGGGTAAGCAGGCAATACTTGATAACTTACCCGCTATTTATACACGCTTTGTAACAAACGTTAGTCCGCCATAAAGAACTTGTTTAAGTGGTATCACACCTTCTTTTTATTTAAGATAAATACCAGCACAGCGCCTAATATTAATGAGCTTGCTACAATAAATTCCATTGTTACCTGCTCTGATAAAAACAAGACCCCGGCAACGGCTGCAAGTACAGGTACACAAAGCTGCACAACAGCAGCTTGGGTACTTTTAAGCAGTGGCATAGCCACATACCAAACACTGTAACCAATTCCAGAAGCTATCGCACCCGAGGCACATGCAAGCAAAACCCCTTCAATACTCATATTTTTTAAATAACTCATACCAACAAGTAATAAAACAGGGATAGCCACTAAGCTTCTTATAAAGTTAAACCCAGTAGTACGCAGTGGCGATACGCACACTTTACCGCGAATACTGTAAATACCCCATGCCACACCACTGAGTGCCATAAGTGATGCACCTAATAATGACGGTATAGCAGCAGATGGCAGCATTAAATATACAAACCCACCTAGCGCCACTATAAACGCGCACCACTGAAGCACACTCAACTGCTCTTTTTGATATATACCCCAGCCAATCATAGTGAGTTGCACGGCTGAGAACAAAATCAATGCACCGGTGCCTGTATCTAGCTCTACGTATGCAATCGAAAAACAAAGTGCATAAACTAATAGGCTTATACTGCTTCGCCAGCTTCCTTTATCACTTAAAATAGCGGGGTTAAATGTGCCTTTTCGTTTTAAATTATGAGTATAAATAGCCATTATAATGCCCAAACACGCAGCACCACTGAGTAAGCGAATAACTGTAAAGTTCCAAGCATCTATATAGCCTTCGGCTAAAGCCATTCTGCAAAAAAGAGAATTTGCGGCAAACGCAATTAAAGCAATTAATGTGTATAGGGTGGCTTTCAAAAAAATTCCTTTGCAACGAAAAAACAAATTACAACGTTATTTCAATTAATTAATTAACCTACTAAGCTAAAAACATTGTCATAAGCGCCTATAAAACCGCTTACTGAGCAGCACATTTAAACAGGATTGTTATAACTGTGCAAAGGGAGTATTTAGTTTTAATAAATTAGATCATTTATACTAAAATCTTAGCCGCATTTGCAAAATACGGTGTCTACAACACAAGATACCCTTTTAGTATTTTTCGTATACGACTTAGTGAATAGCAATTACTTCATTTAAAAAATTCATTTATCATTACGCTTTAGAGATCATTGTATTCAATAAGACCAATAAAGTACCTTAAGCATTTCAATATTGTTACCCAACAAGAAAATTCACACTTTGTTCACCAATGTCATTTTATATTTCTTTATTAGCAGGCAGTTTTACTCTACGATTTTTTACAATATTTCACACATTTAGCTAAAAATAATATGTTAATCTATACAGGTGAATTGAGAGGAGTGCGCAGTGCGCCTAAGTATAATTTTAAGCTTTTGTTGTATTTTAAGTGGGTGTAGCACAATGGGCTTTAATGACCTATTTAATGACTATGCCACGCAAATGACACCAATAAGAAATGCGATCGAGAAAAACAATATCGAAGAAGCGCAATCCCTTATTGCCAATAATAGCGCCATGCACAGCAGCTACTTACTCAACCAACTTGAGCAAGCTCGCTTAAACGACTTAGCCAATACGCCACAAGAGGCACAAAGTAAATTTGAGAACGTGTATACGCAAATGCAAAAAAAACGTGAAGCCGCCAAAATACAAGTAAGTGCGGGGCTTGAGCAAAGCAATGCGTTATTTACTAACGACTCAGCCATAACTTATGTGCCACCGGCTTACGAAATGAGTATGCTTCATAGTTATAAAGCACTTAACTACGTGTATAAAAATGATGTAGAAGGCGCTTTGGTCGAAATTCGCCGCGCTAATAAAGTACAAGTTGATGCACTAAGCGAAAATAAAACAGATGGCGACTCAACAGTTAAGGAAGCGCAGCAGCACTACCCTAGCATGGGCAATGTGACCAGAGACGTGAAAAATGGCTTTCAAAATGCCTACACATTTTATTTATCTGCTTTGCTTTACCAAAGTGCTAAACAGTATGACGATGCTTATATTGATTATAAAAAAGCACTGGCTATACAACCTAACAATATTTATTTACAGCAGGACGTAATGCGCCTTGCTAAAAAACAAGGGTTTGACCAAGACCTAAGCGAATTTAAAAAACGCTTTAGTGATGCACCCACTATTTCTGCAACACAAGGCGAAGTAATTGTTTTATTTGAACAAGGCTTAGTACCAAAACAAGATGAATTTAAACTGCGCTTACCAATTTATTCATCACGCGGCGATGCACGCTTTTACAGCCTTGCAATGCCAGTCTACAAAGATAACGCCTATGTGCGCCGCCTTAATAATATAAACATAGATGCACAAAGCTTAGAGCTGAGCCCATTAGTACACATTGAAGCACTTGCAGCAAAAACATTAGAAGATCAAATACCTGCAAAAGTAGCTCGCCAAGTACTTAGATTAGTAGCTAAAGAGAAAGTGCGTGCAGAACTTGCTCGCAGTGCCGGTGATGTAGGTAACATACTTGCTAATATTTATAATTTGGCGTCTGAGCAAGCTGATACACGTAGCTGGCTTACACTTCCAAATCAAATAAGTGTTGCAAGGCAAAGCCTAAATACAGGTGAGCATTCTCTGCATATAGGCACACAAGCACCTATAAATTTTATCGTTAGTAAGCAAGGGTTAACGTTAATTTACTTAACCTCCGTTAATAACTACTTTAATTACCACGTAGTTCAACTTTAGGAGCCATCATGAAATACATAGCGCCATTATTAGCAGTCTTAATGCTCAGTGCATGTTCCAGCAAACCGGTTACATCGGGTATTTCTGTTGAACAAAATAAAAATCAGTTTAATGAGCAATTACGTGTAGATAACCCAGAGCTCGGTAAAAAGCTGGCCATTACTGATGTTAAAACACGTCAAACCAACCAGTTAACCGATGTAGTAGTGACACTTTCGAGCCAGTATAAAAAATCACAGTATTTGCAGTATCAATTTAATTGGTTTGATAAAGACGGCTTTGTTATTAAAGGCAATCATTCACCTTGGCAAGCACTCACCTTATTTGGTTTTGCAAAAACACAATTACCGGGCTTAGCACCTAGCTCTGATGCGGTTACCTTTTCTTTAGCAGTAAGAGAAGTGTCTACCGAATCACAAGAATTTAAAGATTAAAGGAAACAACCATGATCATCAGTAACAAATTTAAAACAGCATCAACTTACGCTTTAGTTGGCCTAAGCGCTTTAGTATTAAGTGGCTGTGCTAATAAAGCCGTAGTAAGTTATGGCGATGCACAAGCAGTAGAAACAACAGATATTAATTTTGGTTCTACCGACTTACAAAAAGTAGCGAGCCAAATGACCGACTCATTACTCAGCTCACCCGTTGTTGGCACAATGACCGCTAATAAACGCCCTGTAGTATTTGTTGAGCGTATTAAAAACAAAACTAGTGAGCACATTGATACAGAATCAATCACCGATTCAATCTCAACACAAATGCTACGCAGTGGTAAGTTCCGTTTTGTAGATATGACGCGTGTTGAGTCAGTACGTGAGCAATTAACGTTTCAAAACGAAGATGCCCTTGTTAACCCTGCAACAGCCGTTGCATTTGGTAAACAAATTGGCGCGCAATATATGTTATACGGAAATTTATCAAGCATCGTTAAATCAAATGCCGATAAATCAGACGTATACTATAAATTTACGATGCGTTTAATGGATATGGAAAGCGGCCTAGTTGAATGGGCAGACGAAACTGAAATTCGTAAAACTAAAGAAAAATCAACCTTTGGCTGGTAGCTAATACCAATCGGCTTATATATGGGCTCTATTTAACGTTAAGAAAATTACGCTAGTACTAGGCAAAAGTTTTTGTATCTAGTTGTTCTAAATAAAAAAATTTTAACGACGTTATAGCGCAATTTAATTCGTTAAATTGATCAGAGATTTATGCAGGTTGGTATAAAAGGAGCAAGTTATGAAAGCAGTTACTGTAATTATGTGCGCTTTACTTACAATAAGTGCGCCTACGTTTGCTAAATACGAGCGCAATAAAGCAGTCCCTGTGCAGCAAGTTTTATTTGGTGACGTAAAATCGGTACGCAATATTACCGAACAAGAAATCATTCAAGACAAAAACAACGGCTGGAAAACCTTCGGCGGTGCATTACTCGGTGGCGTAGTAGGCAACCAGTTTGGTGGTGGTAGCGGCCGCACAGTAGCAACAATATTAGGTTCGGTAATTGGCGGCAGTGTTGCACATAATAGGCAGCAGCAAAGTCATTATCAGCAAAATCACTTTGTAGAGTTATTAATACAAGTTGAAAATGGCGACCAGTTTATGGTTGTTCAAGATCAGGACCAATCAATGCGTTTTAGCAAAGGCGATAACGTAAGATTAGTGTACTTGAACGACAACACAGTGCGTGTAGATAAAGCGTACTAGGACGTGCTGAACTTTGGTGGTTGAATTTACAGCAGAATGTTTGGTATTTAGACAAGGCAGAGCCTATGAACTGTGGTTGTTCCCTATAAATAGGCGATAACGCAGCATAAATGCCAAACATGCGCTGCCCGAAGGGTTCTGCCTAGCGGCAATTAACTCTTTGTTGCCTACATGGATGTCATAGGTAGGTACTTAAGAAAAACATTAAGTACAGCCTTAAAAATTTGGCTCTACCCCATACTGAAATACTCCTGTTTTTCGATCGCGTTTGGGGTGTGCCCT
>NZ_JASDCE010000008.1:0-236721 GCF_030408075.1 Pseudoalteromonas sp. APC 3358
TTGAGTTTATGGCGCAAAGTGGGTTCGATACCTACATTGCGGATAACCAATTTAGAAAACGAAATCCGCTGTTTAAAGCCAGCGAAACATACGAAACTGAGCAAGAAAAGCGCCGACTAAAACGCAGCAAAGGCAAGCCTCGGTTATTTACCTCAGACGATTTTCATCATGATGAGGCAACGCAAACATGCCGCTGCCCTGCAGGCAATGCCATGTGGCGAAGCGGGGTCAATGTAAACAGCCATAACCAACAATACACGCGATTCTGTGGTTATTTAAGAGACTGTAAAACCTGCCCACTACAACAATGCATGCGAAAGCCACCCATTAAAACGGGGCGACAAGTACAGTTTATAAATAATAAATCACGCAAAAAGCTAAGCTATATCGACAAAATGAAAGTTAAAATAGACAGCCCAATCGGACGACGGTAGCTGTTTATTAAAGAATGGCAAACGACTCGGCTGTATCGAACCGGCTTTTCTTTAAATAAAAAGCGGAACATTACAGTGAACAAAGACATGAATAAACTGACTTTACGGAGTAAAACGAAAGTGAATACCTTTGGTTTACGGTGGGGCAACTGTATTACCTTGTTCATAATATAGAAAAGCTGCAAAACACGATGCATTAAGAAGGGTAAGCCCTCTTACTCTAAATAAAAGCCACTCAAACACCCGTAATCCCTTCCAAAACGCCAATTAAAACAATATCAAACACGTCTTTATATGCTGCGTAAAAATACAGTAATCGATTGAACCAAAATAGGAACTCAGCTATGGTTTGTTTATCAATAAAAAATTTAAAAACGAGTTAATCTACAGGCTCGTTAGGTTACTTGGAGGTGTATGAAAACTTGTAGACTTTGTCAAAATAGTAGTGACCTTAGAAAGTCACATATTTTCCCTAGATCGATCTATAAGGGTCTTAAAAAAGACAGTGGGCAACTGTTAAATTTAAGTGTTGATAAGCCGCTTGAAGCTAAATTATCCAATAGCAACCCGACAGAAATGTTGCTGTGTGGTGAGTGCGAACAATTTCTCAATCGTAACTACGAGGGTTATGGTACTCGCTTATTGAAAGACCATCAGAAATTTAAGAAAACTCCTGAAGGGTTGATTATTAAGAACTTCAAATTCAATAAATTCTACTTGTATTTGATTTCCATATTGTGGAGAGCATCTGAGTCGACATTGCATGTTTTCTCAAATGTTGAATTAGGTTCAAAGTTCAATGAGTATTTTCGTTGTTGTATTCTTAACCGTTCTACAAGACTGAATACTTCTTTAAAGTTGGAACATTTTTGTCGAATATCTATGGTGAAACTGGTAGATCCTAGCGGTGATATTCCTCCTGAAGTAATGAGGAAATTGCTTATGTATATCACAAAAGAATTAGGAACATCAGCTCAAGATCCTGTCTTATTTTACTTTGTTGTGGATGGTTTTTTGATTATATATTATCTTCGTATATTTGATGATATTCATGAGCAAAGAACTGAAATAATCGCGGCTCAATTGACCAACAACCATAGAGTATTTGTACCAAAAGTAGATTATCGTACATTCAAGTTTCTCAACCAGGCATTCGAAGCAATAAATGTATATCACGAGAAAAAGTAACTTAACAAGAGTTTTCAAGCCGGAAAACTTACCGCTGGCCATCGCTTCGCGATTATAGCCAACGTTAATTTTCCGCTTAAAACAGCGTTATATGCCTAGAGGTAGTTGGAGAGTAGTATGTTCATATATACAAGGAAGCAGCTTGATGATTCTAAAGTTACCATAGTGTTTAGCCCAAACTTTAAGTGGCTTTCTTTATTTTTTGCTTCCTCAGCGATATTTTTTTCATACTTTAATTATTATAGTATCGCAGTATTATTTTTTTGTTGCTTTAGTCTCTGGATATTTTTATTTTTGATGAAAACAAAGAGTGTTCGAAGAGAAATTAAAGAGTTTACAGTTTTAGATAAAGTTGAAACTTCGGGTTCCAATTGGAATTATAAAAATCCAATTACTTATACTATAAAGTGTTAGGGGATTGGCATATAACAAGCCCATCAAGCTGATTCGCAACGCTGTTGCAAAGAACAAAGGCGCAACAAATTGTGCCAGCACAGCTCACGGCTTATGGGAGCGTTAGCTATATTGTCGTACTGTTGTGATTATATAATGTTACAGATTTTCCGTTGCTCAAAAAATGTTCTTCACATATATTTAATTGATACTTAATTGTTTTAATAAGAGGGATTTATGAAAATATTACACAAATGGATAATTTTGGCGGGTTTATTATTAGCCGCTCTTATTTCGTATGGCTACGGATTTTCTCAAGGCATAGTTATCTTTGTTGTTTTAGGTGTGGCTTTGGAGCTTACATTTTGGTTTGGTGTTTTTGGTAAAAAGCAGCAATGTAACGAACACCCCCGCAACTAATCTACAGCTAACAACACGCCCTGAGGTGGACATCAAGCGCTAAAGCTCACTTTCCACCGCAAATTTTAACAGCGGTGATCCTTTACTTTTCAATGCAGTTAAGTAAGTTGATTCATCGTAGGGCGTATGCGTTTTCCAGCACCTAAATAGTATTCGTGTCCACTTAAACGTCAATGATTTGATGATGGTATTATGGGGCTTTCCTTTGGCTTCTTGCTGCCGATAATATGCTTTTGCCCAAAATGAATAGCGCACAGATAATCCTGCCCATTCCACAAACGTTTGCCTTAACAACTTAGTGCATGATTACCGCCAGTGTATCCATTCCTTTTTGCCACTGCGTTCGGTTACTGGAGCAATGCCTGCGTATTGTTGTATGTCAGCGACGGAAAATTAATTAGACACCCATCCTAACGGAAAATTAATTAGACACCCATCCTAAAATTACTGTCAATAAAGACATGAATAAACTGACCTTATGGGGTCAAACGAAAGTGAATACCTTTAGTTTACGCTGGGGCAACTGTATTGTCTTGTTCATAATATAGAAAAACTGCAAAACACGATGCATTAAGAAGGGGAAGCCCTTTTAACCTAAAATAAAGCATCTCAAACATCCGTAATCACTTCCAAAACGCCAGTTAAAACAATATCAAACACGTATTTATATGCTGCGTAAAAATACAGTAATCGATTGAACCAAAATAGGAACTCAGCTATGGTTTGTTTATCAATAAAAACAAATAAAAAACGAGTTAATCTACAGGCTCGTTATAAGGCATAATCGAGGTTATAGTGAATCCAGATGTTGCAAAAAAACTATCATTAATTTTAGAAAAAACAACTAAAGAAAGTAATGATTTTCATCTTGTAAATTCGATCGAACAGGGCGTTATCGAAGGTTTTCATACTTTTTCGAATGGTATGAATTCATTTGGTGGTTTTTTAATAAGTAATGGAAGTGAAACGCTCTGGGTTCTAATTATTGATTGGAAGGGTGATAATAATTATTACCTTGTTTTATATCCAGAAAATAATAATCTACCTCCCCTAGCTGAGCTTCATAAAGAAACCACATCACAAGATGGTACTGATTTGACTTGGAGTTATATTCCAAGGAAAAAAGACAAGAAGAATGAAATACGTAAAGAGTTATTTCAAAATGTTTTTGGGGCGCTTAAAGCCGTAGTATCACTTCCAAATGATGACGTGACGTTAGATGATACTCTCAACGACCTATTTCATATTGCTGCTTGTAGAGTTCTTGCTGATAATTTAGAAGAGAACTTGAATTCATTAACACCAGTGTCATTTTCTGAAGGTAAAAGGCTAGAAAAGAAGCATTATTCCAGAGAGCGTTCTCAGGCATTGGTAAATCGGGCTAAAAAAATTCACGCAAAGAAGCACAAGGGTGAATTACCCTGTGAAGTTTGTGAGTTTGATTTTAAGAAAAAATATGGTGAAAAAGGAGCTTTGTATATTGAAGCTCACCACAAGGTACCTTTGAATGAGCTGGATGAAAATGAATCTAGAGAAACTCTAGTTGAAGATCTTGCCATGGTGTGTGCTAATTGCCATAGAATGTTACATCGTAGCCCTTATCAAACTATCAAAGAGTTGAAACACTGCTTAAATGCCTTTTAACAGCAAGCGCTGAAGCTCACTTTCCACCACAAATTTTAATAGCGATGATCCCTTACTTTTCAATACAGTTAAGTAAGTTGGTTGATCGTAAGGCATATGTGTTTTCCAGCACCTAAATAGTATTCGTATCCACTTAAATGCGAGCTTTGATATCACGCGTAAACATTCAACAATCGATTGTACCCAGGTAGAAACCCGGCTATGGTTTGTTATCAAGATAAATAAACCAGCTAATTTACAGGTTCGTTATGTCTCACGGAGGTTTTATCGCTCTATGAATGTTTTTCTAATAATTGCAGGTACATTAAGTGCTGTTGTAGCAACTTTGCATTTGGGTTGTATCTATTTTGGAGGTTCTTGGTATCGGTTCTTCGGTGCAGGAGAGCAAATGGCATTACTTTCTGAGCAAGGAAGTATTAAACCAACTCTTATTACTAGTGTAATTGTTCTGATTCTATCAACTTGGTCATTGTATGCATTTTCAGCCGCAGGTGTTATTTTTAAACTTCCATTCATCCGCCTAGCTCTTGTATTAATAACTTTTATTTATTTAGCCCGAGGTGTTGCAGGGTTCTTTCTAATAAATAACCCTATGGGGCGTTCGCCTGAGTTTTGGGTTTGGAGTTCTATTATTTGTTTATCTTTTGGTATTGTTCATCTTATTGGTTTAAAACAACAATGGGCAAGCTTGTGAGTAAAGTGTAATCTAATAAAGAATCAAACAAGGGCTATTACAATTGGCTTTTGGTAAAGCATTATATTTATAGTTAACTACTGGCCGCCAATAATTGACGGAACAAGGAATATTAAAATGGATAAAATGTCAGTTCACATAACCTCTAAACCTTTAGAGACTTACCCGCAAAAACAAACTTTAAAGGTGGTAGCTGGTGAAGTAACCGAAAAAGCGACTATGCACAAAGCAGCGGTTCAAAGTGACCAAGTGGATATATCTGAAGAAGGAAAAGAAAAAAGTCTGGAAGATCAAAACCGAGAGGCGTTACGTAAATTATCCGGCAATGAAGATGCAAGTCAGGCATCACAATCAGAAGGTGACCCTATTGATGAACAGATTGCTGAAATACAAGAAAAGATAGAAAAACTACTACAGGAAACTGCATTATTACGCAGCAAAGAAGATGAAGAGTCGCAGGCTAAAGTGAAGGTACTAGAAGCCGAAATTACAGGGCTTAACACTCAACTTATTGAATTATTGAGACAGCAATTAGAATCGGGTAAATAACAAGCACAGTAAGTATATGCAAAGGTAATTGGAGACAAGAACGTTATTAATAACATAATGAAGACGCTCACCTTAATCTTAAAACTAAAGGGGTTAACCCCTGATCTTACTGATAAAATTACTTAATTAACCAAAGTGGCTTATTGAAAGCCGCTACTTACTTTTAAAGCGCAGCGGCTTTTATTTGCTTTATGAATTAGTTTGCTGTCATCAACATTAGCTTTGCCTCTTTACCGTCTGTTAATACCGCGACGTTACCTTTATCAGTTATAAACACATCTCTTAACCTGCCTGCCGCCTTGGGAAATACGTGAGACTGCGTAAATTCACCACTTACCAGGTTAACGCTGTAGAGCTTCTTATCGACTAGCGTTGTGATTAGCACATGTTGTTGTAATGAAGGAAAAGCTGCATGTTTAGAGCCGTAATACGCCATGCCTGATGGCGCTATTGATGGCGTCCAATTAACACTTGGCTTTTGCATGCCTTTATATTCGGTAAATGGTGAAATACGCGCTTGCGAGTAATCTTTGCCATAGGTGATTACGGGCCAGCCGTAATTAGTCCCAGCGGTTAAGTAGTTTAGCTCGTCACCGCCTGCAGGGCCGTGCTCGTGGCTAACAATTTGCTGCGTATCGTAATCATAAACTAAGCCTTGAGGGTTACGATGACCAAGTGAGTAAACAGCATGTGTATTTAGGTTTTTGTGATTAATAAATGGGTTATCTGTTGGAATGGTACCATCTAGGTTTATACGTAATATTTTACCAAGTTGGCTGGTGATAACTTGTGCTTGCTCTCTAAAGTCAAAACCATCGCCCGTTGAAATTAATAACGTATTGTCGGGTAGGGCAAGGGCGCGTCCTGCGTAATGTTGCGGTGTGTTTTTATCAGTCGCTACTTTATAAATAACGTTAGGCTTTGAAAAGTCAGTGCCATTAAACGTGGCTTTGGCAACAACCAGCCTGTTTGCGTTTGCATCACCTTGGGCATAAGTAAAAATAATTTCTTTGGAGTTGTTATAATCTGGTGATAATACAATGTCGAGTAAACCACCTTGGCCTGCTACGTATAAACCTGTTAGGTTTAATTTTACTCTTGATTGCACGTTGTTTTTAACTATAACTACGTGGCCATCACGTTCTGTAATTAACCATGTGCCGTTTGGTAGTTCAACCATGCTCCACGGAGACTGTAATTGCGTAGCCAGTGTTTTTGTACTGTATTGCTCCTTTGGTAACGTAGCATCTGCATTAACAGAAAACGAAAGAAGCGAAAGCAGAGTAAAAAAAGAGATACATTGTTTACGGGGCAAGCCTTTGCTAGCATGACTAGTATAAGAGAAAAGCTTTATTTTAAGTTGAGATAACCATGTCGTTTTTAACACGTATATTGCCTTCATTTTTAGTTTCTTGGTTACTTACATTCACACTTGCTAGCTTGTTTCATAGCCAATACGTTGTCAATCAATTAGTTAATGTAGGTGTAGTGGTGGGCTTTAGTGATCGTGCTAGTTTAACGCTTGATGATTGGTTAGGCCTATTACCTACCTACGGCGCTATTATTGCCGTAGCACTTGCCATCGCTTTTTTTGTTACCGCAAAGCTTAATAAAAAGGTTCAAAAATACAGTACTCAGCTATTTGTTATTGCTGGCATTGTGGCATTTGCTATTGTGTTAATTGCCATTGAATCAATTATGAATATTCATATTATAGCGGGCGCAAGAGGCTGGGGTTTTTATGCTCAACTGCTTGCAGGCGCGTTAGGTGGTTTGGCGTTTTCGCAATTAGTTAAGGCAACTAAAAACCAAAAATCGTGTTAGATGTGTGAACATAAATACGGCTTATACGTTATTTAGTGATTAATAAATAAAGGCCGCTGTTTATTGTAAACAGGGGCCTTTAAATATGACCTTTAGAATTTAATTAAAAAATTAAACTAATTAGTTTGTAGCTACTTAGCCCAAAAATTAGGATTAAAACGGGTAGGGTTACCAGGTTTAACACCAAAGAGTTAGTGTAGTTTCCCATAACCCCTTTTTGATTAACCAGCCATACAAGGTAGGTGCTAACAATAGGGAGTAATAACCCGTTAGCCGCTTGCGCGAATATAATTACCGCGACAGGGTCTAAACCGAGTGACGCCACCGCAGCACCAAACAATAAAATAACAATAGCGACGCCTTTAAAGCGCGTGTTACCCATATCGTTTGACCACCCTAACATGCCACACACAGCATAAGCACCCGCAAGTGGCGCTGTAATAGCACTTGTTAAACCTGCAGCAAATAAACCAATAGCAAAAAAGTAATGAGCGGCGTCACCAAGCAATGGCTCTAGCTGCACGGCCATGTTAGCCGCACTAATTTGCCCCGCATCGGTGCCATAAAATGCAACTGAAGCTGTAGATAAAATAGCTAAAGTGATCACACCGCCTAAAGTGATTGATAGACCTGTATCAACATTTGTTTGTTTAATCACTTTTTGCATGTCGCTGTTACTGTCGTGTCTAGCAGCGAGTACGCCGGAGTGCAAAAATAAGTTATACGGCACAATGGTAGTACCAACTAAAGCTAGTATGGTTGTAATCGAACCCTCAGGCATACTAGGAATAAAACCTGCAAATACATCACCCAGTGAAGGGGCTGCCATTACAAGTGTTGAGATAAACACTAAGCTCATTAAAATAACGAGTAAAATTAGCGCGTTTTCAACCACTTTATGTTTACCACTATACAGTAAAGCTGCACTTAAAAAAGCAATAAGTGGTGTCCATAGTTGGGAGTTAACTTGTGGGAATATTTCAATTAACCCCATGCTAGCGCCACTTAAGTTACCCGCTTCATAAGCTGCACTGCCCACACCAATGGCGCTAATGACTAAAAATATAGCTAAAGATTTAAATAAGGGCGTTTGAATATGTGCTCTGAGCGCTTGAGCTAAATCTTGCCCGGTAGCAACGCCAAGGCGCGCCGCCATAGATTGTAATAATATAGTGGCAACTACTGAAAACAGTAATGTCCATATAAGTGCAAAACCAAAGTTTGCACCTGCCACGCTGGCGGTAGTAATGGTCCCTGGTCCAATGAAGGCAGCGGTGACAAGTAGTCCTGGTCCTAATCGCATAATTGACCTTAATAGTGTTATTGCATGTTGCTATTTAAAGTTACATCTAACGTTTAAAACCAATATTTATACGCGATGCCTGTAGTGTTATTGCTGCCACTTTAATTAAGTGCCCTGCAGCGATAATCGCCCCTTGGCTGGTTCTTTTTTAATAAGTATAAGTTATACCAATCCGCAATAATACTTAATCAATTTGAGGGGTTAAATATGACGCTAACTGCGTTAAAAATTTCTGATATACGACTGCATGGATGCAGGAGGTAGAGCAATGCAGGAGCAATTAGTGATAACAACTAAATAACGAAATTTTGCCTGGTTATCGACACGATTTCCCCACCTCAGAATAGATCACTTAATTAAGCGAATTTCTATTAAAAAAGGTCGAGTAGGATACCAACTTGTATATAAATTTAAAGGGGATACAGTGCGTTTGCATAAATTTAAACGAATATATAAGCGAGTTAAATGAGTGATGCCAATATTAATATCGGCATCAGTATATTTACTTTATTAGGTTTTTAATCGCTTCTAAGCCTTTTTTTAGGGTATCTGCATCGGTAGCATAGTTAATACGAATACACTCGTGCTTGTGCGCCCAGCTGTCGTCAATGCCGATAAAAAAGTTGTGACCTGGGATCACATACACGTCTTGCTTTTTAAGCTTTTGATACAATGCCTCGCTTGTCATTTTTGCATCTTTAAACCACAGCCACATAAAAAATGCGCCTTCAACTTTGTGCAAATAAACAGGCAATTCGGCAAATACTTCATCAAACAACTCAATCGCTATGTGTGCTTTATTACGATAAAAGGGCAGTACAACGTTGCGGCACAGTGGGAGTAGTTCGTTGTCGTTAATTAAGCGTGTCACTAAGCTTGGACCAATACTATTTGGCGATAACACCATGCTGCCATTTACGCGGCCAATTGCTTTAATAATCTCATTGTTTGCAACCACAATACCGCTGCGTAAACCCGGTAGGCCAAGTTTTGAAAGTGACATACATAAAATAATGTTTGAGTTCCACGTTAGGTTTGCGTCTGTGTAAATACAACCTGGAAACGGATCGCCATATGCGTTATCAATAATGAGTGGAATACCATATTGCTTAGCGAGCAAATCAAGGTGTTTTACTTCATCATCAGTAATTACATTACCTGTTGGATTGGTAGGGCGTGATACGCACAGCGCGCTTATGCTGCTGTCGTTTGCTAGTACTTTTTCAACTGCTTTAAAATCAATGACGTATTTAAACTGTTTTGATGCGCTACCTGTATTTAAAATTTCGATATCAGGCTTTATGGCAACAAACATATCAGCCGATAAACCTTGATCGGCATAACCTATGTACTCTGGCGCAAGGGGAAATAAAATCTTTTTATGGCTGCCATCCGGCATCTCACCTGCCAACATATTAAACAGCACAAAAAAGTTAGCTTGGCTGCCATTACCAAGTGCTATGTTATCGGCGCTAATATCCCATGCATACTCTTTACTTAGCTGGCCTGCTAATGCCGCTCTAAACTCGTCGTTACCGGTTGGGCCGTCGTAAAGGCCAAATACCTGCGATACCTTGTTACTGGCAACGAGTTTTTGTAATTCACTTAAAAAAACCTCATTTACTTGTGGTACTAGTGCGGGATTACCGCCACCGAGCATAACAATATTAGGATTGTTGCTGTTTTTAGCACCACCTAAATCTTCCATTAACTGAGTAATGCCGTTGGGTTGTGTGAATTTAGTGCCAAAGTTTGAGTAGTTCATAATGCATAGCGTTTGTTAGTAATGGGGAGGGCAGTATAGCGTAAATAAAGGGCTTAAATTCGATGATGAGAATAATTCAATGCTTAGCTTTGTAGCTAGCTATAGTAATGTAATTTCTTATAAAAAAAGGCTAAGTTAAGGTTTTTTAACGCCGTATAAAAACTCTTCGCCGCAGTCCATATACAAATCAAATTTGGTCATAACTTTGGTAAACATGGGGGCGTGCAAAAACTCGTTTAACCATGCGCGTACATGCGTGTATTCACTTTGTAAGTACCAGTGTTTATCTACGCGGGCAAACTGCCTAATAAACGGAAGTAGTGCATAATCGGCTAGGCTTTTTTCATTGCCCATTAGGTACTTATGTGTGGTTAGTTTTGCTTCAAATTGCTTAATAAACTCTTCGCAGGCTTTTTGGTAATAAATTTGTGCCATGTCTTTTGTGCGAGCATAAAACTTATACTTTTCAAGCACTGGTTTAAATTTCGTGTCGTTTAGCTTAATTAATTCAAGCATGCGCTCAAGTGCTAATGGGTCTTGAGTATGCAGTAAATTATACGGATCGTTTTGCTTTAAAGCCCAGAGCATAATATCTAGGCTTTCATCTATAACTTGATTATTCGGCAATAATAAAACAGGCACTGTACCTTTTGGCGATATTTGCAAAAGATGCGGTGGCTTATTTTTAGTTTTTATAGCGCGTAGTAGCACGTGTTGCTCTGCCATTAAAATACCCATTCGTGCACGCATTGCGTATGGGCAGTGTTGTAATGAATATAATAATGGCAATGTCATTTTAATACTTACCTTAGCTGTTTAAGCCTTCAACATATTGCTGACGTGTTTTTACCTTTACCATGTGATTTAACTGATCAGCAGCGTGTGTTTGCCCGCTAATTAAATCCTGAAAATGCGCAAGTAACACGGCTTTATCGAGTTTTTCTTTATCGCCTGAGCCAATGTCGGTTAAATCAATCATAAACTCGTCAAACTTGTCGGCGTAATCGGTCACAATATCCATATTTAAAAATTGCTCGTGGTTATAAATGCTCGGGTAGCCGCCTTTTTGTTTATCAATAGCAAAGCTAATGCCTTTTACATTGGTAACGGTTGTTTCTTTTTTACAGCTCAACATACAGCTTGCGTCAATACGTGGTTTCTTACAGCCAACGGTTTGCTGGAAAAAACACTGACGGCTGGTCATCATTAGTATTGGATGATAAATGCTGTACATCATTTTAAAGTTGTTAGGGCGTTTAATACTACGCATTTGTGGTTTGTTTATTTCGTTTGAAATAAACGCGCCTTTTGCGTTTAAATCTTCTTGTAGTGTTAGTAACGCATAAGAGTTTGTAGTGTTTAATAATGGACCGGCAATCCAGTCAAGACCCATTTGCACTGCTTTAAATGCAACACCTGTGTTGTTACTAATAATAAGCTTAGGTTTTACAACCTCGAGTAAACGCACTGCTTCTTCAAAATCTTTACCAATTAACACCGCCGGAAACCACGGAATTAACTGCGGGTGCTCTAAAAATACGTTGATGTATTTATCGTTATCGGTTCTAAAGCTCTCAGGTAATTTAAAGTAAACATCGCCATTTGTTAAATCACATAGGTGAACGTCTTTTATGTCCGATATTAAAATGGAGAGTGTTGTTTTGTTTTTATCTGCTTTTTCGTGGTTTACTAGTTTTGGTAATTCAACAGGGGCGAGTACGTCTTTGCCTTCGTTTAATAAAAACGCGACTTGCTTTTTAATACGGGCGAGCTCTTTAAACGGAATGCTTAAGTTGTTGCCTAAGTTTGAGTAATCCATATTTTTAATTTCAAAATTGGCATTACTAAAGCTTTTAAAGCGTTTATCAATAGCAGCAATATCAACAACCGATTTATCGGCGGTTTGCATAGGCATTTGCGATTGAACTTCAAAGCGTAGAGGCTCTTTTTCGTTTTTATTCGAAAGCGTAATATCGTTTTTATCTTCAATAATTATGTTTACAGTGAATGGCTGATTTAATTGCCCTGAAAATTCTAATGTAAGCTCGCGCTTTGAAATATCTAAAAATTCAATTTTCTTTTTAACTAACGAATCAATTTCACTTTTTTGAGTGGAAAGCTCTTGCTGTGCATCGTAAATTTGCACGACCGAAATTGCGTTGTTTTTTTCGTTAGCGTGATCAAAACTATGGTCGCGCGGGTTATCGGTAAACATGTTTTTGGTCATGTCGCCGGTTAAAAACTTATTAGTAAAGTTACGGTTAAATACTTTGTATAAGCTTGAATCGTCTTCAATTAGGTTACCGGTTTGCACAAACGTGTCTATTTGTTTGCGCCAGCTATCAATCACTGTATGTACGTAGTTAGCGCCTTTAATGCGGCCTTCTACTTTTAACGAGTCAACACCTGCAGCTACAAGCTCTGGTAAATCAAAATAAGCTGAATTATCTTTTAAGTTTAACGGATGCTTGTTACCCATGGCCGTTGGCTCGTATTCGTCACGACATGCTTGCGAGCAACGACCACGGTTACCCGAGTTACCCACACTTACCGAGCTTGAGTAACATTGCCCTGAAAACGCAATACATAATGCGCCGTGCACAAATACTTCGGTTAATACGTCGCATTTATGCGCTACGTCGGTCAATATTTTAATTTCAGTTAAGTTAAGCTCGCGCGATAAATTTACACGCGTAGCGCCAATGCGCGCTAAAAATTCAACCTGTGATTCGTTATGCGTAGTTAACTGAGTTGATGCGTGAATATGCAAAGTAGGAAAGTGCTTTTTAACTATATTGAATAACCCTAAATCTTGCACAATAATACCGTCGAGCGTGGTATTTACTAGCTGATTTAATAGCTTAAATAGCGCACCCATTTCGTGCTCTAATATAACTACATTTAGCGTTAAAAAAATCTCACAGCCGTATTCATGGGCTAGGCGAAGTGCGCCGTTAAGCTCATCAAACGAAAGATTAGACGCTCGGTTACGTGCATTAAAGGTATCTAACCCACAATAAACCGCATTAGCACCGGCTACAATGGCGGCTTTTACCGCGTTTACATCACCGCCTGGGGCTAATAGTTCAATCTTTCTACTCATTACAATGTCGCTTCGCTCATATTTAATTGCCGCGAATTTTATATGGTTAAGCACGTTAATGCTATTTATTGAGAGATATAATAAGTAGTAAAATAAAAGAGTGTATAAAATTACAATTAAGCTGGCTGATTTATTACGTAAACATGTAATAAAATGATAGTTTATAAGCAAGCAACACTTTCAACTTTACTTAGGCGATACCCATCAGTAATCAAGATCTTAAACAGTTAGATACAGATTTAAACCGTGAAGAATCTGTAATTATTAACACCCAACTAAAAATAGCCACATTTAACCTGTTTAACTATCTTGAGCCACCCAATGCATACTATGAATTTGAGAAGATTTATACCGCGCAGCAGTGGGCTAAAAAGCAGCGTTGGATTGTTGATTACTTAACAGAGCATGCCCCTGATGTGATTGGTTTTCAGGAAGTGTTTAGTATTAACTCGTTAAAAGAGTTAGTGGGCGGGCAAGGCTATAATTACTTTGCGGTGGTAGATACACCAGAGGTGATTGATGATTTTATTTATAAGCGCCCCGTGGTAGCAATTGCCTCTAAATATCCCATAGTTGAGGTAGCAGCGGTTGAACACGATAGTGAGCTTGCAAGTACGCTTGGCCTTAATAGTGAGTTTACTTTTAGTCGTAGGGTATTGAGAGCGACCGTTACTTTACCGCATATAGGCAATACTGATTGTTATGTGGTGCATTTTAAATCTAAGCGCCCGATGATTAATGTTGATGAACACAATAAAGAGCTAGCGCCCGAGCAAAACATAATTGAGATTTTAAAAGCGAATGTAGCAGGAGGGTGGGGATCAACTATTCAGCGTGGCAGTGAAGCTACATTGCTAATGATACAAATGATTACTCGCCGCGAAGCTACGCAACAACCCATGCTATTAATGGGGGACTTCAATAATGAACTTGCGGATGGCGTATTAAGCCATTTACTGACGAGTACGCTACGCTTTGCACCTGCGTTTGATGCTAAAACCTACCTCGCTAAATATTGTCTAAATGATTCATGGGATTTGTTTGTTAAGTCGCAGCGAAGTAATGATGAGGTTTCTAGCGATGAAGCAATAACAAACGATGTACAAAGTGATTGTGATAGCAGTAACAGCGAGATTGTTGATTCAGCGGATAAAAGCCAAGTAAAAAATATAAATATAACAAAGACAGCACCGTTAAGGCCGCCAACACATTATTATGGCGCGAGCAGCTCTGTGCTTGATTACATTTTATTGTCGTGCGAGTTTGACGCTAGTTACGATGACAGCTTTTTTGAAGTAAGCGCTTATAACACTTACGACAGGCACTTAATAAACCCCGAGTATGAGCGTGATGATTTAACTACCGACCACGGTGTTGTATTGGTTACCCTTAAACTAAGAAGCTAGGTTTTCTCATTTAATAACTTACAGCGTACGATTAAGCTAAAAAAGAATTAAGCTGCAATATGCATAATTATGCTAAAATCATAAATTAACAATTACCCATATTGCAGCGAAACTTGACCTGCAGTCTTTATGTGTATATTTTATCGCCAGAATTTTTGCATTAAATCAATAACAAATCACTAAAATGGTAAATATGGAATTTTACACTTACTCGTATCACACGCGAAAGATGGACTTAAATTCGCAAGTACACACTTTCTTCGTAAATCGAATTTATAATTCTAAATTGTTAGTGAAAGCTTTGCTTTTTGCTTTGTTTATTAGTTTAAGTAGCGCTTACGCGCAAGAAACTACCTCATACAGTTTAATCAATGAATCTAATACAGGGCTGCTAAAAAGAGCCGAATTACTTATGGATACTGACGTTATAACAAGTATCGAACTAAGTAAGGCGTTGTTGTTACAAGCGCAAAGTGCTGATGACACGTTACTCAGCGCAAAATTACATAACTTATTAGGTAAAGCGAATAAAAAAAATAACAATATTAATGAATCGCTTCATCACTTTTCACAATCCTCGGCTTATTACAGTAAATTAAATGATCCACGCAACCAAATAAAGGCGTCTATTAATTATATAAAAATATTATCAGATGAAAAACGTTATGACGAACTTGCTAACCGCATTGAAACTTTATTACCAACAACGCTTGTGTATGGCGATGAGTTCTTTATAGCACAAGTACTCCTAACAAAGGGGGATTCGTTTTATGAACAAAAGAAATACAATGACGCGATCACGCAATATTCATCTGCTTTAAAATACCTTGTAAATAAAGACGAAAAAATACAAAAACAGTTAGGTGAAACGTATAAAAAATTAGCTCAGTCGTATAAGCGTCTTGAAAATAGAGAGCAAACGGCTCATTTTTATACCAAAGCTTTAGAGATATATACTAATTTAGATGATTTAAAGTTGATGGCGCGTACATTAAACACACTAGCAGAAGCGCAGCGCTATTTAGACAACTTAGTTTTAGCCCTTGATTACTCGACTCGTGCATTAGAAATACAGAAAGACATTGACGATCCTGTGGGCTTAGCTAAAGCATTATTAGGTGCTGGTATTATTTATCGCCATATCAACCTTTATGAAAAATCACTTAAGCATATAAATGAGGCATATTTATATTATAAAAAAGTAAATAACGTGCTTGGGATTGCTAAAACATCCAATCAAATGGGGCTGCTATACACTCGATTAAAGCAGTTTGATCAGGCCGAGATTTTCTATCAAATAACCATTGATTTACCAAAAGGTGTGGTCGAGGAAAAAACGCTCGCGTCGGCCTTAAGAGAAATGGCTGTTATTAACTATGAGTCTGGCGACTTAGAATCAGCGATGAAATTTGCTCAGAAAGCTTACGTAACTTATAAAACCAAAAATCTTACATCCTACATTTCTATAACGGCGCGTATTATTGCTAATATTTATCGTGCCCAAGGGAATAAAAACAAGGCTATAGAGTATTACAAAGAGTCGTTGTCGTTCGCCAGAGAAACAGGCAGTAAGCTTTATGAGATAAAGTCGCTAACAGCGCTTGCGGCGATTTTAATTGGTATTGATACAAATGAGGCGATTTCTTTACTAAAAAGGTCACTCGCTTTATCAACCGAAATAGATGATAAGTTACATATGCTATACGCTTATCGTGAAATTCGAATAGCAGAAAAACAGCGTGGACGAATAAATGAATCACTACGTTACGCGGAAGAAGAAATAGCCCTGACCGGAATCATTCAATACGAAAGAGACGAAAGTAAGCTTGCTCTTGAAAAAGCACATTTGCATTCTCACAAAATGGAAATAGAGCTGGAGACGTTAAGAGAAAAAGAAAAACTCCATCAACTTGAGCTTGAAAAGAAAAACAATGAAATTGAAATATCTGGCCAAGCTAGGGTTATATCAGAGCTAGAGCTTGCAAAAAACAAATACGCGAGTATTGCGCTCGCATTTTTATTAGCCGCTTGCTTAGCTATTGTTTTATTGGTTTATCGAAGCTTTATTGCCTCTAAAAAACGAAATGAAGAGTTAGACTATTTGGCCGCGCGAGACCCTTTAACAAATTGTTATAACCGCCGCATTTTATTTGAGATTATGAATCGCGACTTTTTGGATTTACCTCAAATTGAAGAATATTGTATTTTAATGGTCGATATTGACCATTTTAAAAGTGTTAACGATACTTATGGGCACAGTATTGGCGACACCGTACTTTGTGGTGTTGCCAGTCTTTTACAAGCCAATATACGTACGAGCGATAGCGTTGCCCGTTTTGGTGGCGAAGAATTTTGTATTATTTTACCCAATACGACTCAAGAGCAAGCAATACGTATTGCTGAGGCTATTCGTATTAAAGTAGAAAAAGCGATATTTGATGATATTCCTGTTACGTGTAGTTTTGGGGTTACGTCTATTAAATTTAAAGCCAGAACGCCTTCTGAGTTAATTGAACAGGCCGATTTAGCACTTTATGAGGCTAAGTCTTTGGGTCGTAATCAAGTTGTGTTGTGGGATTGTGCGTTTGAAGAGTTTAAGCTTTTTAGATCGGAGTAAACCCAGCAGTATACAGCTCAGTTTTGATGTTATTTTTAAAATCATAACAAGTAAATTTTATACAACGCCGTGAGTTACTTACATATGTAATTAGGCTTATTAAATTAACCCTTTAAATATCAGTGTATTAACTTAGGCTTTAAAATTGCATTCTAAACTAAGTTAAAAAACAAAATAAGGGATTTAGTAATGACTGAAGTTGCACTTTCGGCCTATTTGGCTTTTTACCTCTATTTAATTATGTTGCTTGTACAGTGGGCTGTGGCTACGTTTAGCAAAGCTAAAGAGCCAAATGCTGTACCAGGTAAAATTGACGAGGATTTATCGCACGATAGCTTTATATTTAGAGCGCATCGTACGTTTCATAATACGCTTGAAAACAGCGCATTATTTATAGGTACGGTGTTATTTGCGTTTGTAATTAATTATCAAAGCCCGATTTTTGCTATGTGTATTTGGGTGTACTTAATTGCGCGTTTAATTCACATGGCGCTGTACTACGCTATAGCAACAGAGAAAAACCCAAGCCCGCGTAGTTACTTTTTTTTAATTGGTGTGCTTGCTAATGTGGTTATGCTGATAATGATAGGGTTAAGACTAATCTTTTAATTTATAAAAAAGTTATAAACTCTATTTATAACTTTAAACAAAAAAGCGAAGAGCCTTTAAGGCATCTTCGCTTTTTTGTTTAGGTAGCAGCAGAATATAAACCACGTCTACAGTAAGGTAATATTAATGGCTAATCGACGCCTATAAACCCACCTGTTTGGTGTGTCCACAGGGCTGCGTAAATCCCGCCCTTAGCGATTAGTTCTTCATGAGTGCCTTGCTCAACTACGCCGCCGTCATCAAGTACAATTAATCTATCCATTTGTGCAATGGTTGAGAGCCTATGCGCTATGGCGATTACTGTTTTGCCTGTCATTAAATCATCAAGGCTTGCCTGAATTGCCGCTTCTACTTCAGAGTCGAGTGCGCTGGTGGCTTCGTCGAGTATAAGTATGGGTGCATTTTTAAGTAGCACACGTGCAATAGCAATACGTTGGCGCTGACCGCCCGAAAGAGTAACACCGCGTTCGCCCACTTGTGCATCAAAACCTTTGTTACCTTTGCTATCTACCAAGTCGTTTATAAACTCAAGCGCCTTAGCTTGTTTGGTCGCGTTAATCATCTCAGCTTGCGTTGCATCGGGGCGACCGTACAAAATGTTGTCTTTTACTGAGCGATGAAGCAGGGAAGTGTCTTGCGTAACCATCGCTATGTAGCGGCGTAGACTTTCTTGGCTTACGTCTGTGATGTTTTGCCCATCAATTTTTATTGTTCCTGAGTCAGTATCGTAAAAACGCAGTAACAAGTTAACAAGTGTTGATTTACCAGCGCCAGAGCGACCGACTAAGCCAATTTTTTCGCCAGGTTTAATGTTTAAGTTTAAACCATTCATTACTGGGCTGCGATTAGTCTCGTTTGCAGCTTTGCCGTAGTTAAAATGTACATTGTTAAACTCAATGGCACCTTGGCTTACGTTAAGTGTATCGGCATTTGGTTTATCGGCAACTTCAATAGGGTTAGACAGTGTTTTCATGCCATCGGCTACGGTGCCAATGTTTTCGAACAAGCTGCTTATTTCCCACATGATCCACTGCGCCATACCGTTTAATCTAAGCGCTAGACTAACAGCAACTGCAATGGCACCTGCGCTAATTGCACTAAGCGACCATAAATAAAGTGATACAGCGGTAACTGAAAATACTAATAAATAATTTAAGCTTTGAATAACAAAGTTTAGGCTGGTTACCAAGCGCATTTGTTTGTACACAGGCTGTAAAAATACATCCATGCTTTGTTTTGCGTATTGCTCTTCACGCTGGGTATACGAAAACAATTTAATAGTAGAAATATTTGTATAGCTATCAACAATTCGACCGGTCATTTCTGAGCGCGCATCAGCTTGTGAGCTGGCAATTTTTTTAAGGCGAGGTACAAAATAAAGCTGTACGCAAATGTATAAAACTAACCAAACCAGTAAAGGGATCATTAAGCGCCAATCAGCTTCGGCAACTAAAAAGACCATTGAGCCAAAATAAACCACTATGTACATTAATACATCGAGTAGTTTGGTCACTGTTTCGCGAACGGCTAAAGAGGTTTGTAATACTTTGGTGGCTATTCTTCCTGCAAACTCATTTTGATAAAAGCTCACACTTTGGCGCAGTAAATAACGATGCGCTAACCAGCGAATCGACATAGGGTAATTGCCCAGTAATGCTTGGTGCAAAATAGCAGAATGAAAAAATACGACTACGGGCAATACCAGTAAGAGCATAACAGCCATTTTGATAAGTTCTGATTTTTGCTCTACAAACAAGGTTTCGGGTGTGTAGGCCGTTAACCAATCAACAAGTTGGCCCATGTAGCTAAATAAAGAAACCTCTAAAATAGCGAGCATGGCGGCGCTGATTGACATTAGCACCAACGACAGTTCCATTCCTTTGGTGTAGTGACGGCAAAAAGCAAATAAAGTCGAAGGCGGCTGAGTAGGTTGATCCTCAGGAAATGCTTTTGTCATTTTTTCAAATAATCGATACATTTTAAAAACTTAAATGGCAAATAATGGTGGCTATTATACCATTTAAGTATTTTTAAATGCAGGTTTGTAAGGTATTAATTGTGAATATGCTAGAGCGTTATTAATATAAACTTATGTATAAAAGAACACTTAAAAAAACTTCACTGACTTTATAGCATTGGGTTATTTAGGTTTGTACCTTTGCTCATGTATAAATCGTCATATCTGAGACCACCATTTCCGTAAGGCTTTTTAATTGGGCCTGTATTACAGTTAGCTAAAAAATATATAAGAGGTTGTTCGCGCTTCATTCTAAATTGTGCATTTTTATACACCAGTGTTTGCTTGCTAAATTCACCCCCTTTTACGTAAACATCATATTGCTGACCTTGCTCTGAGGCTGCTGCGTTATTAACAACATACCATACGTCGTACCAGGTATTTGTTTGCAGAGGTTTAGCTGACTGTTTGGTAGTGTAGTTTTGAATGTTGCTATATCCGCCGTCGGTTTTAACCATTAAAGCGCCATCGTTTACAAGCCCGTTTGATTCTGTTTTATCGGTTACGCGAAGTGTTGGCTCAAACGCATCGTACGCATGTTTATTAATTAGCTCTGGCGTGAGGTTGCTTAATCCAAAAGCATGATTATTAGGAAACGCAGCGACGTTTATACGTATATAAAATGTGTAGGTGTCGCCAACTTCCACCGCTTGTGGAAGTTTTGTATAAGAAAGTGCTTTACGATTTCCTACAATGCCCTCAGCCGCAGGCTTTTTTAGTAAATAATGATTTGTTGATGCAGATGCTTGTTCTGGTTGTATAACTGTTATTTGTGGGTTTTTAACCTGTGGCTTAGTTTCATTTTGCGTATCGACACTTTGCCACTTGCTAAGTGAATTTTCAAAGTCATCAATAAGTAGCCAATCGCTTGACGTGTTTTTAGAAATGGTTGAACACGACGCTAACGCGCTTAACAAACATAAAAGTGACATGTGTTTAAAATGCATAATTGGCTCTCAGTAAGTTTAGGTTTTTTTGGTTAACCAATTATTGTTTTGGCTATAACTTTAAAGTAAAGGTTATGTAACCAATTTAATGTTTTTATGTCAATCATTAAAAAATAGGTAATGGCGTGGGAACTGCGAAGATACAAAAATTATTATTCCATTCAAAAAATTAACCAGTAAACTTATCCATTAAATCAACTCAGCAAATTTCAGCTGAGTTTAAAATAATTTAATAGTTAGGATGTTATATGTATACGGGTTCGTGTTTGTGCGGTGAGGTAAGCGTTGAAGTGTCGGGCAGTATAACCAGCATTATTCATTGTCATTGTTCACTGTGCAGAAAAAACAGCGGGACTGCATTTGCAACTAATGGCTTTGTAAATACAGATGACTTCACAATAACTAAAGGGCAGGCACTACTTAGCGAGTATAGTTTTAAAGTAGGGCGTACTCGTTACTTTTGTAAATGTTGTGGCTCGCCGGTTTATAGTCGCAATAATGATGACAAAAGTAGAATACGAATTCGTTTAGGAATATTTGATAGCGATATTACTGAGCAGGTTTTATCGCATAATTTTGTTACGTCTAAAGCTAACTGGGAGAAGTTAGAAACAAGCTTACCGTGCTATGAAAAACATGAACCTGGACGGTAACGCGTTTTACTCAATGTGGTAAATGCTGTTAATACTTTTATAAAGGTTTGGTGCAAAATTTATAAAAACAGGTGAGTTTTGTATTTCATCAACGTTTATGTGCATTAATGTTTGCTGGCTTAGTATGATCACTATATTTTTGTATTCGTTAAACTCTATTATCCCTAAGCACTTAAAATGTTGCCTTAAAAGTACTAAAAGCATTTGCAGCTCTTGGCCAGTTTGTGGGTTTAAATTAATGATTACTTGCGTATTTTGCTCACTGCAGCGATTTATATTTTGCCAAAAGCTATCGCTGGTTAAAAAAGACTGGTGATATTCACCACTAAAAATATCGATAGTGATTACGTTAAAGTGATCAGAGCATTGGGTAATATATTGCTCGGCGCATTGTAAATAGGTGCTGTGCTTAATTGGTAACTTAAAGTGCTGGGCAGCAATTAAGGCAATGCTTGGGTTTATTTCTACCGTGTTAAATGTATTGATGGTGTTTATGTAAGGCGTATTACTTTGTAAGTGATACATAATTCGCTCAAACCCTGCAGTGCCCAAGCCTAAATTTAATATATTTAGTGTATCTACCGGTTTAAGTAAAAATAACATCATACACTGGTTTACCGGTACTATTACTTGCTCTGGGTGTATAAGGTTCATAACGCCCTGAATTGTAATGTCTTCATTGGTTTTTTGTGCAAGCGTTAACCAACGATATTCTTTATTTTGATACACGCATACGGGGCCGTATGCACTTTGCTGCGACTCAATAAGGTTACTTTTAATTGTATCTTCTTTTAGCTGACGCATAACTTAAACTATTAATGTATACACAATGACAGTGTGCCACGAAAAACACATTTTTAAATAGATTATTGTGTAACAAGGTTTGTAATTTAACCTCTAAATATAATATTGTATTAGCTATTAATTAGTTAGACGTTATTCAAGGATTGAAAATGAGAACATTTATTTGCGCTGTTCATTTTGTGTGTGCTCAGTGGATGAAAAAATTAGACTCAAGAAATAAAAATACAGCCATCAATGCTGCAGCATTGTTAGCCATGATATCTACTGTATATAGTTTTCTTTTAGCTATGACGTTTGACATTCACTACTTAGATAAAATAATCAGTACCTTTAAGCAAAACCCTTTACTTATTGGTGCTCTATTTTACGCAATAGTAATTGGAATTGTGTTTTTAATTTTGGGTGATTTTAACGGTTATAGAAGTAGAGTTAGATCTTGTATAAATAAAGGGAGCTTTAAAAAATATATTTTAGGAATAAAGCTGTGGATGTTTGGGTTAATTCCTATGACCGGTATTATGTTGATTGTACGACTCAATTAACTCTCTAAGTATTACTATAACTGCGCTTTAGCGTGCTCCTTTCTACATCTACCTCAAATGTATTGCCATAAAATCTTAGTTAAGTAATGGTTACACTATAATAATTAGGAGCTAATAGATGCTTAAAACACCTTTGAAAGTCACAACAACGTTACTCAAATTTACTGCAATTGCAGGCGCTTGCACACTTGCATTATCAGCACATGGTGAAACGCAATTACAATATACCGACCAACAAAAGTTACACGATATAGCAAGTGAAGTGTCGGCTACCCGTATCGGTAGTGACATTCAAACGCTAGTTGATTTTGGTACTCGCCATACGCTTTCAGATACTAAATCGGATACGCGAGGTATTGGTGCGGCTAGGCGTTGGATAAAAAAAGAATTTGAAAAAATATCTGTGCAGTGTGGTGGTTGTCTGGAAATTATTGAAGTAAAGGACACTATATCGGGCGAAAAACGCATTCCTAATCCTGTTGAAGTGGTTAACATAGTGGCTATTCAACGTGGGTCGAGCGAGCCGAATCGCATGGTAATGATGTCGGGTGATATAGATTCACGTGTAAGTGATGTTATGGACTTTACGAGTGATTCACCGGGTGCTAACGATAACGCATCGGGCGTTGCAGGAGTAATAGAAGCAGCTCGTGTTTTAAGTAAATACAAATTTAATGGTTCGGTAGTTTACGCGGCGCTTTCGGGCGAAGAGCAAGGTTTGTTTGGCGGTAAAATATTAACGGCTTATGCACAAAAGCATAACTGGCAAGTTCATGGCGTTTTAAACAACGATATGATTGGCAATATTACCGGTATTAATGGGGTAACTAATAACACGACTGCACGTATATTTTCAGAAGGTACCCGTGTTGTAGAAACAAAAGAGCAAGCTAATACTCGGCGCTTTACAGGTGGTGAAGTCGATTCTGCGAGTCGTAATTTAGCTCGCTACATAGATACTATTGCTGACAGATACATTCCTAATTTAGATACAATGCTTGTATATCGATTAGATAGATTTGGCCGTGGTGGGCATCATCGTCCATTTAATGATGCAGGTTTTGCAGCGGTGCGTATTATGGAAACTAACGAGCACTACGATCGTCAGCATCAAGATTTACGCACTGAAAATGGTGTTGAGTATGGCGATACCATTGAAGGTGTTGATTTTGATTATACGGCTAAGTTAACTTCACTTAATGCGGTAACGATGGCGTCTATGGCGTGGGCACCCGCACCGCCAAAAGAAGTTAAAATAAAGGGCGCTGTTACAGCTGATACGTCGTTTTCTTGGCAAGAAAGCAGTGATGAAAATATTGCTGGCTATAAAATTTATTGGCGTTACACGAGCGAGCCGCAATGGCAGTTTAGTAAATACGTTGGTAAGGTTTCACAGTACACACTTAAAAACGTAGTGATTGATAATTATTACTTTGGTGTAGCCTCTGTTAGTAAAGACGGTATTGAGTCTCCAGTAGTTTTTCCGGGCGATGTAGGTTCGTTTGATCACAATATAAAATAGCAATTTGGCTAAAAACACAGCAAACAGAAGGCTTTAAAGTGCAAATGGCCGTTTTATACTTGCACCTTATTTACTAAGCCCTTAGAGTGTAAAAAAAGAAGTAAAAGGTTACTAAACATGGAACAACAAGAAAAAAAATCGTTAACAGCACAAGAGCAAGCCTTAGCAGATCAACAACGTGTTGTATGGCAACGCGAGTGTTTTCAAGCAGCACAAAAATATTTAGCCGAAAAAGGCATTATGCCAAAATCAGTAGTTGATAAAGACAGCCGATTTTTAGCACCACTTTGTGCAATGTGGAAATTTAAAGCCCAAAACGGTAAAACATATTGGGTAGTAACAGGGCGCTTACCTACAGATCATGCTGAAGTAAGTGCAGCTACAGATGCTCGCGATGCAATGCGTTATTTTTCTTTGCAGTGGCAATTAAAAGCGGATCAAATTATGAGTACAGGCGCGCGTGATAAAACGCAGGTAGATTTTGCTAACTTACTTATAAATAGAGCACATGGCTTGTACGAAATGTATGATAATGAACCACTATGGGCAAATGAACCAAAGTAACTACAGTTTGGGTTAAGTAAAAAAGTAGAGGGTGATAGCTTATTTATTGCCCTTTTCTTTATCTAATGGACAAGTGTGAAGGGAGTTGTATTAAACGCTGAAACAGGGCATTGCATACGTTGCCTAGGAATTCCCGCCTCCATAAAAACATTTCCTTGCTGAATAAAGCCATTTCGCTTAAAACGCTCTACCTCATTTAAAATACAATTAATGCTTACTTCTTCTATACCTTGGTTGGAAGCTAATTCAACAATAAAGTTGAGAAGCGATTTATATACTTTGCGATTACGGTGCTCGGGTAATACCGCTATTCTGCCTATTAAGCCATCTGTACACAGCCGACCTGTTGCAATAGGGCAGTTTGCATCGTCTGTAACAAGTACATGTAATGCAATTTTATCTAGGCTATCAAATTCGATGTGCTTGGGGATATGTAACTCGTAAACAAAAACTCGCTCTCGAATTTTTTGTAGCATATCTTTTTTTATATCCCATTCAACCTTATCAACCAGATAGCCCATTGCAAACTCCTATTGATAGCCAATTAAAATGAGTAAGCAATCACAGCAAAATTATTTAAGCCAATATCAGGTGAAAATTAAAATTTTTAACTAACCTGTATACATAATATTTTACGCTGCAAAATGCTCACCATTATTAATAAAATTGGTATTATTACTCTTAGTCTATATTAAACCAAAGCCCCTCATTAACAAGTGTAGTAAAAGTTTGAGTAAAAACTAAACTTGGGTTTGTTAAATTTAATGCTGAACTTTCAAATTCAGTATTATCGGTAAGTAGTTTTACCGCCGCTAAGTCAGTTAATGGCATAGCGTAATTTTCACCGTTTACACTTAATAACACTTCGGTATCGAGTTGCTGATAAATAGCACGCGTGCCACCTAAACGCTCAAACACAGTTTCTTCATCACTTAAATCATCGCTTATTTGCTCAGGTGTAAATGGAGGTTCTACTGGTGCTAAATCCATTTCATGTTTGGGCTGACTAAGCGTTGAGCCTAACCATTGTTTAAATAAATCGTCATTTTCTAAAAGTGCCGCCATCAGTGTTTTAACTTTATCAACTTCAAGGTTTGTAAGTTCACCTTTTGATTTTCTTAGTGTGATGTTGTGATCGGTATAACGTTTTTGTCCGCTTTCGGTATCAATAATATGATCGGCAAAGCTCGACAATAAATCTTGTTGATTTGGCGCTCTAAAACCAACTGAATAATTTAGTGCGTTTTCTACAGCGTAACCTTCGTGAGGGCACCCAGGTGGAATATACAAAATATCGCCTGGTTCTAATATGCAATCAATTACGGCTTCAAAAGGTTCAACTTGCAGTAACTTTTTGTTTTGAGCAAACTGCTTAAGTGTTGGGTCGGGTAAGCCTACACGCCAATGACGTTTACCTTCGCCTTGAATAATAAATACGTCGTATTGGTCTAAATGTGGACCAACACCACCATTAGGCGTTGAATAGCTGATCATTAAATCATCTATGCGCCAGTTGGGAATAAACCTAAATGGTTCTAGCAGTTGTGCAGCATCGCTATGCCAGTGATCAACTGCTTGCACGAGTAAAGTGGAGTGATCGTCGGTTAACTGCTCAAAGTCTTCAAATGGACCTTGGTGCGTTTGCCAATCATTTTTATGATTGGTGATAATACGCGACTCTATGCTTTCTTCCATTGCTAGGCCGGCAAGTTCATTAGCATCAAGCGGGTCTTGAAAATTAGCAAAACCTTGTTTGATTAAAAGCGGCTTTTTTTGCCAAAAATGGCTTAAAAACTCTTGCTCAGACAAATTATTTATTTTTAATTGATACATACATTATGCCTACTAGTTAGTGCAATGGGGTTAAAACAAAAAAAGCGAAAGGATGATCCTTTCGCTTTTTAAAAGAGCAATTTAGTTTTTAAACTAAATCATCAATAAACTCAACAGCACGACCAATGTAATTAGCAGGTGTTAGTTTTTTCATTTCTACTTTAGCGTGCTCAGGAAGGTCTAAACCATCGATGAAGTCAGCCATTATTTCTTGATTTACACGTTTGCCGCGTGTTAAATCTTTAAGTTTTTCGTATGGCTTTTCAATACCATATTTACGCATAACCGTTTGAATCGGCTCGGCTAGTAATTCCCAGTTTTGATCAAGCTCGTCAGCTAAACGTTGCTCGTTAACTTCAAGCTTACTTACACCTTTAAGTGTTGATTGGTATGCAATAATTGCATAACCCATACCTACACCTAGGTTACGTAATACGGTTGAATCAGTAAGGTCACGCTGCCAGCGAGAAACGGGTAATTTTTGTGCAAGATGAGCAAAAATAGCGTTTGCTAAACCTAAGTTACCTTCTGAGTTTTCAAAATCAATTGGGTTAACTTTATGTGGCATTGTTGATGAGCCAATTTCGCCTGCAATTGTTTTTTGCTTAAAGTGATTAAGGGCAATGTAACCCCACATGTCACGGTCAAAATCTAACAATATAGTGTTAAAACGTGCAATTGCGTCAAACAACTCTGCAATATAGTCATGCGGTTCAATTTGTGTAGTAAATGGGTTTAGTGTTAAGCCTAAACTTGATACAAATTTATCTGCATGTGTGTGCCAGTCGTAATCTGGGTATGCGCTAAGGTGTGCGTTGTAGTTACCTACAGCACCGTTAACTTTACCTAGCATCTCTACTTGTGCAATTTGCCCGCGTTGACGCTTTAAACGCATATATACGTTAGCAAACTCTTTACCCATAGTTGATGGTGTAGCTGGTTGTCCGTGCGTACGAGTCATCATTGGGATTGTTTTGTATTCAATTGCTTTAACTTTAATTGCGCTTAAAAGTTCATCGCAATAAGGAAGTAAAACATTTTTACGCGCTTCGCTTAGCATTAAACCATGAGATAGATTGTTAATATCTTCTGAAGTACAAGCAAAGTGAATAAATTCGTTTATTGCATGAAGCTCACTGTTATCGGCTACTTTTTCTTTTAGTAGGTATTCAACCGCTTTAACATCGTGATTTGTAGTGCGTTCTATATCTTTAACGCGTTGTGCATCAGCTTCACTGAAGTTATCTACAATGGCGTTTAGAAGTGCATTAGCTTCTTCGCTAAATGCAGGTACTTCTTTAATATCGCTTGCTGCAGCTAACGCTTGCAACCAACGCACTTCAACAATTACGCGGTATTTGATTAAGCCAAATTCGCTGAAAATACTGCGTAGTTCAGTGGTTTTGCTGCCGTAGCGACCATCCACTGGAGAGATAGCCGTTAACGCTGAAAGCTCCATAATAACTCCTAAATTTTAGTTTGAACGATAGTTAAATTTTTGTTTTAGCAATGGCGAGTATTTTTCTTTTTGCAAAGAAAAAGTGACGGCGTTTACCGCCCATTTGTCGCCATAATACTGCACTTCTAATGCCGGCGAGTAATAACGCACGGATTTTATTTTGAGTGAGCTGCTGTTTTAATAACTCGGGTTTACCATAAACCTGTATTCGGTGCCCAAGGGGGCTCAGCACCGACGAGTATATATCTGCTAAACCGGCAACAACGCTCTCATCGGTAATAGCAAAGTGGTCTAAACGACGATGAATATCATCAATTCGTTTACCTAATTCGTTTAAGCTTTTGTCGTTTGCACTTAGTGCTCGCTCAAGCTGCATTAAACCACCTACGTACTTTACAATTTCAACATCTTTTTGAGCGCCTGCGGTTAGCTGCGCCATTAATGTTTTGTAACCATCACGTAAGTTGTCAGTACCTTGGTAAACATCTTCTGGCGATGCCGGAGATGTTTGAATAATACTTGAAAGTAAGATTTCTAAATCATGTTCGTTATTGTTGCCGTACTGGGCAATTTTTTGAACTTGTTTAGCAGCCTGGCACATGGCGGCAAGCGCCATGACTTGGTGTTCATTCATTACTTAATCACCGAATCAATAATACCGCCACCTAAACAGATATCTTCTGCGTAAAATACGGCAGATTGACCAGGCGTCACTGCTTTTTGTGGCTCGTCGAACAATACGCGGGCCATGCCGTCTTCACCTACAAGTAGGGTACAGCTTAAGTCTTCTTGGCGGTAACGCGTTTTTACTGTGCAGCGAGTTGTGCCTTTAGGGCCAATACGGTCTACCCAGTGAAGTTGGTTTGCGTTAAGGCCGTTGCTGTATAGGCGAGGGTGATCTTTACCTTGGCCCACAATAAGTACATTTCGCTCAAGGTCTTTATCTACTACGTACCATGGTTCACCAGAACCTTCTTTCATACCACCAATTAACAAGCCTTTGCGTTGTCCAAGTGTGTGGTACATTAAGCCTTCGTGCTCACCTACGTTGTTACCGTCTGTGTCTTCGATAACGCCAGGTTGTGCTGGTAAGAACTTTTGTAAAAAGTCTTTAAATTTACGCTCACCAATAAAGCAGATACCTGTACTGTCTTTTTTATCGTGAGTGATTAGGTCTTGTTCTTCTGCTATGCGGCGTACTTCTGGTTTTTCGATATCGCCTACAGGGAATAACGTTTGGCCAATATGTTCATGGCTTAAAGTATATAAGAAGTAGCTTTGATCTTTATTGTTATCAAGTCCGCGACACATTACGTATTTGTCATCGCGAAGCTCACGGCGAACATAGTGACCCGTTGCAATAAAGTCAGCACCGAGTGCTTGAGCAGCAAATTCTAAAAAGGCTTTAAATTTAATTTCTTTGTTACACATTATATCTGGGTTAGGTGTACGACCTGCTTTGTACTCAGCTAAAAAGTACTCAAATACGTTGTCCCAGTATTCTGCTGCAAAGTTAACAGTGTGAAGCTCAATGCCTAACTTATCACACACTGCTTGTGCATCTTTTAAGTCATCAGCAGCAGCACAGTATTCATCATTGTCGTCTTCTTCCCAGTTCTTCATAAACAGGCCTTCTACTTGGTAGCCCTGTTGTTGTAATAAATATGCAGATACAGAAGAATCAACACCGCCGGACATGCCAACAATGACTTTAATGTGACTATTTTCGCTCATGAATAATTTCGCTTATACAGATTGCTGTTAACTTGGAAAGGCCGCGATTATAGCATGTATTTTGTTTGTGCTTAAAGAGACTAAGGGCGCAAAGAGGGGAATTAGTCAGTATTTTATTTATATAACAAATAGCAAACTAGACTTAAGCGCGTTATCAGGCTGTAACTTTAGTAATATTAAAGTGATCTTTACTAATAAATTAAGACTATAGAATAATTCATGTAGTTATTGAGTTTTATTAATAGTATTTTCTTTTAAAACTACTAGAGTAAATATACACTTAATAAAATAAAAATAGTGGTGAGTATATGAATGTAAACCACTTTAAGTCGCTTGATATATAGTTAATGGAATGAATATATGAATTACGCCTATCAAATAAACAAGATAAATTCTTTAGTTGAACACTACACAAACGAATCTGATTTTGTGGATAGTGAATTACTCTCCAGTAAAACGACAGAGTTTAAAAAGTCAGCCTATCACCTTTTTTATGAGTTAATAAAACTCAAAAACCCTCACATTTTCCAAGAACCAAATCATGTACATGAGTTATTTAGCTTAATTAAGGGCTCAACCGCTAAAAAGAACATTGAGCTAAAGGTGCTTGAGCGTGTAGAGCATTGGTGGCTTGAATGGTATTTTGCTTTAGAAATGGACGAAAAGCTTAGTATTGAAAAAAGTGATATGCCAATGAGTTACTTACCTCAAAGTACGCTCAACCCTATGCGCAAGCATGAGATAAGTCATTACGCTAGATTATTTACCGTTTTGCCAATGCCGGTATGTAATGTGTGTGCCAAAACGGGTGATATTTTAAAAGTTAATCAACGCTTTGTAGATGTTTTTGGTTATACGGTAGAGGATGTACCTAATCTTAAATCGTGGTGGGAAAAAGCGTATCCAGATCCGCAATATAGAGCACTTGTAAAAGATCTGTGGCAAGACTCACTTGAAAAGGCGCTAAATAATAATAACGATATACCCGCAAATAACTATCGAGTTTCTTGTCGTGATGGTTCACAAGTGATGATGGAAATTTCAGGAATTGATATAGGTGAAGAGTTTTTAGCTGTTTTTAATGATGCTACAGAGCGTTTAGAAGCAGAGGATATACTTAGGGATATGGCCTTTTTGGATGCATTAACCAAAATTGCAAATAGGCGTCGGTTTGATGAAAAACTAACGCATGAGTACGAACGAGCAAAAGAATGCGAAGGCATGCTATCGATGATTATTATCGATATTGACCATTTTAAACAATTTAATGACCGGTATGGGCATGTAGCGGGCGATACGTGTTTATATGATGTGGCTCAAACAATTGCTTCAACGGTTAGTCGCCCAGAAGATTTTGTTGCTCGCTATGGGGGAGAGGAATTTGTTGTTTTATTACCTCAAACCGATAGGCAAGGGGCGTTGTTTATAGCTGAGCAAATACAAAAAGCTGTAGAAAGCTTAGCTATTGCACACCAGGATAGCTTTACCGGATTTTTATCTATAAGTATGGGTATTAATACCATCAGTGACTATACAAATAGTGATGAAATCAGCTTTGTAAAAGCCGCTGATAACGCCCTGTATTATGCTAAAAAACAAGGGCGTAACTGTATAGCGCTAAGCTCAGAGTAAATAAAATAGAGTTAATTATTTTATTTAAGCTACTCCCCAATATAGCTAATTATAAATAGTTTCTAGGCTTAATACTGGTCGATTCAGGCTGTCGTTAATACACTTCAATACTAAAGGACTTCTAAGCGGTAGTGATTTTGTTTGCTCTAATGTGTACCAGTTAGCGCTGATAATGTCGGTATCTATTGGCGTTGGCGCTTTTATATTATCAGGCGCTTCAAATAAAAAGCAGAATCGTAAATAGTGCACTCCATTTTCGGCATGCAAATTATACACACCCAAAAAGCCGACTGGCTCAAGCGCTAAACCAGTTTCTTCAAGTAGTTCTCTGCTTGCAGCTTGTGCAAGCGTTTCGTTTTGCTCTAAATGACCCGCAGGTTGATTGTAACAAACCTGCTGTGTAAATTTATCGCGCTCTTTTACAAGTAAAAACTCATTTTGCTTTTTTACTATTGCCGCAACTGTTACATGCGGTTTATGCATCAACTACGCCCTTAATTACTTTGTATTCACCACAATTAATATCATCTAACGTATAGTTGCCAATACTGTAGCGAATAAGGCGAAGTGTAGGGTGGCCAATATGCGCGGTCATTCGACGAACCTGTCTGTTTTTACCTTCATTAATTGTAATACTTAGCCAAGTGGTAGGGATTGCTTTTCGCTCTCGTACAGGCGGATTACGCGTCCAAATTGTAGGTTCATCAATTATTTTAACGTTAGCGGGGAGTGTAAGCCCGTCTTTAAGTTCTACGCCATTGCATAAATCATTAATTGATTCACTTGTTGGTTCACCTTCAACTTGTGCCCAGTAGGTTTTATTCGTCTTTTTATCAGGTGCCGTTAGGGTATTTTGCAATTTTCCACAGTTTGTTAAAAGTAATAAACCTTCACTGTCTCTGTCTAATCTTCCTGCTGCGTAAACTTCTTTAATAGGTATAAACTCAGCGAGAGTTTTTCTGTCTGCGTCATCTGTAAATTGGCATAGCACATCAAATGGTTTATTGAATAACACAATTTTTCTGTCTTTAGATGCTATTTGCGGCTTTATTTCTCTTTTACCTGAAGGCGTTTTGTTAAGTGCACTGCGAGAATAAGTACGGCCTGTACTTCTTTTTGGCTTGGATTCAGTTACTTGATTATTGCCTGATTTAGATCTCATTATATGCACCTAGCTGGTTTTGGTAATCCGGCGATTTTTGTTGCTTGCTTAGCAGGGCCTTTAGGGAATAATTTATATAAATAAAGGCTGTTTCCTTTGTCTTCACCGAGTGCTTTAGCCATTGCTTTTACAAGCATCCGAATTGCTGGACTGGTGTTATATTCAATATAAAAATCACGAACAAAGTTAATGACTTCCCAGTGTTGAACGCTAAGGGTAATGTTTTCTTGGATAGCAATTACAGGTGCAAGCTCCTTTGACCACAAAGTATGGTCAAGCAAGTAGCCTTGTTTGTCGGTTTCAATCTGTTGGTTGTTAAATTCAAGCATGAGTTACCACGTAATTGATTGATTAGTTGATAAAGTGAGTGCTACAAAGTCTTCATAGCTAATGGCTTTATCGTTATCTGTTAATTTTATTGCACGTACTTGCGCGTCTTGTTCAAGTATTAACAGTGTATCTGCAAATTGCCTAAATTGTTTTTTTGCAAAGCAGGCATCACCAACAAGTAGCACGTTATCGTCTGATAAAATTAAGTTCTCTAGCTGATTTGCCGAATAATAGTTAAGCGGCTTAGAAAAAATATGTAATGTACTCATAAATTCACCACATGTTGCTGCGCTTTAATTAATGTTTGCTGTTGGCTAAAGTTAAGAGCTTTTGCCTCTATGAGTAGATCATGTTTATTTAAACCATAATCAAGCAATGATTTTTCACACACGAAAATGTTTTCAACATCATAAATTTCGAGTGTTTTAATATTTTTAAAAAAATCTTTTAATCCAATATTGTTTGGTTGTTGATGCTTTTTTAAAGCCAAAACGGCGGGGCCGCTAAACAACCAACTCACATTTTGGTCAACGGCAGCAAATATCAATGTCATATCAAGTGCATCACGAATATTTAAATCGTCAAATGGACTGCACTGACTCATTACTAATACGTTTATCATTTAAATTGCACCCATTTATCAGCGTCGCTTGCAAGCATTGCAAATTCAGCTAGCCCTGCGACTGCAAATACACCTGTGTTTTTAATATCTAACCCGCGTTTTTCAGCGGCGGTAACACACAGCATTAAATTTAGTTTTCGATCGGCGAGTTGCTGCCAAAGTGCTGAAATTTGAAGTTCGTCTGAGGATAAATCAAAGTGGGTAGATGCATGATAAATCCCTTGCTGGTATAAAAAAACAGCATCAATGGTGTGCCCTTGGGCTAAACATGCATTCGCAAACTTAACTAACCTTTGCGTTGTATCGTGATCGGATGGTGGTGTATGTAATGAAAGAACAAAACGTGACAAAACAATTCCAATAAAAAAGCCCCAATTAAGGGGCTATTTTAACAGAACTATTTAATTAGTCATCACTTGCGCCAAGTAGAGCAAGTAAAGACGTAAATAAGTTATATACGCTTAGGTATAAAGACACTGTTGCGCGAATGTAGTTGGTTTCGCCGCCATTAATGATTCGGCTTGTATCGAATAAAATCAAACCAGACATGATCAATACAACTGCCGCATTAAGCACCATAAACATAAGTGAACTGCCAACAAAAATATTAACGATGCTAGCTACAATCACAACGATTAAGCCAACCGTTAAAAAGCCACCCATAAATGAGAAGTCTTTTTTAGTGTTCAGTGCATAAGCAGATAAACCAAAAAAGATAAGCGCCGTAGAACCTAACGCTTGCATAATAAGCATTGGGCCATTAGGCATTGCAGCATAATGGTTAAGCAATGGACCTAAGCCTGCCCCCATTAAACCTGTGAAAGCAAACACCCAAAATACACCAGATGCTGTATCTGCTTTTTTATTTACAACAAATAATAAACCGAACGAAACAAGTGTAAACACAATTCCCATAAAGTAAGGTAATTGTAGTGCCATTGAAATACCGGCTGTAACAGCACTGAATGCAAGTGTCATAGCTAGTAAAAAGTAGGTGTTTTTAAGTACCTTGTTTGTTTCAATGGTAGACATTACCGGTTTCGCGGTATTGTACGATTGATTAAACGCCATTGTAGAGCTCCTTTAAGTGAAACGTGTGTGTTTCGATAATTTAACTAAAATTAGATTACCAACTCTTATATGTTTGGGCAAACCTTTGTAGATCAATAGAGTTAAATATTTAAATAAAAGAGTATTGACGGCTAAATTAAAAACACTTTGTTCTAACTTTAGACAAATTAATTGTTTTTTAAGCACTTAAACAATTAATTAAAAAAAAAGCTTCACAAAAGGGATGGGTTTCCCTATTATGCAGGCCGTGCGGAGAGATGGCAGAGTGGTCGAATGCACCGGTCTTGAAAACCGGCATGGGTTTATAGCCCATCTAGGGTTCAAATCCCTATCTCTCCACCACTTATTTAATAAGTGTGTGGTAATTAAAGTATCATTCATTTAAATAGTTATTAGTACACTCTTACTTTTAACTTAGCAGTATCGGAGAGATGGCAGAGTGGTCGAATGCACCGGTCTTGAAAACCGGCATGGGTTTATAGCCCATCTAGGGTTCAAATCCCTATCTCTCCACCATATAACAAAATAGCCCGCTAATTTAGCGGGCTTTTTTGTGTTTGGAATAAAATCAGTGCACTTATACCAATCCGCAATAATACTTAATCATTTTGCGGGGCTAAACGTGTCGCTCCCTGCGTTAAAAAATTCTCATTTAGAACAACTAATAGCGGATTTTTTGCCTAGCTATCAACACGTTTTTCCGCCTTAAAAATAGACCACTTAATTAAGTGAATTGGTATTACATGTTTTATCTCTCATTAGTAAAATCTTAAAAGCAGATAGAATTGCTCACACACCATCTTCTGCTGTTAAATAACGTTGATGTTCTCTTCCTTTTTTTGTTTTTAATAAAACTACCATCACAAAAAATTTTAAATGAGTTGGAATGCACATATTAATGTGTGCTATTTTTAAACATTGGTGGATTAAAGGTATGCAAAATAGGATGTTGTGGCTCAAAGATGATCTAGATTCGAGAAAGTTAGTTGTATATCGTGCCGTCATGTTTTCGTTTATAGCGCTTTTTGTACTTTTTGTATTTCAACCTTTTGGCACTTCAAGCGATACCGAGTCTTACAAGTTTCTGCGGCTTTTTGGCTATGGGTTAGTAACCTTTTGTGCTTTGCTATTGTCAGGATTCATAGAAATAGTGTTACTTAAGTTTAAGCTAAGTAAATTAAGCCGTTTAATTATTATTCCTGTCACATATATTTTAATTACTGCGTTATTCAATCATGGGTATTTTGTGGTTGCTGTACTTGGGTCTTGGCATTGGCAGAATCAATTACTTTTTGTAGGGTATATTTTTTGTATTGGTGTATTTCCTCTTATTTTTTTACTTGTGGTAAATAGGCATGTAATAGATTTAACTAAGCCAAGTACAGTTAGCGTCGTTCAAGAGCAGTTGAGAGAAGTTGAATTAAAGACAATTACTCTTAAAGGCGATAATAAAAACGACGAAATTAACACGGCTCATCACCATATTTTATTTATTAAATCTTCAGACAACTATTGTGAAATAACAATACTGGAAGGAGCTTCAACTTCACGTAAACTATTACGTGTATCTCTTAGCGGTTTATTAAAGCAGCTTCCAGAAAATACAATTATATTACGATGCCACCGTTCTTATGCGGTCAACCTGCAAAACATTCAGCACTACAGTGGTAATGCTGGAGGGTTGCAATTATCGCTGCATACAATTGATATTAAAATACCGGTGTCTCGTTCTTATGTAAAAGTAATAAAAGATGCTTTGTCATTAATCCCAAAAACATGTTAATCCCCCCTAAAACATGGGCTTTATACCTCGTCTTGTAATTGAGACCTAATAAGTCGCTTTGTATTTTTACTATTGCCAAGATTAAGTTGAAATTTACAACTTAACGAGGAAAGTAGATATGAAATACGCTATCAAGGCACTTGTAATAATTTCTATATTTGTATTTTGCCACTATGTAATGAGGCAGTTTTGGGGAGAAGGTTGGTCTAGCTGGTTGTCTGAACTTGATAATCTAACTGGCATTTTATTTACCCCCGCTAAATATACTTTTTTATATGGACCGTTAGTTATTGCGGCTATTATTTTGTTTAAACAAAGTGAGCCTTTTGAATCTATAGGGCTTAATTCTTCTGGTTTTATTAACTATGCACTCGCAGCAATTATTTGTTGTGCTCCTATGGCAATAGGTTATGGATTTTTGAGTGATGAACTTAACCTATCAATACCAGCAATAATCACCGGCTCAGTTTATGCGGGTTTTTTTGAAGAGCTAATTTTTAGGGCTGCATTGTTTGGTGTTTTATTTAAATATTGTAGATGGGGCTTTGTGCCTGCGGCATTAATTAGTTCAGTAATATTTGGCCTAGGCCATATTTATCAAGGTAATGATGCGATTTCTGCATTGATGGCGGTTGCTATCACTACTGTAGCAGGTACATGGTTTGCGTGGCTATATTGTGAATGTGGTTATCGTATTTGGTTTCCTATGTGGATGCATATTTTTATGAATGCAGCTTACGGAATATTTGGTATGTCGGGTGGCGCAGTAGGTGATCTACAAGGTAACTTGTTTAAAGCAACAGCCATTGTGTTAAGTATTGTGTATGTTGAGATGCTAATTCGACGAGGAAAGCAGCGCGAAGTTACATTATCAAAATTATTTCAATGCACTAAAAGTGGCCTTTATACGCAACAAGCTAACTTAAATTGATTGGGAAACGACCATGCTAGAACTATTTATTGTAATAACTATATTTAGCTCACCCTTTTTGATTCTTACTATTACTAAACGTTATTTCGCTTATAAAACTACAATAATGGCAGCGCAAGCAAAATTTAAAGGACTGAATAATAATAAGATAACAAAATTAGAGGAACAAACAGCGATGTTGAACAAAAGATTGGCAGTGCTAGAGGAAATAGTAACATCTCGCCACTTTGAGTTATCAAATAAAATAGCTCAGTTATAAGCACTTTGATAAGTATAACCCAAACGTATGAGCCTATTAATTTATTAATAGGCTCATACTGCAATAAAGTTTATTTTTAATCATAAATTACGACCATAGTCTCTATTTCTAAGCTTTAGATCTTGGTGCATGCTTAATACATTAAAATTTATACTCTGTATTAAGGATTATTAGATGAAACATCAACTCGCAAAAAGCGTCGCGCTTTCATTATTGTCCCCGGTAATTATTGGCAGCTTGTTAGGATTGTATTATGCACTAACGCTACAGGGTGATTTCTTATCCGTATTTTTTCAACTGTTGATGACTGCTATCTCAAATGCACATATTGTAGGCTTAACGATGGCGGCCTTTGTTGTGCCAGGGTATTTACTAATGTTTAAGTATTCTAAAGTTAATTATTCAGGTGTATTAACGCTTGGTTTGTTAGGTGGCGCTATATTTAGTTACTTATTAAGTGCCTCAACTGGCGAGATATTTTTGATTAATAGTGTTATGTCAGCATTTGCAGCCGGACTGTTTTTATTTGGTCTTCGCAAATCGGTAAAAAAATAATCGCAGCATTATTAACCAAGCACGCTGATAAACGGTGCGATTTCCTTTTTTTTACCTCCAAAAGGTTCCAATTTTTCACGACAAAGAGTACCTTTAGCTACTGTATGTTTAATAAGAAGTAGTTTGGTATGCAAAAGCACGATTTTTACCAGTCATTAGTTAAGCAAACTGAATCGCTGATAGCTGGTGAATCTAATGTAATTGCCAATTTGGCAAACATAAGCGCGCTGTTATTTACCTCTTTAGAAGATGTAAATTGGGCGGGCTTTTACTTTATGGATTCTCCTACTGAATTAGTACTTGGTCCGTTTCAAGGTAATCCTGCATGCATCCGTATTCCCGTTGGGAAAGGGGTATGTGGAACAGCTGTGGCAACCGCTGAAACACAATTAATTGAAGATGTTCACGCTTTTGACGGGCATATAGCCTGCGATGCAGCGTCTAACTCTGAAGTAGTTGTACCTATCATGAAACATGGTAAAGTATTCGCAGTACTAGACATTGATAGTCCAAGTATTGGCCGATTTGATGCTGATGATAAAGCTGGCCTTGAAGCATTAGTGAAATGCTTAGAGGCGAGCCTGTAATGAAAGATTTGCTAAATGTTCAAGACTACCTATTTGCTGTGCAAGATGTTGGCGACTGGGAAGGCGAAGAAGAGCATGTAGCGGAAACGCTCAATGATTTAATTCATATTGCATGGGATCGTCTTCCAGATGATTCAGAATGTGAATTTATTGATGAAACAATTAATGGTATTTGGGAACACCTTCGGGGTGATATGGCTGTAATAGAAGCCGATTTCGAAGAGTTGGTCGACTGGGTAACACACTACGTCGATTCGTCCCTTGATGAAAAGATGTGAAAAATAGGTTCTAAAATGGAAACCACAAACAAGCTAAAAGATATTAATGAAGTGTTGGAATTTTTATATCAAGAATTCCCACAATGTTTTAAACAAAAAGATGGCATCAAGCCGCTTAAAGTAGGTATTTTTAAAGATATTGCTGAGCGTATTGAAGGGTCTGAAAAAGTAAGTAAGACTCAAGTTCGTCAAGCGCTTAGAAAATACACGTCTAATTGGCGTTATTTAGAAGCTGTGACAAAGTCAGAGTTTCGTATTGATCTTGATGGTAATCAAGGTGAAAAAGTTGAGCAAGAGCATATCGACCATGCACAAAAAGCATTGGAAGAAAGCCGCGCTAAAATGGCAAAACGCAAAAAACAACAGCGTCCTCGCCAAGATTCTGATTCTAAATCTTTCAAGAAAAAACCAGCTCATGCTAGCAAAGCAGGCGATAAAAACGCACCTGCAGCTAACAAACCTGCTAAAGCAGCGCCAGTTAAACGTTCAGGAAAAATTGAACCTTTACCAGCAACTGAGGTCAAGGTTAATAATAAGGTTAAGGTTAAACTTGGCCAAGCACTTGTAAATGCAGTAATCACTGAAGTGAACAAAGATGACGTTCATGTTGAATTAGTGACAGGTATGCAAGTTAAAACCAAAGCTGACAGCTTATACATCGTTTAAGTTGTAAATAAATTAAGGAGTTGTGTATGAGTAAAAAGTTTACGCTCATTCCGTTAGTTGCTGCCCTGTTTTCAGGTTCATTATTTGCTGCTGTAGAAGCCGTTACAATTGACGATTTACCCCAGCTTAAGCAAGAGAGTCAACATGGTACTGCTAGCAAACGAGTGGCCAGCTTATTTGCTCGTTCACACTATACACCGGTTCGATTTAACGATGAGCTTTCTAGTAAAGTGTACGATCGTTATATCGAATCCCTTGATTTTAATAAAAGCGTTTTCTTAGCCAGCGATATCGCTTCTTTTGAGCAATATCGTGATGACTTTGATAACGCTATTACTACCGGTAAATTAGACTTTACGTTTGATATTTTTAACTTAAGTCTTAAACGCCGTTTTGAACGTTACGAGTATTCACTTACTTTACTTGAAAAAAAAATGACGTTTGATAAAGAAGATGAATACTTTTTTGACCGTGAAGATTCAGCATGGCCTGTGTCACAAGCTGAGCTTGATGAAATTTGGCGTGAGCGTGTAAAGTACGACGCACTGCGTTTAAAAATGACGGGTAAAGATTGGGAAGGCATTAAAGAAGTGCTGACCAAACGCTATAAAAATGCAGAAAAACGTTTAGTACAATCTAATTCAGAAGATGCTTTTCAAATTGTTATGAATTCGCTAGCACGTAGTATTGAGGCGCATACGTCTTATTTATCGCCACGTCGTGCAGAGCAATTCAAAATGGATATGGACTTAGAGCTTGAGGGCATTGGTGCCGTACTAAGCCCAGATGAAGACTACACTGTTATTCGCAGCTTAGTGCCGGGAGGCCCTGCAGATAAAACAGATCAAATTAAAGCTGATGACCGCATTATTGGTGTTGCCCAAGATGGCGAAGAATTTGTAGACGTAATTGGCTGGCGTTTAGATGACGTAGTTGATTTAATTAAAGGTCCTAAAGGGACTAAAGTACGTCTACAGTATTTAAAAGGTGTTGACGCTCACGGCGCACCTAAAGTTGTTGAAATCACGCGTGATAAAATTCGACTTGAAGATAGAGCGGCTAAATCAGAAGTATTTGAAGCCAAATACTCTGATTTAACAAGTAAAGTTGGCGTGATTGAAATTCCAGGCTTTTACAATAATCTTTCGAAAGATGTAAAAGTTGAGCTGGCTAAGCTTAAAGAAGAAAAAGTTGATGGTATTATTATCGACTTACGCCAAAATGGTGGTGGTTCTTTATATGAAGCAACACAACTGTCTGGTTTGTTTTTTGACCAAGGTCCAGTTGTTCAAATTCATACCTTAAATAACCGTATTGAAGAGCAAAAAGATCGTGATGGTATAACTTATTACGACGGTCCTTTAACTGTTTTAGTTGACCGTTACAGTGCCTCTGCTTCTGAAATATTTGCAGCAGCTATGCAAGATTATGGTCGTGCAGTTATTATTGGCGAGCAAACTTTTGGTAAAGGTACAGTACAGCAGCACAAAGGCTTAGGCCGCGCTTACGATTTATACGATAATGCGCTGGGTAGCGTACAATATACGATTGCTAAGTTTTATCGTATTAACGGTGGTAGTACGCAACATAAAGGTGTGATCCCTGATATTTCGTTTCCATCAGCAATCGATCCTGCAGAGTGGGGCGAAAGTAAGCAAGATAATGCACTTCCTTGGGACAGCATTGTTAAAGCGAAATACAAAAAATTAGGTAATTTAACACCTATTATTACGTACCTTGAGAAACAACACGAAGTACGAATTAAATCAGAACCAGAATTTGGTTATGTATTTAATGACATTACCTTATACAACGAAGAGAAAGACCGTAAAACTATCTCTTTAGTTGAAGCAGACCGTATTAAAGAAAAAGATGAAGGTGAAGCACGTGCACTTGTACGTACTAACGAACGTCTTAAGCGTTTAGGTAAAGATCCGGTAGAAAACTTAGACGATTTACCTGAAGTAATTGAAGAGCTTGACCCATTTTTGGAAGAAGCTGCATTAATTACTCAAGATTATATTAATTATGGTCGTATAGCTAAGAAGTAACAACTGGTTTTACCTCTATAAAAAAGGCGCATTAGCGCCTTTTTTACTACCTAAAATTTACTAAATTGTTATAATATTTGATTACATAAAGTTGAGCTAGATCAATCATGCTCAATTAATGCGCTTTACGTGCTAAAAATAATAATTAAACACACAGTAAGTGTGTCTAGGAGTCTCTACTTTGAAGCTATTGGATGACAAACCAATCAAGCCCGCCTCGTTTTTTGATGCATTAATTCCTATCTCTGTATTAATTTGTTTACTTGGTGCTGCAGTTTACTTATTTGGTGATAACTCTTCATCAGGCCCTAACCAAATTGCACTTTTATTTGCTACTTTTGCAGCGGCTTTAATTGGGCTTAAAAACGGTTATACATGGAAAAAATTAGAACAAGCTATGATCGAAGGTATAACGCTTTCACTTGGCGCTATCCTAATTTTACTTATGGTAGGTGCGTTAATTGGCACTTGGCTACTTTCTGGAACTGTACCAACTTTAATTTATTATGGCTTGCAAGTTATAAACCCAAGTTGGTTTTATGCAGCGAGTTGTTTAATTTGTGGCATTGTAGCTATGAGTATAGGTAGTTCTTGGACTACTGCCGCTACGATAGGTGTTGCTTTATTAGGCGTTGCAACGGGTCTTGGACTTGAACAAACAGTTACAGCAGGCGCTGTTATATCTGGCGCGTACTTTGGTGATAAGCTAAGCCCGCTGTCTGAAACAACCAATTTAGCGCCAGCAGTTGTAGGCGCTGATTTATTTGAGCATATTCAACATATGCTGTGGACGACAGTACCAAGTTTTGTAATTGCACTAATTATATTTATATTCATGGGCTTTAACGCAACTGCTTCAAGCGAAGCGGGGCGCATTGATGAAATAACGGCTATTTTACAGCAAAACTTTAATATTGGTTTTGAAATGCTAATCCCGCTAATTGTACTTTTAGTTTTAGCGATTAAAAAAATGCCAGCCTTTCCTGCTATCTCTATCGGTGCTGTTGTGGGCGCTGTTTGGGCCATGTTGTTTCAATCTGATTTAATTGCTAGCCAAATTGATGTTTCTCAAGGGCAGCTAGTTGGCTATTTTAAGCTTGTTTGGACGACGTTTTTTGATGGTTTTAGCATAAGTACAGGCGATGACAAAATGGACTCACTACTCAGTGGTGGCGGTATGTCCGGAATGCTTACAACCACATGGCTTATTATGACTGCACTGATGTTTGGTGCCATTATGGAAAAAACAGGCCTTTTAGATATTTTTGTTAAAAGCATACTTAAAATAGCTAAAAGTACGGGATCGTTAATTGCGGCAACAATAGCAACGTGTATTGGTACTAACGTGATAGCGGCCGATCAATATATTGCAATTGTTGTACCTGGTCGTATGTTTAAAGATGAATATGAAAAACGTGGTTTGAAGCCTGTTAACTTATCTCGTACATTGGAAGATGGCGGTACAATTACCAGCCCACTAATTCCATGGAACACGTGTGGCGCATATATGCAAAGCGTTTTACTAATAAATCCTTTTGATTATGCACTCTACGCTTTCTTTAACTTAATTAACCCTGTTTTAGCGGTGGTTTATGCCTACTTGGGCATTAAAATTTTACGTATTAAGCCAAAACAATCCGCCTAATTTTAAACAGCTCCTTTTAACTTAAAAGGAGCTGTTTTGGAGTATCTATGACTGAATCAAGTAAACCTCAAGCACAATATCTTAAAGACTATAAAGCTCCTGATTTTTTAATTGACCACACAGAGCTAACCTTTGACTTACAGCCATTATCAACCAAAGTAAGCTCTTTGCTAACGCTTACGCGTGTTGGTGATAAAAAAGCACCTTTAGTGCTTGATGGTATTGATTTACGCTTACTGTCTTTATCTATTGATACGGTTGATATAACTGATTATGAAATTATTGGCGAGCAGCTAATAATTAATAACCTACCGGATAGTTGCCAATTAAGTATTGTGACCGAGATATCGCCTGAGACGAATACTTCTTTAGAGGGTTTGTATTTATCTGGCGGTGCGTATTGTACACAGTGTGAAGCGCAGGGTTTTAGAAAGATCACCTATTACATGGATCGCCCTGATGTACTTGCCACGTTTGATGTAACTATTATTGCCGATAAAAAGTATCTACAACTTCTTTCTAATGGTAATCAAGTAGACAGTGGTGAAACACAAGATGGTCGTCATTTTGTGAAATGGCAAGACCCATTTAAAAAGCCGAGCTATTTATTTGCACTTGTAGCGGGCGATTTTGATGTTTTAAAAGATACGTACACGACTAAAAGCGGCAGAGATGTAGAATTAGCATTGTTTGTTGATAAAGGTAATTTATCTAAAACCCCCCATGCTATTGCCTCACTCAAAAAGGCAATGCAGTGGGATGAAGAACGCTTTAATTTAGAGTATGACCTTGATATTTATATGATTGTAGCCGTCGATTTTTTCAACATGGGCGCGATGGAAAATAAAGGGCTAAACGTTTTTAATAGTAAATGCGTATTAGCTAATCAAGAAACAGCCACAGACAAAGACTACCATACGATTGAATCCATTGTAGGGCATGAGTACTTTCATAACTGGACAGGTAACCGAGTTACTTGTAGAGATTGGTTTCAGTTATCGCTAAAAGAAGGGTTGACTGTATTTAGAGACCAAGAGTTCAGTAGTGATTTAGGCTCTCGTGCACTTAACCGAATTGATGCGGTCAAAGTTATGCGGACGCATCAGTTTAGCGAAGATGCAGGTCCTATGGCTCACCCAATTCGCCCTGAGAAAGTTATTGAAATGAATAACTTTTATACAGTAACTGTATACGATAAAGGTGCTGAAGTTATCCGTATGATGCACACATTACTGGGTGAAACTAACTTTCAAAAAGGGATGACGCTTTACTTTGAGCGCCACGATGGGCAAGCAGTTACATGTGATGACTTTGTAAGTGCAATGAGCGATGCATCAGGTGTTGATTTAGAGCAATTTAAACAATGGTACAGCCAATCAGGTACACCGCGTTTAAATGCAATTCAAGAATTTGATAGCAGCTCAAATACATACACTTTGACAATCGAGCAAACAGCACCGGCTAATCAGCCAGAGAATAAAAAGCTTCATATACCTTTTGCTATTGAACTACTTGATGCCAATGGGCAAAGTATTGCTCTGCAATATAAAGGTAAAAAGCTAGATCATGTACTTGATGTAACAAATACGACTCAAACATTTAGCTTTGACAATATTTTAGAAAAGCCTGTTGCGGTTTTACTCGAAGACCTTTCTGCGCCTTGTATTTTAAATCAGCAAACAACAGAGCCCGAACTATTGCATATTATGCGTTTTGCGCGCAGTGATTTTTCACGTTGGGATGCACAACAGCAGCTATTCATTAAGGCGATTAAATCTCAAATCACCGATGCAACGAATAGTGTATTGAGCAGCGAAATTATAAATGCGCTACGTGTACTTATAAACACCAAAGAGGGCGATTTAGCTTTAATTGCAGAGCTGTTTAAATTGCCGAGTTTTGACACGTTAGCTGCTGAATTTGATGTAATACCTGTAGATGACATTATTGAAATAACAGAAAAATTTGAGCAACAAATTGCTGATGAACTTGCTGATGAGCTGCTTAGTTGTTACGGATCTCTTGAAGATGATGGCAGTATAAGTGCAAGCGCTGTTGCGAATCGTGCTTTAAAGCAAATATGTCTGCACTACCTTGCTAAAACACAAAGTCCAGAAGCTGTAACCTTTATTAAAGAAGCTGCAAGCTCGACTAATATGACTAATGTACTTGGTGCCCTAAGCGCTGTGGTAAAAGCTTCACACCCTGTTAGAGATGAGCTTTTGAGTCATTTTGATAGTCAGTGGCGTCATGATGTTTTAGTCATGGATAAGTGGTTTGCACTGCAAGCTATGCAATCAGGCAGTACTGCTATAGATGATATTAAGGCACTATACGAACACCCGTGTTTTGATTTTTCAAATCCTAACCGTGTACGTGCACTTGTAGGAAGTTTTAGCCACTTTAATACAGCACAATTTCATCGAGCAGATGCTCAAGGCTATGCGTTATTAGGTGATTTATTAATAAAACTTAATGCAATTAATCCACAAAATGCATCTCGTATGTTAACACCGTTTATGTCGTGGAAGCGTTACGATGATGTACGTTCACAAGCAATGAAACTGCAATTACAACGCTTAGCCAATTTAGATGGCCTAAGTGCTGACTTGTATGAAAAGGTTGAAAAAGCGCTCGCATAAATGATTGAGTATTATTTTACCTTAAGATTGAGCTATAACGAGTGCATGGATTACTACCATGGCCGTTTTAGCTCTTTACAAGTTGTAGAGGATGGCGGTAAAACAATTCGTTTTGCTGCTACGCATTTGAGGCCCTTCATTTCGAGCTTGGGTGTACGTGGCCGTTTTAGACTCTTATTAACCCCCGAAAACAAGTTCATCCGCCTAGAGCGAGTGGCCTGACGCTCGGTTTTTATGTTATATATACATAAAAATATTGTATTTTTGTTAATTTCAATTTGTCCTATTGTTAAATTACGTGTATAAATTATCTGGTACGACGTCTTACCAATACGTAAGCGTTAACCAGAATAAGAAGTATATGACAGATTAGAGCGAGTATTTGTAATTTTACTGATTCGCTTCTATCGTTATGATTACACTAAAAACAATAACTTGATCACACAAAATGACCCGCGACAGGGGGGAACCAAAATGATAAGAAGATCGCTTTTTGTTAAAAATAGAATCGCTATAGGTTTAGCAGCCGCTAGTTTAGGTTTATCTGCAGCAAGTACTCAAGCTGTAACATTTGAAGCTGGAGGTTTTGATATTACCTTCGATTCAACCTTTTCATATGGGCAAAGTGTTCGTGTAGAAGACAGAGACTTTAACCTAATTGGCAAAAGTAATAACCCAGCATTTGATTGGACAGGATACAACCCAGCGCTAAGTAATACTATTTACTCATCACAAGATGTATGGGCACAACCGGGCTCTTACTCAAACAATGGTGATGCGGGTAATTTAAATTTTGATAGTGGTGACTCCTTCTCAAAACTATTGAAGGGCACACACGACCTTTCAATAAATAAAGATAACTACGGTTTGTTCACTCGCTTCATGTATTTTTATGACTTTGCGTTGATGGATGGCAATCATGCATATTCAAATCCTACATCAGGGCAGGGTGTTGATCCATGTGACGATAAAGACACCAAAGCACAAAGTTGTGCCGACATACGTTTATTAGACGCGTTTGTATGGGCCGATTTTGATTTAAATGATGGTAATAACCCTTTATCTGTCCGTTTAGGCCAGCAAGTAGTTAACTGGGGTGAAAGTACGCTTATATCTCATGGTATTAACGTAAACCCAGTTGATATAGATCGATTAAAAGCACCTGGCGCTGAGCTAAAAGAAGCATTTATACCAATCGGTATGCTTTGGGCATCGCTCGGAATTACTGAGAATATTACGCTTGAAGGTTTCTACCAATATCAATGGCAAGAAACACGTTTACCAGCAGCAGGTACATACTTTTCTACTAATGACTTTGCAGCAGAAAATGGTTATCAGCAGAATGTTCAATTAGGCTTTACGTCTAATCCTGATATTGATGTTGCTTTTTTAACGGATAGTTTAAATAACCTAACATCTGATTTTGCATTAGCAGCAGCTGCTCAAGGTATTGATCCTTCAAGTGCTGAAGGAAGCGCTTTATTAGCCCAAATGTATCTTGCTTACCCAACTAAGGTTGCATTAAAAGGCAAAGGGGATAATGGTAAAACAGAACCTGAAGATGGCGGCCAGTATGGTTTACGTTTAGGTATATTTTTACCTGAATTTAATGATACTGAAATTGCACTCTATCATGTGAATTACCATAGCCGTCGTCCGCTTATATCTGGTCGTGTATCAAACTTTTCGCAGGCAGCAATTGCTCAAGATTTAGCGATGATCATGACAACAGAAATTACGTCAGATAATGTTGCTGATTTAACCGCTTTTTCTAAAGCTGAAAACGACTACCCAGAAGATATTAAACTATATGGTTTAAGTTTTAACACAACTATTGGTGAAACAGCCTTTGCGGGTGAGTTTGCGTTTCGTCAAGATGAACCACTGCAAATTGATGACGTAGAGTTACTTTATACAGCTATGCCTGAGCAGTTAGCTCTTGCAGGTCTTCGTCCTGATTTTGCAGGTATTTCGCAAATGAGTTTTGGCGATGATATTAGTTCTGTTGGTGCGGGTGAAGTTGCTCAAGGCTATATTGAACGTGATACATCACAAATTCAATTCACGGCTACTCACTTATTTGGACCTTCATTAGGTGCTGATAGTTGGGCTGTAGTTGGTGAAGTGGGTGCAGTAAAAATTCATAACATGCCAGAATATGACGAAATGCGTTTAAATGTATCCGGTACTGGCCGTAGTGGCACAATTACAGGCCCAGGTACTACTGATTATTCAACATTGCAACTTGGTTTATCAAATGGCGCTGAAGAAAAATCATTCGCCACAGCATCTTCTTGGGGTTACCGCTTAATTGCTAAAGGTGATTATTTTAACCTTTACAAAGGTATTAACTTCTCTCCACGTTTTGTATTTTCTCATGACGTAAATGGTAATACACCAGACCCTATGTTCTTATTTATTGAAGACCGTAAATCTTTGGGTGCAACCATGAACTTTAACTACCAAAATGCGTGGTCACTTGATGTGAGCTATAACTCGTTTTGGGGCGGCGGCGATATTAATACTTTCTCAGATCGCGATTACGTTTCTTTTAACTTAAAATATTCTATTTAGGGGTAACATTATTATGATTAAAAAACCTACCCTCATCGCTACAGCTTTTTGTAGCTTGTTTGCAAGCAGCGCAGCTTTAGCTAAATTAAACGCTGATGAAGTTGCTCAATTAGGTCAAAACTTAACGCCAATGGGCGCAGAAAAAACAGCTAATGCTGATGGCTCTATTCCAGCATGGAATAATGGCATTACTTCTGCACCAGCAGGTTATGAAGCTGGTATGCATCACCTTGACCCATTTACAGCTGATAAAGTGCTTTTCACTATTGATAAAAGTAATATTGAAAAGTACAAAGCCAATTTAAGTCCGGGTCAAATTGCTTTATTTGAAGCATACCCAGACACATTTAAAATGCCAGTGTATGAAACTCGCCGTTCTGCGTCTTACCCTCAGTTTGTGTATGATGCTACTAAAAAGTTTGCACCGACTGCTGAATTAATAGAAGGCGGTAACGGTATTAAAAATACGGCGATTGGTATTCCTTTCCCTATTCCTAAAACGGGTTTAGAGGCAATTTGGAATCACTTATTACGTTACCGTGGCCAGTCTATTGAGCGTTTTGGTGGTCAAGCTGCACCGACTGCATCTGGTTCTTATAACTATGTTGGCTTTGATGAGCAGTTATTAGTTAAATACTCAGACCCTAGTGCAACACCAGCAGAGCTACAAGACTCAAATATTTTGTTTAAGTTTAAACAAAGCGTTACAGAACCAGCTCGTTTAGCGGGTACTGCATTATTAGTTCATGAAACAATGGATCAAATATTAACGCCGCGCCAAGCATGGACTTATAACTCGGGACAACGTCGTGTTCGTCGTGCACCTAATGTTGCATATGATGCACCAGGCACAGCTGCAGATAGCCTGCGTACTACCGATGATTTTGATATGTTTAATGGCTCGCCAAATCGTTACAACTGGACACTAAAAGGTAAGCAAGAGTTATATATACCTTATAACAGCTATAAACTTCATAGTGATAAGCTAGAGTACGATGATATTTTAATGCCTGGCCATATTAACCCAGAACATACACGTTACGAAAAACACCGTGTTTGGGTTGTTGAAGCAAACTTAAAAGATGATACACGTCATATCTATAAAAAACGTGTGTTTTACATCGATGAGGATAGCTGGCAAGTACAGGTTACTGATATTTATGATAACCGCGACCAACTTTACCGTGTAGCAATGGCTTATGGCCTTAACTACTACGAAGTACCTACACAGTGGAGTACGCTTGAGGTTTATCATGATTTGAATTCTCGTCGTTATTTAGCAATTGGTTTAGATAATCAAGAAAAAATGTACGATTTTTCACAGTCATTTAACGATAACGAATTTACTTCAAGCGCTTTACGTCGCGCAGGTAGATAGTATTAAACTAGGCACTTAACAATTTGTTAAGTGCCTTTTCCTTTCTCATCGCGTTTGTCTTACAGCGCGCAACGCTTTCCCCAGTAAAAAGACAAACAACTCTCTCGTACAAGGCGATTAAAATTTATGAAGTATTTGGTATATGCCAGCCTGATAATAAGCGGTGCGAGTGTTGCACAAGAAGCCCCTAACAATGCAATCAGTGCAACAAATGCAGCTAAAACCTTACTCACCGACATAACCAACACAGGCAATGGTCTAATTGCAGTAGGTAAACACGGTACTGTTATTAAAAGTATCTCGGGTGATAAATGGCAACAAGCTGAGCTAGTCCCAACTCAAGTGCTATTAACTGCCGTTGATTTTAGTAATGAAAATAATGGATGGGCGTGTGGCCACGATGCAACAATAATAAATACTACTGACGGTGGTGTTAATTGGCAACTACAACAAGCACAACCCAAATTAGACAAACCATGTTTAGATATTCTATTTGAAGATGATTTAAAAGGTTTTGCAGTGGGCGCATATGGCATGTTTTATCAAACCACCGATGGTGGTAAACATTGGCAAAAACGCTTTTTAGATTCGCTATTATTTAGTGATGATCGTGATTACTTGAACGATTTAAAAGAAAATGACCCCGAAGGATACGAAGCCGAAACTGCTTCAATTTTACCGCACTTTAATCGAATCGAAAAAACAGATAATGGTTTAATGCTGGTTGGTGAGATGGGCTTGATGGCCAGAAGCATTGATGATGGTCAAACTTGGCAAAGGATAGAAGAAATTTATCCTGGCTCATTCTTTGCAGTTGCATCAGATAGCACACAAGAAATTGTGGCAGGACTTCGAGGTAATGTTTTTGCAAAGCAAAATGGTGAACAGCAGTGGCAGCATTTCGAAAATGTTAAAACAGCGACGATCAACAACATCATTAATTATAATAACAAACAATGGCTTATGCTTGCCAACAGTGGCGTTATTTTTCATCTTCAAGATGGGTTACTCACCCATGAGCAGCTTGCTGACGGTAAAGCGATTCTTGATGGTGTAATTTTAGATAACAGGCTGATCATGGCTACAGAAGATGGCATTAAAGTGAAGGAGTTAACCCCTTAATGCATAAACTACTCGATTTTATTGAAAAGGCGATTTTTAGACATCGCTTAATTATGCTTATAAGTTTTGCACTTATAACCTGTTTACTTGTATTCAAAGCGACTCAAATTCAATTAGATGCATCGTTTAATAAAAATATCCCGTTAAACCACGATTATATGAAAGTGTATACCAAGCATGAAAAGCAGTTTGGTGGTGCAAACAGTATTTTGATTTCAGTGTGTGATGACAGTGGTGATATATTTAATCCAGAGTTTTTTACTCAATTAAAAGCGGTTCACGATCAGCTTTATTTCATTCCTGGCGTAAATCGTCCATTAGTTAACTCAATATTTTCACCCAGTGCTCGTTTTGTTGAAGTAGTGGAGGATGGCTTTGCCGGTGGCCCAATTATTCCTGCTAACTTTAAAGCAGATAAGCGTGGTTTAGGTGTAGTAAAGGAAAACATTGAAAAAGCAAAAGTTGTAGGACGTATGATTGCCAGCGATTATTCGTGTGCAATGGTAACTGCTCAACTTTTAGAAACTGATCCTCAAACACAACAAAAATTAGACACATTAGCTTTTGCACAAAAGCTAGAAAGTGATTTAAGAGAGCCTTTAAGTACGGACAAAGTAAGTATTCATATTATTGGCTTTGCAAAAATGGCTGGTGATATAGCGGAAGGTGCAAAAGGGGTGGTTGTATTTTTTGCCATTGCTATCGCTTTTACCTTTATTATGGTCTGGCTATTTTGTGGCAGTTTAAAGCTGACTATTTTGCCTATCGCATGTTCCATTATTGCTGTTATTTGGCAATTAGGCCTGCTTTCAAGTTTAGGTTTTGGCCTTGATCCTATGTCTATTTTGGTACCGTTTTTAGTATTTGCTATTGGTGTAAGCCATGGTGTGCAGATGATAAATGCGATTGGTAAAAAAGTAGGTGAAGGTAAAACAACACGTATTTGTTGTCAGTCAAGTTTTAGGGCTTTATTAGTGCCAGGCGGTATTGCACTGCTTTCAGACACCGTAGGCTTCTTAACATTACTTACCATCGATATTGGTATTATCCGTGAACTTGCAATTACAGCGAGTTTAGGTGTAGCAGTAATTATATTTACTAATTTAATCTTATTGCCAGTTTGGGCTTCGTACATGAACTTTGAAAACAGTGTACATATTCAATCTGGTGATGCAGCAAAACCAAACATGCTTGATAAAATCCGCGACTTACTTGTTAAAGCGACTGATCCTAAAGTAGCTAAAATGATTATTGGTTTTACACTTGTTCTATTTGCTTTAGGTTACTGGCAAGCAGATAAAATGCGTATAGGTGACTTACATGCAGGTGCTCCATCACTGCATCAAGATGCCCGTTATAATCAAGACACGTTTTTAATATCAGACAAGTACACTATCTCGTCTGATATCTTAAAGGTAATTGTAGAAGCGTATCCTGCAGCATGTACTGAGCATGATGTGATGGAGCGTATAAGCCGTTTTCAATACAAAGTAGAGAATGTAGCAGGTGTGCAGTCTGCTGTAAGTTTGAGCTCTGTAGCTCAATCGGTTAACGCAGGCTACAACGAAGGCAATTTGAAATGGCAAAGCTTGCCACGAAATTCAGCAAGTTTAGTGCAGTCAACGTCTCGAGTTGAAACTAGTACAGGTTTACTTAACGGTGATTGTTCAGTTATGCCAGTGATTATATTTTTAGATGATCATAAAGCACAAACTATCGATACTGTAATTAAGAGTGTTAAGCAATTTGCGCAAGAAGAGGGCACTGATAAATTAGCATTTAAGTTAGCGTCAGGACCTGTTGGTGTAATGGCAGCCACTAATGAATCAGTTGCAGAAGCGCAAATACCAATGATGCTTTATGTTTATGGTGCCGTTATCATCTTATGTTTAATGAGCTTTAGAAGCGTAAAAGCAACGATTGCTGTGGTATTGCCCCTTTATATCGTATCAACACTTGCACAAGCACTTATGGTGCAATTAGAAATAGGCTTAACCGTTTCTACTTTGCCAGTTATTGCTCTAGGAGTGGGTATTGGGGTCGATTACGGCATTTATATACTGTCGTCGATGATGGGGCAGCTTAAGCAAAATGTACCATTAAGTGTTGCTTATCGAAATGCGCTTGTTGAACGTGGAAGTGCGGTTCTATTTACCGGTATTACACTTGCGATTGGTGTGAGTACGTGGATATTCTCAGATCTTAAATTCCAAGTTGATATGGGTATACTGTTAACCTTCATGTTTTTAGTAAATATGTTAGGTGCAGTGTTGTTATTACCCGCTATTGGTAGCCTTCTCTGGACTGACCAGAAAAAATAATGTGAATAATTTTGCTCCTAAATGGCCTGTAAAGGCCATTTATATCTACAATTTGTGAATAGATGACCAAATAGCTGAAATGCTTAAAATGTTTTCATCGAAAAGGCTGTTTATTAGCTGTAAAAGGGTTAGAATTTAATTGACTCCACGCTAATGAATAGCTGTACAAATTCCTGCTCCTGAGCAGTAATAGATTAAGGAACATACAATGACACGAAATGAAGGCCAAGCCTCGGTTATCCTAGATAATGTCTGTAAGCTGATCCAGAAAAAAGTTCGCGCTGATAATGTGTTACTCGTTGAGAAATTCGCCAAAGCCTTGTACAGCAATATGTCTAAAGAGGATTTGGCAAACCGCAACGATAGTGACCTATATGGCGCAGCATTAAGCCTTTGGAACTCGCTAGAAAAAAATACTACCGACGACGCTGTTATCCGCGTTTTCAACCCTGAAGTGGCAAAAGATGGCTGGCAGTCATCACATACAATCGTAGAGATTATTACTAAAGACATGCCGTTTTTAGTTGATTCTGTTCGTATGGCCATGACTCGTGAAAATATCGCCTCTCACTTATTACTTCACTGCCCATTAAAAATTAAGCGTGATGAAAACGCTAAAATTTCTGGATTATCAAATTTAAAAGCAGAGCAAGAATCCTCATCTACTAAAACAGTATTTTTTATTGAAATTGACCGTCAAACAGATTCTTCTGTGATTGAGTCTTTCAAGAAAGAGTTAGAGTCGGTTCTTGTTGATGTGTCAGTTGCTGTTGATGATTGGCAGCCAATTCGTAAAAAATTGATTGCAGTAACCAAAGAGTTACCTAAACGTCATCATAATAAAACGACAGAAGAAGTTTCAGAAACAACTGAGTTTTTAGATTGGTTAGCGAAAGATAACTTTACCCTAATGGGTTACCGTGAATATGAGCTAAGCCCAGTTCAAGGTGATTACCAATTAAAAGGTAAAATGGAATCAAGCCTTGGCTTGATGAAAAACTCTACTGAAGAACACACACGATTATTATCAGAATTACCAGAAGTTGCTCGCCAAGAAGCACGCAGCAGCAACCTACTGATCTTGACAAAAACTAACTCTGTTTCTCGCGTTCACCGTCCAGCCTATATTGATTACGTAGGCATTAAGCGTTTTGACGATGAAGGCAATGTAATTGGTGAAGACCGCTTTATTGGTTTGTTCTCATCAAGCTTTTACAATAATAGTGCTACTGATGTGCCTGTTTTAAAAAGTAAAATTAACCGCATTATGGAAATGTGTGATTTTGCTAAAGGTACACACGCTTACAAAGCTGTTTTAAATATTTTAGAAACCTACCCACGTGATGAGCTAGTTCAAGCGCGCGAAAGTGAGCTACTTGAAGTTGCTATGGGTGTTTTACAAGTACAAGAGCGCGATATGTGTCGCTTGTTTGTACGTAAAGATGCGTATGGTCGCTTTTTATCTTGCATGGTTTATGTTCCTCGCGAACGCTATAACACGGCTCTTCGTCGTGAAACGCAAGATATATTAGCTAATGCATTTAATTCTGACGATAAAGTCGAATTTACTACTTATTTCTCTGAGTCAACACTGGCGCGTACTCATTACACCGTTCGTGTGACCGACAACAAGATCGAATATAACGTGAAAGACATCGAAAACAATTTAGTAGAAGCTGCACGTACGTGGGAAGATAAACTTCAATCTGCACTTTTAGAGTCTGCGGGTGAAGCACGTGGTAACGATTTAAATCGTAAATACTGTAATGCGTTTGCACGCTCATACAAAGACGAGGTGCTTCCAAGTGCTGCGGTTGTTGATATCGAAAAGTTAGAACTACTTAGCGATGAAAACAAGCTAGAAATGCTGTTCTACCGTCCTCAAGAAGAAGCAAACAGTAATATTGTACGATTGAGCTTATTCCATAAAGATGAGCCAATTCACTTATCTGATGTTATGCCAATGCTTGAAAACTTTGGTCTGCGCGTTGTTGGTGAAACACCATATTCAGTTAAAACTAGCGATGGTCGTATTAACTGGATCATGGACTTCTCGATGCTTATTGACAGCAAAGGGATGGCAGACTTTGATAAAATTTCAGCACGTTTTCGCGCTGCATTAACAAATGTGTGGGGCAACCGCCTTGAAAATGATGGTTTTAACCGTTTAGTGTTAATGGGTGGCTTAACTGGCCGCGAAGCCTCTATTTTACGTGCTTACGCTAAGTATATGCGTCAAATTGGTGTAACGTTCTCACAAAGTTACATTGAAAGCACATTTGCAAATTATCCAAACATTGCAGCGCAAATTGTTAATTTATTTGCTAAAAAGTTCTCAGTTAAGAGCCCAGCAAGTGCTAAAACACTTGAAAAGTTAAGTACGCAAATTTACTTAGAACTTGAAAATGTAGCAAACCTTGATGATGACCGCATTATACGTTTATATGTAGATATGATTGTTGCGACGCTACGTACTAACTATTTCCAAAAAGATGATGCAGGTCAGTTTAAGTCTTATGTCTCGTTTAAAATACAGCCTAGCTTAATTCCTGATGTACCGCTTCCTCTTCCTGCGTTTGAGATTTTTGTATACTCTCCGCGCGTTGAAGGTGTGCATTTACGTTACGGTAAAGTAGCGCGTGGTGGTCTGCGTTGGTCTGACCGTCGTGAAGATTTCCGTACTGAAGTACTTGGCTTAGTTAAAGCTCAACAAGTTAAAAATACAGTAATAGTACCTGTTGGTTCTAAAGGTGGTTTTGTATGTAAACAATTACCTAGTGAGCGCGAAGCGTTTATAAAAGAAGGCCAAGAGTGTTACAAAATCTTTATCCGTGGTCTTCTAGATATTACAGATAACATAGAGCGCGGTGAAGTAGTGCCAGCTCGCGATGTTGTTCGCCACGATGAAGATGATGCTTACTTAGTTGTTGCAGCCGACAAAGGTACAGCTACTTTCTCTGATATCGCAAACGGCATAGCTAATGAATACAATTTCTGGCTAGGCGATGCATTCGCATCAGGTGGCTCGGTTGGTTACGATCATAAGAAAATGGGTATTACAGCTAAAGGCGCATGGGAGTCAGTTAAACGACATTTCCGTGAAATGGATATCGATTGTCAAACGACTGACTTTACAGTGGTAGCTATAGGCGATATGGCTGGTGATGTATTTGGTAATGGTATGTTGTTATCTAAGCATATTCGTTTACAAGTTGCCTTTAACCATATGCACATTTTTGTTGATCCTAACCCAGATGCTGCTACTTCTTACCCAGAGCGCGAACGTTTATTTAATATGCCGCGTTCATCGTGGGAAGATTACAATAAAGAGTTAATTTCTGCCGGTGGTGGTGTTTTCTCTCGTGCTGCTAAATCAATTACGCTTAGCCCAGAAATGAAAAAAATGTTGGGCACTAAAAAAGCAAGTATGACCCCAAATGAGTTAATGAAAGCTTCATTGACGATGGAGTTCGATTTACTGTGGAATGGCGGTATTGGTACATACATTAAAAACTCTAAAGAAACTGATGCAGATGTAGGGGATCGTGCAAACGATGCACTACGTATCAATGGTAGAGATTTAGGCGCTAAAATAATTGGTGAGGGCGGTAACTTAGGTGCAACTCAATTAGGTCGTGTTGAATTTGCAGCTAAGGGTGGTCGTGTTAATACTGACTTTATTGATAACGTAGGAGGCGTTGCCTGTTCAGATAACGAAGTTAACATTAAGATTTTACTTAATGGCTTGGTTGCTGAAGGTGACTTAACACGTAAACAACGTGATGAGCTACTTTACTCAATGACAGATGAAGTATCTGAATTAGTATTAAAAGACTGTTACCGTCAAACACATACTATTTCAATTACGCAGTCTAAAGGTACTTCAACGCTTAAAGAAAAGATTCGCTTTATTCATGCACTTGAAAAAGATGGTAAGTTAAACCGTGCTATTGAGTTTATTCCAAGTGATGAAGAATTGGCAGAACGTGCAGCCGCAGGTAAAGACTTAACTCGCCCTGAGCTTTCAGTGCTAGTTTCGTACGCAAAAATGGTATTAAAAGAGTCTTTAGTAAGTGATGAAATTACTGAAAACCCTTACTATCGCCAATTGCTTGTGAAGTCATTCCCACGTCCTCTACGTGAGAAGTTTAACGATGCGATGAACAACCATCCACTTCGTAAAGAAATTATTGCAACTAAACTTGCTAACAGTATCGTTAATGATATGGGTTTAAACTTCATGGTACGTATGCATGAAGAAACCGGTGCCAACGAAGCTGAAATTGCAATGTGTTACTCAATTGCTAGCGAAATATTTGAAATGCGCGATACATGGTCTTCTATCAGCGCACTGGATAATAAAATACCAGCAGCGGTACAAACTGAAATGCTTTACCAACTTCGTCGTACTGTTCGCCGTACTACGCGTTGGTTCTTACGTCATCGTAATAAGTCACAAACGATTGAACAAGGAATTGAATTCTTTGCGCCAACATTTAAAGATTTAAGCGATAATTTAAATACATACATGATTGAAAAAGAAAATGATCGTATTGTAATTGAAGCTAATAAGTTAATTGATGCCGGCGTTCCTGCAGATATAGCTAAGCGTATTGTTTCGTTATCAAGCTTATTCTCTGTGATGGATTTAGCTGAGGTTGCTAATAATTCAGGTAAGAGTATTTCGATGGTATCGAATACTTACTTTAAACTAGGCGCGAGAATGGGTCTGCATTGGTTCTTAGAGCAAATAACTAAGCAACCAGTAGCAAATCATTGGCAAGCACTTGCTCGTTCATCTTACCGTGAAGAGCTTGATTGGCAGCAACGTACGTTATCTGAAGTGGTGCTAAATAGCTTTGAAGGTGACGAGAGCGATGTTGATAGTCAAATAGATGAGTGGATGGATAGCCAAGATTTATTACTTCAGCGTTGGAAACAAATGTTGGCTGAGTTTAAAACATCACAAAGCCACGACTTTGCTAAGTTCTCAGTTGCACTTCGTGAACTTATGTTATTAAGTCACAACTGTGATACATCAGGAAAATAATTTAGCTTTAATCAGTTATTTGTTTAGTAAATAAATAACTGATTGTTAAAATTGTTATACAATACCTCAGCCTTGTCTGAGGTATTTTTTTGTCTGAAATTTAAAAAGAGGATTATATTGATGTTTTATGATTTAGCTCGCCGTTTTATGTTTACCCGTGATGCGGAGTGGGCGCATGAGTTTGCACTTAATAATCTTCGTCGTTTTGCTAATACGCCTCTAAATATAGCTTGGTCACAAAGTGTTTCAGATAAACCCGTAAACTTTTTAGGTCTTGAATTTAAAAATCCAGTAGGGCTTGCCGCTGGCCTGGATAAAAATGCAGAATGTATAGATGCATTTAGTCAAATGGGATTTGGTTTTATTGAAGTTGGAACGGTTACACCGCGTCCTCAAGTTGGTAATGACAAGCCACGTATTTTTAGACTTCCAGAGTCAAACGCAATTATTAACCGTATGGGTTTTAATAATAAAGGTGTTGATAATTTAGTCGAAAATGTAAAAGCAGCAAAGTACAGTGGCATACTCGGTATCAATATTGGTAAAAATAAAGATACACCTAACGAGCAAGGTAAAGATGACTACATTCATTGTATGCGTAAAGTATTTGAGCATGCCTCATATATTACGGTAAATATTTCATCACCAAATACCCCAGGGCTTCGTGATTTACAATATGGTGCTGCACTTGATGATTTATTGCAAAGTCTTAAAAATGAACAGTTAGATTTAATTGCAAAGCATAATAAGCAAGTTCCTATGCTTGTAAAAATTGCACCGGATCTCGATCAAATACAAATAGAGCAAGTAAGTGAGTCACTTTTAAATAATAAAATTGATGGTGTAATTGCCACAAACACAACGCTTGAGCGAGCCGCAGTCATGGGGCAGCAATATGCACAAGAGGCGGGCGGTTTATCAGGTCACCCTGTTAGAATGCGCTCTACAGAGGTAGTAAGTGAGCTAAAACGCTTAACACAAGGTAAGCTACCAATCATCGGAGTCGGCGGTATTGATGATGCTACATCTGCAAAAGAAAAGTTAGATGCAGGCGCAAATTTAGTTCAGGTTTATACTGGGTTCATCTACAAAGGTCCACAATTGGTAAAGTCGATCGTTAACGGCTTATAAGGATCAGTTATCTAAGCTTTTGATCGTTAGCTAAATGTTCTAAGCAAACATTTTAAAAGTGGTCAAAAGCGGTTATACTCTGAGCAATAATTATTCAACATACCCAAGGAGGAGTAAATGTTACAAGCATCAAAGCAATGGCAGTGGATTACTTGTCCTGATAAAAATCGTTTGTTACTTGATTTAAATGACGACATGCAATTATGCACGCCTTATAAATTAAGACAGCTCACCGATTCTGTTTTTAAAAATCCACGTTTTAGTCTCGAAGATGCTGCATTTTACGAACAGGTTTATAATTATCTGGATGGATTTGAATTGTGGTCTGCGGCTCAAATTTGTCAAATATCATTAAATGCAACTGCTGTTAAGTATCACTTAAAACCCGTTTTAGCAAAAAGTTGGTTTTTTGAAGAATACACCGGGACAGAGCCAAGCGTAGAGGCAATAGTAAAATTAACATCTAAAGCGCAGTCAGGTGATTTTTTAATTGTAGAGCATTGTCCTGATGCATCTATTTGTTTGAATTTAAGTGAAACCTTTAAATTAGACGAAAACTTATCTTTAGCGCAATTTGAAGTAATCCGTATTTTGAATAATCGAGTACACCCCATCCTAAATCAGCAATATCAAAGTCAAACCGCCTAACCAAATTTAAGTCTTAAGCGTGTCTTTATGGCGTGTTTGTCGCCCAACCTATGTTATAATCCTGCGCAATTAGCTATTAAGGGTTATTACTTTGCAATTTATCGCACTTACTTCTATCGGAATCGAAAATTTATTGGTTGATGAACTAACAGAACTTGGCGCAACCGTGTCTAAGCAAACTGTTGGTTCTGTTCGTTTTGAGGCTGACTCATTACTTGCGCAAAAGGTTTGTTTATCAACTCGTTTTGCAACGCGTGTGCTTATGCTTATTGAAGAAAAAGAAGGCGTAGATGACAAAAATAGCCTGTATAATTTTGCGCGCTCGCAACCTTGGCAAGAATGGTTTGGACCTACTCAAACATTCGCTGTCGACTTCAACGGTACCAATGACTCATTAAAAAACACGCAATTTTCGGGTCTTGTAATCAAAGATGCGATTGTTGACTATTTTAATGATTTATACGAGCAACGTCCTAACGTTGATAAGCAAGATGCTAATGTGCGCGTAGTTGCACGATTAAATCGTTACGGCGTATCGATGTATATTGACTATTCAGGTCCTCGTTTGTCAGAACGTGGTTACCGCCAAGGCCAAGGTAAAGCGCCTATTAAAGAGCACTTAGCTGCTGCATTAATTAAGCGAAGTGGCTGGCTTGAAAATGTAAAACAGCCTTTATTCGATCCATGTTGTGGTGCGGGTACTATTTTGATAGAAGCTGCCGGTATGGCACGAAACGAAGCGCCAGGATTATTCCGTGAAGGTTTTGCTTTTGAGCGTTTACCCAGTTTTAGAGCCGCTAAGTTTAAAGAGCTTAAAGAAGAGTTACTCGCTAATATTACTGATCCTAAATTGTGGTTAATTGGTCACGATTACGATGAGCAAGTATTAAGTAAAGCAATTGATAATGCTAAACGTGCAGAGCTTGACGACGTGATTAAGTTTAAGCAAAGTGATGCAACTAAACTTACAGCTGTTGCAAAATTACCGGGTGTTGTAATTTCAAACTTACCTTATGGTGAGCGTATTGGCTCTATGGCTGAGCTTGTTGATTTACACCGTAATTTAGGCGTTGGCTTTAAAAAGCACTTCAATCACTGGAAACTTGCCTTATTGGGTATGGACGAGAGCTTATTTAAACTTTTAAAACTTGTGCGCCTTAAGCGATATAAATTTAAAAATGGCCCATTAGATGTTGAGCTTAACTTATATCAATTAGATGATAAGCAAGTAAGTTTGACCACAGATGACAAAAAAGCACTCAATTTTGAAGGCTCAACGTCATTCGCAAATAGATTGAAAAAAAATAAGCAAGGCTTAAAAAACTGGCTTAAACAAAATAAAATAGATGCTTATCGCGTCTATGAAGCGGATATCCCTGAATACAATGTTGCTGTAGATATTTATGGTGACTCTGCTGTAATTTTTGAATATGCAGCGCCTAAAGAAATTGATGAAAAAACATCAGAAAAACGCCTGCAAGACGTAATAAGTTTAACGGCTCAACAGCTTGAGATTTCACCTGAAAACATTGCTGTAAAAGTACGTAAAAAGCAGAAGGGCGAAGATCAATACACCGCTATGTCTAAACAAAACCGTACTATGGTTGTTGAAGAGTTTGGTGCTAAGTTCAAAGTTAATTTATTTGACTACTTAGACACAGGCTTGTTTTTAGACCATCGATTAATGCGCCGTTATATTCAAGAAAATGCTAAAGATAAACGTTTCTTAAACCTTTTTGCATACACAGGTACAGCTTCTGTACATGCTGCTCTTGGTGGTGCTAAAGCCATTACTACAGTCGATTTATCAAAGACCTACTTAAAATGGGGCCAAGATAACTTTGATTTAAATGGTATTAGTAATACACGATACCGTTTTGAACAAGCTGATTGTTTAAAATGGTTAGAGCACGCGACAGCACAATATGATTTGATATTTTTAGATCCTCCAACGTTTTCAAACTCAAAACGTATGAAAGACGCGTTTGATGTACAGAGCGATCACATTAAATTATTAACGTGGGTTAAAAAGATTTTAAGCCCATCAGGTACCTTAATTTTCTCTAATAACAAACGTGGCTTTGTGATAGATGAAGTTGGTCTGATTGGTTTAGGTTTAAAAGCCATTAATATTTCAGATAAAACGTTATCACCAGACTTTAAACGTAATAAAAAAATCCATAATAGCTGGTTAATCACACATGGCTAAATGGGTTTTATACCACACTGATGGTTGCCACTTGTGCGAGCAAGCTGAGCAACTTATCACTGAGGTACTTAGTAATACGAGTGAGTTATTACTAATCGATATTATGACTGATGAGCAGCTTATAGCTGAGTATCAAATTACTATTCCTGTATTAAAAAGTGAAAAAGGCGAGCAATTATTTTGGCCTTTTACTTTACACACTGTGCGCAAATTTTTAGCACAAGCAGAATAAGAGCAAATAAGAACTATGGATTTAATTAGAATTTTAAAAGCACAACTTGCTTTTGGTACGCATGCTTTGCTTAACAAAGCAGATGCCGTTATAGAAAGTGGCGAAAGAGTGTGTGTTGTTGGTCGAAATGGCGCGGGTAAGTCAACTCTATTAAAAGTGCTTGATGGCGAAGTTGTATTAGATGATGGTGAAATAAATCAGCTAGGCGGGATTAGAATTTCTCGTTTAGAGCAAGATCCACCAAAAGGCGCAAATGGCACTGTATTTGATTATGTTGCGCAAGGTATGCCTGAGATTGCAAACTTACTAATTGATTTTCATCATGTAAGTAATGAGTTGCAAACAGTGTGTACTGATAAGTTATTGAACAAGCTTGAACGTTTATCAAATCAACTAGAAGCGGCTGATGGCTGGCGCTTTGATAGCCGAATTCAATTAGTGCTAACACAATTAGAATTAACGCCAGAAGCTAAACTTGAGTCTCTTTCTGGTGGTTGGTTACGTAAAGTAGCACTTGCACGTGCACTTGTTAGTGAGCCTGATTTATTATTACTTGATGAGCCAACAAACCATTTAGACATGGCAAGCGTCATGTGGCTTGAGCAATTTTTAAAAGAGTTTAAGGGCGGAATCGTATTTATATCGCATGACCGTGCGTTTATTCGCGCTGTTGCTACGCGTATTTTAGATTTAGACCGTGGTAAGCTTATTTCGTACCCTGGTGATTACGCTACGTACTTAGAGCAAAAAGCCCATGATTTAAAAGTAGAAGAAAGCCAAAATGCATTGTTCGATAAGCGTTTAGCCGAAGAAGAAACATGGATCCGCCAAGGTGTTAAAGCGCGTAGAACGCGTAACGAAGGACGTGTTCGTGAGTTAAAACAGCTTCGTACAGAGCGTAAGCAACGTGTTGACCAAGTTGGTAAAACTGATTTCAATATTGAAACAGCAGATCGCTCTGGTAAGTTAGTATTTGAAGCTAAGAATCTTTGTCATGCATTTAAAAACAAAGTTATTGCTGATGATTTTTCTACACTGGTAATGCGCGGTGACAGAATCGGTCTAGTAGGCCCAAATGGTATTGGTAAAACAACACTATTAAAGCTAATGTTTGGTGATTTAGAACCAAATAGCGGCATAACTAAGCAAGGTGTTAATTTAGAATTTGCTTACTTTGACCAATATCGTGAAAAGCTTGATGAAGAAGCAACAGTTCAAGATAACGTTGCCGAAGGTAAACAAGAAGTGATGATGGGCGGACGCTCACGTCATGTTTTAGGTTACCTGCAAGATTTTTTATTCCCTCCAGCACGCGCTCGAACCCCTGTTAAAGCACTCTCTGGTGGTGAAAAAAACAGATTACTATTAGCTAAATTGTTTTTAAAACCGTCTAATATCCTTGTTCTCGATGAGCCAACAAATGACTTAGACATTGAAACGTTAGAGTTACTTGAGGACATCATTAATCAATACCAAGGTACAGTGCTGATTGTAAGCCATGACCGTGAATTTATTGATAATACATGTTCAAGTGTATGGGCGTTTGAAGGTAACGGTAAAGTTACAGATATTGTAGGTGGCTATAGCGACTATGAGGCTTACGTTAACTATTTAGCTGAACAAGAAAAAAAAACGCAGCAGCAACCAGTAAAAAAAGTTGAAAAAGTAGTCGCTCCAGTTGCTAAACCTGCAGCTAAAACAAATAAACTCTCTTACAAATTAAAACTTGAATTAGAGCAACTACCGAATAAAATGGAAAAACTAGAAGCTGAAATTGAAGCTCAACAAGCTGTAGTTAGTGACTCAGACTTTTTTAAACAAGAGAGTGATGTAACAACTAAAGCATTGAACCATTTGGCACAACTTGAGTCTGACCTTGAAGCTGCGCTTGAGCGCTGGGAAGAACTTGAAGAATTACAGAATCAGTAGTAAGGACTAAAATGAAATATAAATTACTCGCTGCCAGTATTTTAGCGACATTAAGCACTTCAGCAACAAGTGCGACGTACCAGTTAAGTGAATTAGGGACTCTTGAAGACGCTAAATATTCTTATGTAACAGATGTAAGCGAAAGCGGGCATATTATTGGTTTCGCAAATGGTTTATACAATTTACCTATTGATATCAGCTATATAGATTTTACTGAAAATATTATTGAAAATAGCTACGATAATACAGAGGCTGCATTTGATTTAAGTGATAAAGAGATTACCTTTACACTTGATGACATTGAAAATAATGATGCAGTACTTACTAATTCTGATGCACATACTTTCATGGTTAGTTTTTTATCTTCAATTTCTACAAATTTTGAATATCAAAAATTAAGCTCATTAGTTGGCATAAAGTACAATGACACACAAGTAACAGAGCAACCGTTATTTGATGTTGCATCTGTTGATTATGATGGCTTAACGCGTTCAACTATTAACCTTTTTAATGCTGTAAGTGAAGACGGCGTTACTGTTGGTTGGGGCGGTGCTCCTTACGATAAAGTGTCTTTTACACCTGATGGTGAAGATGATGCAGAAACGTGGTTCACACATGAGTTTATAGAACGTGGGATTGTAATAAGTGCTGATGGCAGTATAAGTGTTGAGTTAGAGCCTGAGTTTAATGAATACGGCGGCACAAGCCGCGCTAACGATATAGTCAAAACAAATAGTGGTTACACTGTTGTAGGTAATATCTCTACAAGTATTCCTGATGACAGACAAGATAATATTGATGATAACTGTGATAATGAAGACGAACCAACGTCAGTGTGTATCAACTTATTAAATTCTAATATTTCACGAGGCTTATTTAATAAGCGTGCTGTTAAATGGGAACTTGATGAATCGTTAAATATTATTTCTGTTGAAGAGCTTGGTATGGCACTTACACCTGATGAAGGTGAAACGGAAGATGACGCATTTACGAGTACTGCTTTAGCAGTGAACAACAACGGTACAATTGTAGGTTCATCAAATACGCGTTATTACAAAAATGATGATACGATTCTTACAATGCCAGTTTATTTTAAAGACGGTGCAGTCACTGACTTTATTAATCAAGAAGACGATTGGCAGGCTGGTAAATCAATCGCTATTAATGATAATGATGTAATTACAGGTTATGCGACAAAGCGTATTGAAGGTACTCTTCGTAATAAATTCTTCTATCATGACATCGAAACAGGTAATACAGTTTTTCCAACTGATTATTTTTCAAGTTCAAGTTCTTATGGCAACGATATAAATAATCAAGGATATATTGTAGGCGAAGGGGAAGTGGGTGTATCTGATAGCTCACGACTTAAAGAAGCCTTTATTTACAAAATTGGTGAAGATAAAATCACTAATTTGAATGATTTACTGCCTTGTTATGACACTGATGGCGAAACTGACTACGCTTACTCAATGGTTGAAGCAACAGCTATCAATGAAAATAATGAAATATTTGGTACTGCGACTAAGACAGTTGAAAAACTTGATTCTTTAGGCGGTGTTGTAACTGATATCAATGGTGAAATTGAATACGAAAGTATTGCAGTTGCAGTTAAGTTAACGCCAATTGCAAATGGTGAAGTAGAAAACTGTGCTCCAGTAGAAGCAGAAGTGTATGAGCGTAACTCTGCTAGCTTTCCTTGGTATACATTATTGCTATTACCATTAGTTGGCTTAAGACGTATATTTCGCTTTTAAAGTTTACTAATATTGATTATAAAAAAAACCAACTTAATAAAGTTGGTTTTTTTTCGTCTATAATATTTTATAAGATTAGGATTGCCATGAATCTTATAATTATTATTTAGCTTTAACGCTACTAATTATTTCGCGATAACCATGCCTTTTTAACAGAACGGCGCCAAATAATATCAATACCAAAATAGCCGATAATTGATGCAATAGAAGCACATACTAACGAACCTAGTAAAAATGCAGGACCAATAGTTTCTATGCTCTCTAGAAACCAAGACCAACTAGCTTCAAATACAAAGTGTTGCTCAGGCTGATTAAGTATTAATGTACCCACTAAGTATGAGCCATAAAAAATAGGTGGCATAGTTAGAGGGTTTGTAAGCCATACTAATGCTACTGAGATAGGTAAATTAACTCTAAATAATATAGCGCCGGCTGCTGCTAAAACCATTTGAAAAGGAACAGGGATGAAAGCAAAAAATAACCCGACTGCAAATGCACCTCGAGCAGAACGTCTATTTAAATGCCAAAGATTTGCATCTTGTAAAAGGCGTCCAAATATTCTTAGTGATTTATGATGTCTAATTTTATTTGGATCAGGTAAAAATCTTTGGATCGTTTTTTTAGCCATTTAAAGCAACCATTTACATCAGTGTGGATAAGTCTTGGGTTTGTAATTGGCTGTATAGCAACCGTATTTTATTATCAAACTCTCGAATTTACAGTATTTACAATTTTCATTGTTATAGTGAGCGCTTATTTTAAGCCGTTTTTAAATGTATTGTTAGGCTTTATTTGTGCAATTTGCTTCGTTGGTCTGCATTTTTACGTTTTTTATAGTTTTGAAATACCAAAACCGGATGAAAAGTATGCACTTGATTCTACATTAATTGTTGAAGAGGTTATTTCTGACAAAAAACCTCAATATATTAAAGTTAAAATAGTGGCATTAGAAGGGAGTAATTTTTCGGATTTTAGATCACCCAAAGCAATGCTCAGTGTTAATTCTGCACAGCCTTTAATAGTAGGTGATGAATTTTCTGCTTTAATTCATTTAAAACATTTTCGTAGTAATAAAAATTTTAATGTATTTGATAATGAACGTTATGCTTTTATAAGTAGAATATTATTTAAAGGTAAAGTGCTTAATAAAAATCTTAATATTATAAATAGCGACAAACAAAGCATAATTTTAGATTATCAACACTTCCTTAAAAACACTTATACGGATACAAAACTACAGTGGCTCTATTATGCATTGCTTAGCGGTGAAAAATCTTTGATGAGCTACGCTGATAAACAATTAATGCAATCTCTTGGGCTAAGCCATTTACTTGCTATATCGGGGTTACATATTGGTTTGATTTTTAGCTTCGGTTATCTATTTACTCGATTCATTTTTGCAAAAATTAATTCTTCGATCGGGCAATCATTTAACCTGACTCTTTATTACAGTTCATGCGGATTTTTAGTAGCCTTGGTTTATGTGTACTTAAGTGACTTTTTAGTATCGGCAACGCGAGCGCTTATCATGCTGGGTTGTTATTTATTATTGTATTTTCTTGCTAAGCAGCCGCTGCGTTGGCGGAGCATTTTATTTGCCTTGGTTATTGTTCTTATTGTTAACCCATTTAATTTACTCAATCCAGGTCTCTACTTTTCATTTTTAGCGGTTGCTATCATTTTTACAGTTATTAATAAATTACCAATATTAAACACTCGCATAAAAAACAAAGTTATTTCACTGTTTGTTATTCAAATAGCGTTATTTATTGGTTTATTGCCACTTTCACTCTATTTTTTTAATGGGGTAAGTATTGCAGGTTTGATAATAAATTTAATTGCTATACCGCTGCTTTCAATCATTATCTTACCTTTTTTAATTGTTTTTACATTACTGAGTATTTTCTTAGATATAAGTATTTTAATAAACCTGTTTGATACTGGCTTATATGCGCTATTTAAATTGCTTAATGAAATACCAGAATCGTTAAGGTGGATAACGACTGGCAGAATTGACTCAATATTTGTCGTTTTTACTTATATTATTATGTTGATGGTTTATTTTCTTCCTTATAAATGGCTCGCTTTTATTCCCGCAATAACGCTTTTATTAAATTATTGGCTAACAGAAAAGTCTAAGTGGCAACTACATGTATTTGATGTAGGGCATGGACTTATGGCATTAATTGAAAAAGATAAACAAGTGCTTATTTATGATTTTGGCCCCAGTTATTTCAATCGCTTTAGCCGTACGCGAAGTATTTTATTGCCTTATATTAAAGCAAATAATTTAACAGTGAAAACGGCGATTCTAAGTCATGAAGATAATGATCACGCTGGAGGATTACAACATTTCATAGATGCTGGCTTTGGTGAAACATTACAACAATTTCATCCTAAAAATACACATAATGTATGTGAAGTCATAAACATTGATTTTGCTGGATTAAAAGTACAAAGCTTTAGTACAAAAGGGTTTGGAAATGAAAATGATGATTCATGCGTTGTTAGGGTATCAGATAATACCCATAGTGTGTTACTTACCGGTGATATATCAAAGGCGCGTGAAGCATCGCTATTAGCGGATAATAAATCATTGAAAAGTACAGTAATGTTAAGCCCGCATCATGGCAGCGATACATCCTCAAGTGTTAATTTTATTAATAACGTTGCTCCTAAAGTAGTTATTCATTCAAGTGCCTATAAAGGGCAATGGGAATTCCCTAAGCCTCTTGTCGTCGAACGTTATAACCAAATAAACGCTCAGCAATTTACGACAGGCGTTGAGGGGCAAATCAGTATTAAATTTTATGCAAAGAATTTGTCTATAGAAACAGCAAGAGGGCAGGAAAGTTACTGGTTTATCAAAGATTGACGTTTAGTTTTATCTCATCGGAGGATACAATACAGATTGTTACTGTATTTAGAGAGTGTTATGGATCAAAGTACTACACAAATTTATAAACGTCTTGTCTCATATGTTGGCACCTACAAAAGCGTCGCATTTGTCGCAATTATTGGGATGATAGGCTATTCAGCAATGGATGCTTTATTTATTCAATTAATGAAGCCGTTTATTGATCAAGGTTTGAACCAGCGTAATACAGAAGTTTTAAAGTACGCTCCTTTTGTCGTTATCGCGTTAGTTCTAGGGCGTGGTGTTTTTAACTTTATGTCTTCCTACTGCTTAAGTTATGTAGGCTCCCAAGTTGTACGTTCTTTACGCCAAGAGTTATTTGAGCACATATTGCACTTACCCGTTTCTTTTCATGACAAAAACTCAACGGGAGATTTAATTTCAAAAATCACATTTGATACAGAACAAGTTCAACAGGCGATTACTAAAGCCTTGCTAATAGTTGTACGTGAAGGGGCATTTGTTGTATTTTTACTTGCGGTAATGTTCTATACCAGTTGGCAATTATCACTGATATTTTTAGTGATCATCCCACTTGTTGCTATTATTGTCGCCGTCGTCTCTAAACGTTTTCGCCACATTTCTAAAAACATTCAATCTGCCATGGGGCAAGTTACCCGTAGCTCAGAACAAATGCTGAGCGGACATAAAGTTATTCACGGTTTTGGTGGTCAAGATCAAGAGATTAATCACTTCTCGAAAATTAATAATCATAATCGTCAGCAACGTATCAAAATGGACGCAACTAAAGCGCTTAGTGTGTCTATAATTCAAATTTTAGCGGCAAGTGCCATGGCAGTTATTTTGTGGGCGGTGTCGTTGCCATCAATGATTGATACGATTACATCTGGTGACTTCATGGCATTAATTGCCTCAATGATGATGTTACTGCGTCCGCTAAAACAACTTGCCAATGTGAATAGTGATATGCAACGTGGTATCTCTGCAGCGCAAAGTATATTTTTAGTTTTAGACGAAGAAATGGAAAAAGATACAGGCACTGTTTCGGTTGATAAAGTTAAAGGTTTAATTGAAGTTAAGAACGTAACCTTTAAGTACCCAACGAAAGATGAAGCCGTATTAAACGATTTGTCGCTAACGATTGAGGCGGGTGAAAGTATTGCTTTAGTTGGGCGCTCAGGCTCAGGTAAGTCCACAATTTCTAACTTATTACCACGCTACTATGACTTAGAGTTACCGAGTGAAATTTTACTTGATGGCATAGCACTGCAGGACTATAAATTAACTGATCTGCGTCGCCAATTTGCTTTAGTCTCTCAGCAGGTTGTGTTATTTAACGACACGATTGCTAACAATATTTGTTATGGCATAAAGCACGATGTGTCTGTTGAAGAGTTAGAACAAGTTGCCAAACAAGCGCACGTGTGGGAATTTGTTAAAGACTTGCCAGAGCAATTAAACACCATGGTAGGCGAAAATGGCGTAATGCTCTCCGGTGGCCAACGCCAGCGAATAGCGATAGCGCGTGCAATATTAAAAGATGCACCTATTTTGATTTTAGATGAGGCAACATCAGCACTTGATACCGAATCAGAAAAGCTTATTCAGCAAGCGTTAGAAACGCTAATGAAAGATAAAACCTCTATTGTTATAGCACACCGCTTATCTACTATTGAAAACAGTGACCGAATTTATGTTATTGATAACGGTCGTGTGATAGAAAGTGGCGATCATAGTAGCTTATTAGCAAATGACGGTACTTATTCAGCACTTTGCAAAATGCAGTTTGGTGATCAGGCGTGAGCAAAATAGAGCAAAGCTGGTATAAACCATTTGGTCTAATTGCTTTATTGTTATTACCATTAAGTGCTTTGTTTTGGGTTGTATCGGCATTTCGAAAACTCTTGTACAGCGCTAAAATACTTAAACCTTTTGAGTGCAAAACGCCTGTTATTGTAGTCGGCAATATAAGCGTTGGCGGCAATGGTAAAACACCTTTTGTTTTGTGGTTGTATGAGTATTTGACCGAGCAAGGTTTATCAGTGGGTATTATTAGTAGAGGGTATGGTGGGCAATCAGAAAATTACCCGCTGTTAGTCACTGAGCTTGTAGATGCTCAGCAGGCTGGAGATGAGCCTGTGCTTTTATACCATCGTTTAAAGTGCCCAATAGCAGTTGGCCCTAATAGACAACACAATATCGATTTATTAGAAAAAAATTATACGCTAGATGTCATTATTTCTGATGATGGGATGCAGCATTATAAAATGCCTCGTAGCATTGAGTGTTGTATTGTTGATAGTGAACGCCGCTTTGGTAATGGTTTTGTTATGCCTGCAGGGCCACTACGCGAAACAACTAAACGCTTACAAAGTGTTGATATAGTAATTGAAAATGGCGGTCAGGCTAATAATAGCTACGTGCTGCAAGTAAGTAACCTTCGCTTAGTTAATTCAAGTGATAACGCAAAAAGCAACGTAAGCGAGGCACATGCAATAAGTGCAATTGGGAACCCTAAACGGTTTGAAAACTCATTAGAAGCACAAAATATTAAGCTATTGTCGACTCATCACTTTAGAGATCATTATGCTTATACAGCAGATGATTTTACCCAGTTTGGTGATGATTGCATTATAATGACCGAAAAAGACGCGGTTAAATGTAAGTCCTTTGCAAAACCTAATTGGTATTATTTACCTGTAGATGCAGAGCCTTCCGATAGCGTAATAAACACATTAAATTCATTATTAAAAGAAAAAGGAATACTCAATGGCCTTTGATACAAAATTACTCGAGATAATTGCTTGCCCAGTTTGTAAGGGTAAATTACGCTTTGATAGAGAAAACAACGAACTAATTAGTACTGCAGCTAAGCTTGCTTACCCCGTTCAAGATGATATTCCAGTATTGCTTGAAAACGAAGCACGTGAGTTATCTTTAGAAGAGGTTGAAAAGTGGAATTCGTAGTTGTAATTCCTGCACGTTTTGCATCAACCCGACTACCTGGTAAGCCGCTTGCTGATATTTGCGGTAAGCCAATGGTTCAACATGTTTACGAAAAAGCATGTTTATCAGGTGCAAGTAAAGTGGTTATAGCAACCGATCATCAAAAAGTGTTTGATGCAGTAAGTTTATTTACTAGTGATGTTGTAATGACTCGCGAAGATCACCAATCGGGTACTGAGCGTTTAGCCGAAGTAGTTGATTTACTTGATCTCGACAGCAATACAATTGTGGTTAATGTACAAGGCGATGAGCCCTTACTTGCGCCAGAAAACGTATCTCAAGTTGCTGCACTATTAAGTGATTCAACAGCACCAATGGCAACGTTAAGTGTTGCTATTGAAGAGCGTGATGAAGTATTTAATCCAAACGCGGTTAAAGTTGTTAGTGATATAAATAAAAATGCGCTGTATTTTTCTCGTGCAAGTATTCCGTTTGATAGAAGCACAATGATGAATGACAGCAGTGCTCTTAATTTAGCGCCATTTCAGCGCCACGTAGGTATTTATGCGTACAGAGCGGGTTTTATTAAACAATATATAGAATTGAGCGTATCGCCACTTGAGCTACTTGAATCACTTGAGCAGTTACGTGTGTTGTATCATGGTTATAAAATCAAAATAGAGCAAGCTCAAATAGCACCCCATGCTGGAGTTGATACGCCCGATGACTTAGCTAAAGTGATAACGCATATTAAAAGTAAAAACGTGTGAGTGAGCAAGTAAGTAAGATATTAAAAGTTGTTTATACACATAACGATTTTTATATTTTAGAAAAGCCAGCGGGTCTTAATTTTCATTCAGAAGATGGCCCCGGCTTTGTTGTGTTAGCCGAACAACAATTATCGCAAAAGCTTTATGCCGTTCATCGTTTAGATAAAGTGACATCAGGGCTGATTATTTTAGCGCGAAACAAAGCCGCTGCGGCCAGCTTTACTGTTATGTTTACTGAGCATGCGATTGCTAAATTTTATTTAGCGGTTAGTGACGCTAAACCGAAAAAGAAGCAGGGTTGGATTAAAGGCGATATGGCTAAATCTCGCCGTGGCTCGTTTAAGTTACTAACGAGTAAGCTTAACCCTGCAATCACCCGATTTTATTCGCTAAGTTATAAGCCGGGATTTAGAGGGTATATTTTAAAGCCTTATTCAGGAAAGACGCATCAATTAAGAGTGGCACTAAAAAGTATTGGCTCTGCTATTTTAGGCGATGCAATGTATTCAGGCACGCCATCAAATCGTACCTATTTACATGCATATGCATTGAGCTTTTTATGGCAAGGTGAACAAATACAGCTAACTTTATTACCCGATAATGGTGATGAGTATTTGGCGTTAATTAAACATCAAGATTTTCAAGCATGGCAGTCGCCATGGCAACTGGATTGGTAAATGAGCGAAAAAGTTACAGATATACGTTTTGGCGGAATTAAGCGTTTGTATGGTCATCAACAATTTGATTGGCTTCAAGAAGCACACTTTTGTGTAGTAGGTATTGGTGGTGTAGGAAGCTGGGCGGCTGAAGCACTTGCACGTACTGGTGTTGGTAAAATAACATTGATTGATTTGGATGATATTTGCGCGACTAACGTCAATAGACAAATTCATGCGTTAACGGGCACTATTGGTCAAGCTAAAGTAGATGCAATGAAAGCGCGCTGCGAGCTTATTAATCCACAGTGCCAAGTTAATGTAATAGATGACTTTATTACGCTTGATAATATTCAAGAGCATATTCAAGGTTTTGATTATGTGATTGATTGTATTGATGCAGTTAAAGAAAAGGCAGCATTAATAGCGCATTGCAAACGTAATAAACTTCCTATAATTACTACCGGTGGTGCTGGCGGGCAAACAGATCCTAGCCAAATAACTTTTGGTGATGTAGCTAAAACTACGCAAGACCCATTACTTGCAAAAGTACGTTATATTTTGCGTAAGCAGTATAATTTTAGTAATAATCCTAAACGTAAGTTTAATATTGATTGTGTTTACTCAACAGAGCAATTGGTTTACCCAGGAAGCGATGGCAGCGTATGTCATGCTAAGCAAAGTGCTGATGGCTCGATGAATATGGATTGTAATAATGGTTTTGGATCTGTGACTATGATCACAGGAAGCTTCGGCTTTTTTGTTGCGGCAAAAGCGGTGCGTAAATATCTAGATAAAAAACAACGCTTGCAAGCTTAGGGTCTGTTAATCTTTGCGGATTAAAATTTGTCCAAACTAGGGGGAATTTAATCGCGGCGCGAGATTTGTAACCTAGTGGGCTAAGTAAAAACCGAGCAAGAAAGAGTAAACAGCCCCTAGGAAGAACCCTTTGGGCAGCGTCTGTTTGGCATTAATGCTACGTTATCGCCTATTTATGGGGGATAGCCACACTGCATAGGCTCTGCCTTGCCTAAATACCAAACAGGCTGCTGCAAATTTAACCTTGAAAGATCAACAGACCCTAGTTAACTAAGCTTTTGTTGTGCCATAGTTTGTATTTTATCAACCATGGCTTTAATACCATTACCACGTGATGCGCTTAAGTGGCTTATAAGGCCGAGCTTTTCAAATTCTTCATACGCATTTTTATTCACTACTTGCTCTGGTGTGAGGCCATTGTAAAGCGCTAAAATAATGGCTAATAATCCTTTTACTATACGTGTATCTGAGTCACCAATTACAACAAGTGTATTTTCTGTTAAATCAAATTCAACAAACATCCATACTTTGCTTTCACAGCCTGGTACAAGTGCATCATCAGTCTTCAAAACATCAGCTAAAACAGGTAAAGTTTTTCCTAAAAGCATTATCTCACGATATTTTTGCTGCCAAGCGGGCGCATTTTTTATAGATTCTGTGACTTTGTTAAACGTATTTGTCATGAGTTATCCTAATTAATTCTATTAAAGTGACGTTTAGTCCAGTAAAGCGATACATTTTTTAAGTGAATCAATGAATATATCTACATCTTCATAGGTATTATAAAAACAAAAGCTCGCTCTTAGCGTTCCATTAAGCCCTAAATGTGTCATTAATGGCTGTGTACAATGGTGTCCACTCCTTACTGCAACCCCGTACCCGTCAAGTAAAGTTGCCAAATCATAAGGATGTTCATCATTTAAGTTGAAGCAGAGTGTACCAATATTGTCAGATAGGTTGCTGTATATTGTAATACCATCAACCTTTACCAATTTTTGAGCTGCATAACTAAACAATTTTTGCTCATATTGCTGAACTTTTGCGTGATCTAATTCATTTAAATAGTCTAATGCGGCACCAAAGCCTAAAACTCCAGAGATATTTGGTGTTCCAGTTTCAAATTTTGCAGGCGCAGGACGATAAGTACTGTGAGTTAAGTACACTTTATCGATCATTTCCCCACCTGATTGGTAAATATCAAGGGTATTTAATTGCTCATATCGACCATAAAGCACACCTAATCCTGTTGGGCCGAGCATTTTATGGCTTGAGCAGACATAAAAGTCACAGTTTAATTCACGTAAATCGGGTTTTAAATGCAGTGCACCTTGTGCACCATCCACTAGAACAAGAGAATTGACGTCTTTTGCAGCTCTAATTAGTGGTTTTAAATCGGTGATATTACCCAGTGTGTTAGATGCTTGTGTAATAGCTAATAGGGCAGGTTTTGTTTCTTTTATAAATTTACAGCATTCTTTGGTGTTCAGCGTGCCATTTTTATTTAGTGGAAGCGCTATTAATTTAGCACCCGTTTGTTGACTCACTATTTGCCAAGGCACTATGTTTGCATGATGCTCAAGCGGAGATATCATTATGGTATGACTTTCATTTAAGCGCTTTTTTAATCCGTTAGCGACCAAGTTAATGGCTTCTGTAGCGCCTTTAGTCCATACAATCTCTTTACTAAATACATTGAAATACTCTGCAGTTTTATCCCGTACTTGTTCATATGAATAAGTTGCTTGCTCGCTAAGTGTATGGCGTCCACGGTGTACATTAGCGTTTTGAAACGTATAGAATTCAGTAATTGTATCTATAACTGATTGAGGCTTTTGTGAGGTTGCTGCTGAGTCTAAATAAACAAGCGGGCAGCCGTTTATTGTTTGATTTAATGTTGGGAAGTCGTTTCTAATTTTATTTATATCAAACTTTAAAGCAAGCATGGCTCATCTACATAGTGTTTTTAAGGCAGGAATTGTAATCGGTTTATGATAATTCTCAAGTGTTGTTAATAAAAAAGGCCGCAAAATGCGGCCTTTTTAAACTAACCAACGTTAATTAACGCTTGTCAGTTGATACGTAGTCACGTTGAGTGTAACCAGTATAAAGTTGACGAGGACGGCTGATCTTATGACCAGGTTGAGATAGCATCTCATCCCAGTGAGTGATCCAACCAACAGTACGTGCCATTGCAAAGATTACAGTGAACATGCTTGTTGGAATACCAATCGCTTTTAAGATAATACCAGAGTAGAAATCTACATTAGGGTATAGTTTTTTCTCTACAAAGTATGGGTCTTCAAGCGCAATTTGCTCAAGCTTCATAGCAATATCAAGAAGTGGATCTTGGATATTCAGCTCAGCTAAAACTTCGTGACACGTTTGACGCATTACTGTAGCGCGTGGGTCAAAGTTTTTGTAAACACGGTGTCCAAAGCCCATAAGGCGGAACGGGTCAGCTTTATCTTTAGCTTTAGCTACGTATTCATCAATACGGTCAACAGAGCCAATCTCTTCTAACATGTTTAAACATGCTTCATTAGCGCCGCCGTGAGCAGGGCCCCATAAAGATGCAATACCAGCTGCAATACATGCATACGGGTTAGCACCAGATGAACCAGCAAGACGAACTGTTGAAGTTGATGCATTTTGTTCATGATCTGCATGAAGCATAAAGATTTTATCCATCGCTTTTGCAGTTACTGGATTAACTTTATATTCTTCAGCAGGTACAGAGAACATCATGTGTAAGAAGTTTTCTGCGTAGCTTAAATCGTTACGTGGGTATACAAACGGTTGGCCGATATTTGTTTTATAAGCCATTGCCGCGATTGTTGGTAACTTAGCAACAAGCTTAACTGCGCTTGTTTTACGTTGTTCAGCATCAGTAATATCGAGGTCTTCATGATAGAAAGATGATAATGCACCTACTACGCCACAAAGCATTGCCATTGGGTGAGCGTCAAAGCGGAAACCTTGGAAAAAGTTAGCAATCTTCTCGTCAAGCATAGTGCTTGTAGTGATTTCATTCTTAAAAACTTCATATTGTTCTTTAGAAGGTAACTCACCATTTAAAAGTAAGTAACAAAGTTCAATGTAATTTGAGTCTTCAGCTAATTGCTCAATTGGGTAACCACGGTGAAGTAGTACACCTTTACCACCATCAATATAGGTGATTGCAGATTCACAAGAACCAGTCGACATGAAACCTGGGTCATAAGTAAAGTGACCGTGTGAACCTAACGTACGTACGTCGATTACATCTTGGCCAGCAGTGCCTTGATAAATTGGAAGTTCGATTGGATCTAGTCCATCAATTTGGACTGTGGCTTTTTTATCTGCCATCGTTATGTATCTCCTATTAAGATATCTATTCTGATTTTTAGATTTTAAAGTTCTGAAATCTGTTTTAAGCACATCTTCTCATTTTAACGTGAAAGAGGGGGTTAAAGTCAATTTTTATAAACATTATGCATATATGTATAATAAATATTCGGTATTAATTAAATATAATACTATTGGCTAATTCGCAAACATCTCTAAATAAACAAGAATTGTAAAAAGCCCTGTGGGTATATATACTAACGGTGGTTTTAAACCGTATTGTATTTGGGTAAACATATTCTTAACAGCTTAAAATTTACAGGTTTGTGAACTTTAATTGTTTTGGTACGTTTATTTTGATAGTTCCATCAGTAATATTTGGTGGGTTTTTAGAAAAACAAGTAGATGAGCTCCACTGTGAGCAAAGATGGGCAAGTAACTGTGAAAAAGCAAAGACCTGTAAATCTAGATCTAACAACTATATCTATGCCGGCAACGGCTAAAGCTTCAATTTTTCACCGCGTCACCGGTGTTGCATTATTTTTTGCTTTAACGTTTGTCATTTGGGCTTGGTCTGAGTCTCTCTCTTCAGCTGAAAGTTTTGAATTCGTCAAGGGTCTGTTTAACGGATTCATTGCCAAATTTATAGCTTGGGGCACTGTTTCTGTATTAGGTTATCACCTTATTGGTGGTATCCGTCATATGATTATGGATATGGGACATTGGGAAGAACTTGAATCAGGTAACCTCAGCGCTAAAGTTTCAATGGCTCTTGGTGTTGTGTTTGCCGTATTGGCAGGGGTGTGGATATGGTTTTAAATCAAGCAACTCTAAAACGTGATGGTGTACAAGATTTCGTATCTTTACGTACCACGGCATTAATAATCAGCGCTTACGCGATTTTTATTATCGGCTATTTTTTAGCGACGCCAGAAGTCACTTTCGAAGCCTGGACAGGCCTCTTCTCTAACCTAGCAATGAAAGGGTTTACGTTAATTACCCTTGTTTGCATTATGGTTCATACCCGCATTGGCCTTTGGCAAGTTCTTACAGACTATGTTAAGTGCGCAAAGCTTCGTGCAGTTTTAGGTTTTGTATTAAACCTAATGGCCGTTGCTTACGTAGCTATTGGTCTAATCGTATTATGGGGTGTTTAAGTGAAATATTCTGTTCGTGAATTTGACGCCGTAGTAATTGGTGCAGGTGGTGCAGGTATGCGCGCTGCTTTAGCAATTACAGAATCTGGCAAAACGTGTGCATTAATATCTAAAGTATTTCCAACGCGCTCACACACTGTATCTGCTCAAGGCGGTATTACGGTTGCGCTTGGTAATTCACACGAAGATAACTGGGAATGGCATATGTACGATACCGTTAAAGGTTCCGATTTTATCGGTGACCAAGACGCTATTGAATACATGTGTCAAACTGGCCCAGAAGCTATTACCGAATTAGAAAACATGGGTTTACCATTTTCTCGTTTTGAAAATGGCCGTGTTTACCAACGTCCTTTCGGTGGTCAATCGAAAAACTTTGGTGGTGAACAAGCCGCACGTACTGCAGCAGCTGCTGACCGTACTGGTCATGCTTTATTACACCTTCTATATCAACAAAACGTTAAAAACAAAACAAATGTATTCTCTGAATGGTATGCACTTGATTTAGTTAAAAACGATAATGGTGATGTAGTAGGGTGTACTGCAATTGAGATTGAGACAGGTGAAGTTACCTTCTTCAAATCTAAAGCTGTTGTATTAGCTACTGGTGGTGCAGGTCGTATATTTGCATCAACCACTAATGCTCACATTAACACTGGTGACGGTGTTGGTATGGCAACACGTGCTGGTATTTCTATGCAAGACATGGAAATGTGGCAGTTCCACCCAACGGGTATCGCAGGTGCTGGTACGCTAGTAACTGAAGGTTGTCGTGGTGAAGGCGGCTATCTTTTAAATAAAGATGGCGAACGCTTCATGGAACGTTACGCACCAAACGCAAAAGACTTAGCGTCTCGCGACGTTGTTGCACGTTCAATGATGACTGAAATCCGTGAAGGTCGTGGTTGTGATGGTCCTTGGGGTCCACATCTTAAGTTAAAACTTGACCATTTGGGTGAAGAAACACTTAACTTACGTCTTCCAGGCGTATGTGACCTTGCTAAAACATTTGCTCATGTTGACCCTGCAAAAGAGCCAATTCCAGTAATTCCAACTTGTCATTATATGATGGGTGGTGTTCCTACTAATGTAAATGGACAAGCGCTACAAATCGATGCTCAAGGCAACGAAACAGTAGTTCAAGGTTTATTTGCAGTAGGTGAGATTGCATGTGTATCTGTACACGGTGCAAACCGCTTAGGTGGTAACTCATTACTTGATTTAGTTGTGTTTGGTCGTGCTGCGGGTAACTTCTTAGGTAAGTACCTAAATGACGTTGAAATATCTAAAGCTGCTTCAGAATCAGACTTAGAAGCGTCTCTTGCACGTTACAATCGTTGGGAAAATTCAACGGCTGGCCAAGGTGAAGATCCAGTTCAAATCAAAAAAGACCTACAACAATGTATGCAGCTTAACTTCTCGGTATTCCGTGAAGGTGACTCAATGGCTGCAGGTCTTCAAGAACTTAAAGAAATTCGCGAACGTCTGCAACATGCTCGTCTTGATGATAAATCATCAGACTTCAACACGCAGCGTATCGAATGTCTTGAACTAGACAACTTAATGGAAACAGCTTACTCAACTGCAGTAGCTGCAAACTTCCGTACAGAAAGCCGTGGTGCACATTCTCGCTTTGACTACCCAGATCGTGATGACGAAAACTGGTTATGTCACTCAGTATTCAATCCTGTAACGGATGAAATGAGTAAGCGTGATGTAAACTATGCGCCTAAAACGCGTGAAGCTTTCCCACCTAAAGCACGTGTTTACTAGGAGATAGACGATGGCACAAGTACAATTTTCAGTTTATCGTTATAATCCAGATGTTGACAACGCTCCTCGTATGCAAGAATACACCTTGCAAACAGAGGAAGGTCACGACATGATGGTGTTGGATGCACTTATTCTTCTAAAAGAACAAGATCCTACATTATCTTTCCGTCGTTCATGCCGTGAAGGTGTGTGTGGATCTGATGGTGTTAACATGAATGGTAAAAATGGTTTAGCATGTATTACTCCTTTATCTACGCTACAAAAAAATGGCAAAGGTAAAATCGTAGTACGTCCATTACCAGGTTTACCTGTGGTACGTGACCTTGTTATTGACATGAGTCAGTTCTACACTCAGTACGAAAAAGTTAAACCTTATTTAATTAATGATCAGCCTGCAGCAGGCGAACGTCTTCAAACTATTGAAGAACGTGATAAATTAGATGGGCTTTATGAGTGTATTTTGTGTGCATGTTGTTCAACATCGTGTCCTTCGTTCTGGTGGAATCCAGACAAGTTCATTGGTCCAGCAGGCCTTCTTCATGCTTACCGTTTCTTGGCTGATAGCCGAGATACAGCAACTGAAGAACGTTTAGCGGATTTAGACGATGCGTTCAGTGTGTTCCGTTGTCACAGTATCATGAACTGTGTTAGCGTTTGTCCTAAGGGTCTTAATCCGACCAAAGCAATTGGACAAATCAAATCTATGTTACTAAACCGAGCGGTTTGATAGCTTAGTAAAGGTAAGATGGCTAATATTAAATTATATTAGCCATCTTGTTATAATAACTATTAATTTCTGCGCTAAAAAAAAGGGCTTATAAATGCACGAAGGTGTGATGAAGGCATGGCTAGAATCTTCACATTTAAACGGCGGCAACGTTGCTTATGTAGAAGAGCTTTATGAAGCGTATTTAGACGATGCGACTTCTGTGCCAGACGAATGGCGAGAAGTGTTTGAACAATTACCTAAAGTTGATGGTGTGGATGTTGAAGTAAAACATTCAGAGGTTCGAGCACAGTTTGCACAGCTTGCAAAAAACAAGCATAGAGAAGTAGTGGTAGCAGAGGGTAGTGGCGGTGACCTTAAACAGGTTAAAGTTCTACAACTTATTAATGCTTTCCGTTTTCGTGGGCACCAAAATGCAAACCTAGATCCATTAGGTATTTGGCAACGAGAGCGTGTACGAGATTTAGAGCTAGAGTACCACGACCTATCTTCAAGTGATTTTGACCGCGAGTTTAACGTAGGATCGTTTGCCGTAGGGCGCGATACTATGCCTTTAGGTGAACTATACCAAGCACTAAAAACTACATATTGTGGTTCAATTGGCGCTGAGTATATGCACATCACATCAACAGAGGAAAAACGTTGGTTACAACAACGTCTAGAATCTGTCCAGTCTAGGCCTAAATTCTCAAAAGATGAAAAGCTACGTATCCTTAAAGGGCTTACTGCAGCAGATGGTCTAGAAAAATATTTAGGGTCTAAGTTCCCTGGTGCTAAGCGCTTTTCACTTGAAGGTGGCGATGCGTTAGTTCCAATGCTTAAAGAGCTTATTCACCGCGCTGGTGAAAGCGGCCAACAAGAAGCTGTTATTGGTATGGCTCACCGTGGTCGTCTAAACGTTTTAGTTAATGTACTTGGTAAAAACCCATCAGAATTATTTGATGAATTTGCTGGTATACATAAAGAAACGTTAGGTTCTGGTGATGTTAAATATCACATGGGTTATTCGTCTGACTTTGCTACCAAAGGTGGCAATGTACACATGGCGCTTGCGTTTAACCCATCTCACCTAGAAATCGTAAACCCTGTTGTAATGGGCTCTGTGCGTGGTCGTCTCGACCGTTTAGGTGATAAGTCAGGCATTAAAGCACTACCTATTACCATCCATGGTGATTCTGCTATTGCTGGACAAGGTGTTGTTCAAGAAACGTTTAACATGTCACAAACTAATGCGTTTAGTTGTGGTGGTAGTATTCGTATTGTTGTCAACAACCAAGTAGGTTTCACAACCTCTAAGCAAGATGACGTTCGCTCAACGCCATACTGTACTGACATTGCTAAAATGGTTCAGTCTCCAATATTCCATGTTAATTCTGATGATCCTGAAGCCGTTGCATTTGTTACTCAACTTGCTCTTGATTTTAGAAATCAGTTTAAGCGTGACGTAGTAATTGATTTAGTTTGTTACCGTCGCCATGGTCACAATGAAGCTGATGAGCCTAATGCAACTCAGCCTGTCATGTACCAAAAAATTAAAAAGCATCCAGTGCCGCGTTTAATCTATGCAGACCAACTGATTGCTGAAGGCTCTTTTTCTGAACAAGAAGTTAAAGCCTTAGCTGATGAGTACCGTGATGCACTAGATGAAGGCAGCTGTGTTGTTTCAGAAATACAGCCAGAGACGTCGCATTCTTCTGAGTGGGCCAAATATATTGGTCATGAATGGAATGTTGACTACGATGCTAGCGTATCTGTAGAGAAGCTAAAAGCTCTTGGTGAGAAAGTAGCTTCTTACCCAGAACAACATAAAGCTCAATCTCGCGTTAAAAAGATTTATGACGATCGTAAGCTAATGGCCACAGGTGAAAAACCACTTGATTGGGGTATGGCAGAGACTCTTGCCTATGCAACAATTGCGTCTGAAGGTACTGACATTCGTTTAACAGGACAAGACACAGGTCGAGGAACATTCTTTCATCGTCATGCTGTTGTTCATGGTCAATCCGATGGTACAACTTACACTCCTTTAGAGCATTTAAGTGAAGATCAAGGCACATTTGAAGTCTTTGATTCTGTTTTATCTGAGGAAGCTGTCGTTGCGTTCGAATATGGATATGCTACCGCTGAACCTAAGTCTCTCGTAATATGGGAAGCGCAATTTGGTGACTTCGCCAATGGTGCACAAGTTGTATTTGACCAGTTCTTAAGTTCTGGTGAGCAAAAGTGGGGCCGTTTATGTGGGCTTACAATTTTGTTACCTCATGGCTACGAAGGTCAAGGGCCAGAGCATAGTTCAGCGCGCTTAGAGCGTTTCTTGCAACTATGTGCTGATCACAACATGCAAGTATGTGTTCCTTCAACGCCGGCGCAAGTTTACGCTATGCTTCGTCGTCAATCAGTTCGACCACTTCGTCGTCCTCTGATTGTTATGACGCCTAAGTCGCTACTTCGTCACCCGCTTGCAACTTCATCACTTGAAGAGCTTTCACACGGTGTTTACCATAATATGATCGACGAAGTTGATGATATTAACCCTGAGAAAGTAGAGCGCGTTGTATTTTGTAGCGGTAAAGTTTACTACGAGTTACTACAAGAGCGTCGTAAGCTTGAGCAAGATAATATTGCAATTGTACGTGTTGAACAGTTATATCCGTTCCCACACGATGAAATGCAAACAATTATAGAGCGCTACCAACACGTAACTGATTTTGTATGGTGTCAAGAAGAGCCACAAAATCAAGGTGCATGGTACTGTTCACAACATCACTTTATTGATGCAATCCCACAAGGTGCTAAATTAAAATATGCAGGACGTAAAGCGTCTGCATCACCAGCGTGTGGTTACATGTCAGTACATACTAAAGAACAACAAGCGCTCGTTGCCGACGCGCTTACTATAGAAAATAAAGGATAAGCAATGAGCACAGAAATTAAAGTTCCTGTTCTTCCTGAGTCGGTTGCAGATGCTACCGTTGCTACATGGCATGTAAGTGTTGGCGACAAAGTAACTCGCGATCAAAACTTAGTAGACATTGAAACAGATAAAGTGGTTTTAGAAGTTGTTGCACAGCATGACGGTGTAATAACAGAAATATCACAAGAAGAAGGTGCAACCGTACTTGGCGACCAAGTTATGGGTTTACTTGGTGATGCTGATGCAGCGCCAGCAAGTGAAGGTTCAACTAAAGAAGAATCAGCACCAGCTAAATCAGAAGACGCGCCAGTGGCGCAATCAGCACCAGCATCAGAAGGTAAAGAAGTGGATATTAAAGTACCTGTACTTCCAGAATCAGTTGCAGACGCAACAATTGCTACATGGCATGTACAACCAGGTGACGCGGTAACACGCGACCAAAACTTGGTAGATATTGAAACAGATAAGGTTGTTCTTGAAGTAGTAGCTCAAGAAGATGGCATCATGGGTGATATCATTCACGGCGAAGGCGATACTGTACTAGGCGAGCAAGTAATTGGTTCGGTTAAAGCAGGCGGTGCACCAGCGGCTCCAGCTGCAAAAGCAGACGCAGCGCCAGCAGCAGATTCAAGCGAAAGTTCAGATGTGTTAACACCATCAGTTCGTCGTTTAATTGCTGAGAAAGGCCTAGACGCTTCTAAAATTAAAGGCACGGGTAAAAATGGTCGTGTAACTAAAGAAGACGTTGATACTTTCTTAAAAGCACCAGCGCCAGCGGCTAAAAAAGCAGAAGCTTCTGCTCCAGCTGCACCGATGGGCGATCGTACTCAAAAACGTGTACCTATGACTCGTTTACGTAAAACGATTGCGACACGCCTTCTTGAAGCTAAAAACTCAACTGCAATGTTAACAACATTCAACGAAGTGAACATGGGACCAATCATGAGCCTTCGTAAGCAGTATCAAGAAACGTTTGAAAAGCGTCACGGCATTCGTTTAGGTTTCATGTCTTTCTATGTGAAAGCTGTAACTGAAGCTCTTAAGCGTTTTCCAGATGTAAATGCTTCAATTGATGGTGACGATATTGTTTACCATAACTATTTCGATATCAGCATTGCAGTATCTACTCCACGTGGCTTAGTTACTCCAGTACTTAAAGATTGTGACAAACTATCTGTTGCTGAAATCGAAAAAGGTATTCGTGAGCTAGCACTTAAAGGTCGTGATGGTAAGCTTACGCTTGCTGATATGACGGGTGGTAATTTCACTATTACTAATGGTGGCGTATTTGGTTCATTGCTATCTACACCTATCATTAACTTGCCACAGTCTTCAATCTTGGGTATGCATAAAATCCAAGACCGTCCGATGGCTGTAAATGGTAAAGTTGAAATACTACCTATGATGTATTTAGCACTTTCTTATGACCACCGTATCATTGATGGTAAAGAATCTGTTGGTTTCTTAGTGACTATTAAAGAGTTACTTGAAGATCCAACTCGCTTATTGCTAGATGTTTAATCTAGTTGTATGAAATGTAAGCTGTGAATGAACATTCACAGCTTTTTTTTTGCGCCTTTGGTCGTACTGGGGTTTTCATGTTAAGCCTTGGGATCTATACTAGGTGCGCAATTTGGGATAGTTGTTTATTTGAAAAAATATTCAGCTCTTTTAGTATAAAAAATTGGATAAAGCATCATGAATTTGCATGAGTATCAGGCAAAACAACTTTTTGCCGAATATGGTTTACCCGTTTCTACAGGTTACGCTTGCGATACACCTGAAGAAGCTGCTGCAGCTGCTGAAAAAATTGGCGGCGATATGTGGGTTGTTAAAACTCAGGTTCACGCAGGTGGACGTGGTAAAGCTGGCGGTGTAAAGCTAGTTAAAACTATCGAAGAAGTAAAAGCGTTTGCAGCTAACTGGTTAGGTAAAAACCTAGTTACTTACCAAACAGACGAGAAAGGCCAGCCAGTAGCTAAAATTTTAGTAGAAAGCTGTACTGACATTGCTAACGAATTGTACCTAGGTGCAGTAGTTGACCGTGCATCTCGTAAAGTAGTTTTCATGGCGTCTACTGAAGGCGGCGTTGAAATTGAAACTGTTGCTGAAGAAACACCAGAGCTTATACACAAAGCAGAGATCGACCCGTTAGTAGGTCCTCAAGCTTACCAAGCACGTGAACTAGGTTTCAAATTGGGTCTTAACCCAGTACAAATGAAACAGTTTGTTAAGATCTTTATGGGTCTTGGTAAAATGTTCACTGATTTTGATTTCGCATTACTTGAAATCAACCCGTTAGTAATTACAGACGAAGGCAACCTTCACTGTCTTGACGGCAAAATCGGTATTGATGGTAATGCACTTTACCGTCAACCTAAAATCCGTGAATTCCACGATCCATCTCAAGAAGATGCTCGTGAAGCACACGCAGCAAGCTTCGAGCTTAACTACGTTGCTCTAGACGGTAATGTTGGTTGTATGGTTAACGGTGCAGGCCTAGCAATGGGTACTATGGACATCGTAAACCTACACGGCGGCAAGCCGGCTAACTTCTTGGATGTTGGTGGCGGTGCTACTAAAGAACGTGTTTCTGAAGCATTCAAAATCATTCTTTCTGACGACAATGTTAAAGCTGTTTTAGTAAACATCTTTGGCGGCATCGTTCGTTGTGACATGATTGCTGAAGGCATCATTGGCGCAGTTAAAGAAGTTGGCGTAACCGTACCAGTAGTTGTACGTTTAGAAGGTACTAATGCTGAATTAGGTCGTGAAGTTCTTAAGAACTCTGGTCTAGATATCATTGCTGCTGAATCACTAACAGACGCTGCTGAAAAAGTTGTTGCTGCTGCGGAGGGCAAATAATGTCTGTATTAATCAATAAAGATACAAAAGTTATCTGTCAAGGTTTCACTGGTGGCCAAGGTACTTTCCACTCAGAGCAAGCGCTTGAGTACGGTACACAAATGGTTGGTGGTGTTAGCCCAGGTAAAGGCGGTCAAACGCACCTTGGTCTTCCTGTATTCAACACAGTTCGTGATGCTGTAAAAGAAACTGGCGCAACTGCTTCAGTTATCTACGTACCAGCTCCTTTCTGTAAAGATGCAATCTTAGAAGCTATCGATGCTGGCATCGAGCTAATAGTTTGTATTACTGAAGGTATCCCTACACTTGATATGGTTGATGTTAAAATCAAACTAGATCAAACAGGTACTCGTATGATCGGTCCTAACTGCCCAGGTGTTATTACTCCTGGTCAAACTAAGATTGGTATCATGCCTGGTCATATCCACAAACCTGGTAAAGTAGGTATTGTTTCTCGCTCTGGTACTTTAACGTACGAAGCAGTTAAGCAAACTACTGATGCTGGTTTTGGTCAGTCTACGTGTGTTGGTATTGGTGGTGATCCAATTCCAGGTACTAACTTTATCGACGTTCTAGAAATGTTCGAAAAAGATCCACAAACTGAAGCAATCGTAATGATTGGTGAAATTGGTGGTACTGCAGAAGAAGAAGCTGCAGAGTACATCAAAGCTCACGTAACTAAACCTGTAGTATCTTACATTGCTGGTGTTACTGCACCAGAAGGTAAGCGTATGGGTCACGCTGGCGCAATCATTGCCGGCGGTAAAGGTACTGCTGATGAGAAATTTGCTGCATTAGAAGCTGCGGGCGTAAAAACTGTACGTTCACTTGCTGATATCGGTAAAGCACTTAAAGAGAAAACAGGCTGGTAATCGCTTGTTTTTCTTTAAAAAGGCCCGCATATGCGGGCCTTTTTGTTATTAGATGAAAATTTAGAACGGGTAACTAATATGCTGGAAAAAGCGTACAGATAAGTCTTGGCGTTGTTTATTTATAGCAAGCTCATTACACAGAGTATGGATTGTTTTTTCTACTTGGTTCATAAATCGACCATAGCCCATTTCATGTTTATCCTGCTGCGTTGCCACTACTACAAAATGCAGCGTTTCTACCAATTTACTTGCTTCATAAAAGTGCTTAATTTGATTTTCATTAGATTCAATATCAAAACTTAACTTTTGGAGTTCATCATTACCTTCACTTTTATCTATTTTACTGTTGCGTATAATAGGCGTTGCACCGTTAGCAACCATAGCGCCATGGTTTAAGTTATTATTTTGACACGCCCGTATAAATGCATAAGCAAAGTAGTCATAAAATTTAGCATAATCGTTTGTGTTCATTAGTGTTTGAAACTGCGTTTTAATAGCGCGCGAAACCGGTATAGTAAAAGTGGCGTAAGTCATCTCTGCATAATCATTGGGTATGCTGCATTGTCTTGATTGGTAGCGAGGGTAGAGACTTCTTAATTTGTAACCATAGCTTTCCTTGTTGCCTTTTTCTTTAGCAAATAGGTCATACGTTAAGTGTTGATGGTCGCGTAGTTTAAACTGGGGCTGATTTATTAAGAGTTGTCCTTGTAAAGTGTCTAACACTTTTTGAACTTTATTATGAAATTCTGCAGAGTTGGCTCGTAAATCATCGCCTGTTGCTAAAAATAGAATGCGTATTTTTTTACTCGGTGTACCTTCAGTGTAATAAATCTTATGCGCTTCGTGATAACGGGGATTATAAAAAAAGAGCATTTGTTTATCTGTTTCTAATTGATAAGACTCATCATTAAATCTTACAACGGGTAGTTTATCATTCGCTAATAAGTGCACATTATAAAGCTCGTACTCATCACAAGAAGCAAACAGCTGGCGTGCAATACGTTCATAGCAGCAATTTATATCACTAAAGCTTTTATAAAAATCGTGATTAGGGGTTATTTCAGCTAAAAGGTAGTGGTTAGCGCGTGCATTAGTTGGAATATATACACGATGTTGATTAAGTGTCGCCATCTTTAAATCCTTATAATGTAGGTTATTTACCTACTATAAACTGTTTAGATGACTTAAATATTGCGTTAAAACAAATTTTATTCATAAACAATGGTTCAGCTGAATTAAAGTTAAGCAATATCAAAAATAAACCTTAATCTAGTGCTGTATGTTAGTGTATGTTTTTGTAATAATGCATTAGTTTTGTTATTACGTAATATTTAGAGGACTGCACTCCTATGGCGGAAATTGAGAATCGCCCAAGTAACTTTATTAGAACCCGAATTGATGAAGACTTAGCAAGTAAAAAGCATGCAACAACGCATACACGTTTTCCACCTGAACCAAATGGCTTTTTGCATATTGGTCATGCCAAATCAATTTGTTTAAATTTTGGCATCGCAAAAGATTATAACGGTTTATGTAACTTACGTTTTGACGATACAAACCCAGAAAAAGAAGACATTAACTACGTTAATTCTATAAAAGAAGACGTACAGTGGTTAGGTTTTAACTGGGATGGCGATATAAAGTATTCTTCTAACTATTTTGATACTTTATATGGTTACGCTGTTGAGCTTATAAATAAAGGCTTAGCGTACGTTTGTTTTTTAACTGCAGACGAAGCACGCCAATACCGTGGTACATTGAAAGAGCCAGGTAAAAATAGCCCGTACAGAGGTACATCAGTTGAAGAAAACCTAGCGTTATTTGAAAAAATGCGTGCTGGCGAATTCAAAGAAGGCGAATGTGTCCTGCGTGCTAAAATTGATATGGCTAGCTCATTTATGGTGCTTCGCGATCCAATTATTTATCGCGTACGTTTTGCTCATCATCATCAAACAGCAGACAAGTGGTGCATTTACCCAATGTATGACTTCACGCACTGTATTTCTGATGCACTTGAAGGTATTACACATTCATTATGCACACTCGAGTTTCAAGATAACCGTCGTTTGTACGACTGGGTACTTGATAACATTAGTTTAGAGTGTCACCCACAGCAAATTGAGTTTTCACGTTTAAATCTTGAATACACAATTATGTCTAAGCGTAAGCTAAGCGATTTAGTGGTAAATAACCATGTAGAAGGGTGGGATGACCCACGCATGCCTACAATTGCAGGCCTACGTCGCCGTGGTTATACACCAGGTTCAATCCGTGAGTTTTGTTTGCGTATTGGTGTAACAAAACAAGAGAATATGGTTGAAATGGGTATGCTTGAAGCATGTATCCGTGAAGATCTAAACGAAAATGCACCACGTGCAATGGCCGTACTCGATCCTGTTAAAGTTGTTATTGAAAACTACGATGCAGACAAGGTTGAGGTTTTATCTGTGGCTAACCACCCAAATAAAGAAGAAATGGGTCGTCGTGATGTACCGTTTACTCGCGAAATTTACATCGAACGAGAAGACTTTAAAGAAGAAGCGAATAACAAGTTTAAACGTTTAGTGCTTGATAAAGAAGTACGCTTACGTGGTGCTTATGTTATTAAAGCACAGCGTGTTGAAAAAGACGAAAATGGTGAAATCACAACTATCTTCTGTACTTACGATACTGAAACACTTGGTAAAAATCCAAGTGATGGACGTAAAGTAAAAGGTGTTATTCACTGGGTTTCAGCACCAGAGTCTATTACGGCAGAAGTTCGTTTATACGATCGTTTGTTTAGTGTGCCAAACCCAGCAGCCGCTGATGAGTTTGAAACAACATTAAATCCAGAGTCACTGGTTGTTTTATCAAACGCTAAATTAGAGCCATCGCTTGCTAATTCACAAGCAGAGCAGGGCTTTCAGTTTGAGCGTACGGGTTATTTCTCTCGTGATTCTAAATCAGAGAACGTTGTATTTAACCAAACAGTGGGTCTTCGTGATTCATGGTCTAAGACTCAATAAGTAATATCTAAAAAAACCTGAACTCTGGATAATAAATCTATCTCGAACAGCTATTTTCAGCGCTAACTGCGTTGAATTTACTTGCAATAGGCCAGCTATTGACGCGTGAATTCGCCTTGTTTTCACTTAAAATCTCTGGCTAGAGAAAATAAATTTAAATATCACCATGATTCAATACGTTGGTAAATCTCTTAACCAGAGTTCAGGTTTAATATCCCCAGTATTTACTGGGTATATTCATTACAAGCGCATTTTAGACACAAAAAAACCTGCACTTAGCAGGTTTTTTATTGCTTTTTAAAAGCGGTATTAGCTGTTAGCGTCGCTAAATTCTTTACACGCTGCTTTATCATTACACTCACCGTATAAATATAAAGAATGGTTTGTAAGTGTAATACCATTTTCTTCAGAAATTTCAAGTTGACGACGTTCAATCATCTCATCTTCAAACTCTACCACTTTGCCACACTTCAAACATACTAAATGATCGTGGTGTGTGCTTCCTGAAAGTTCAAATACTGATTTGCCACCTTCAAAGTGATGACGGCTTACAATACCCGCATCATCAAATTGGTTAAGTACGCGGTATACAGTTGCAAGACCAATTTCTTCACCTAGATCCAAAAGAATTTTGTAAACATCTTCAGCACTGATGTGTTGGTTATCTGGAGATTGTAAAATCTCTAATATTTTAATACGCGGTAAAGTTACTTTTAAACCGGCTTTTTTAAGTTCCAAGTTATGATCAGTCATTAAATCTGTCTCAATTTTATTTGGTTATACTAGACATCTTGCAAAGATGTACACGACACATTAGCAACAAACAGGATAACGTGCCTAAGCGTTAAGTGCAAAGAACAATTGATTTATATTGCCACTAAAGCTTAAAACGCTAACTGTTTGATAATTATTTAAACAGCTAGCGATATATGCAGTAAATTAGTCAGCTAATTCACTTAAACACATCTCTTCATATACTTGAGCAGACCATGCTTTAACACGTTGTTCTGTAAGCTCTGGTTGACGGTCTTCGTCGATACCCAAACCTACAAAATGCTTATCATCAGCCATGCCTTTAGATGCTTCAAAGTCATAGCTTTCGCTCGGCCAATGACCAACAACAATAGCGCCACGTTCAGTAACGATATCGTTGATCATGCCCATCGCATCTAAAAAGTACTCAGCGTAATCTTCTTGGTCTCCACAACCAAAAATAGCAACAAGTTTACCTTCAAAGTCTACTTCTTCAAGTTCTGGAAAAAAGTCATCCCAGTCACATTGTGCTTCGCCGTAGTACCAAGTAGGGATACCGAATAAGATTAAATCAAATTCAGCAATCTCTTCTTTAGAGCTTTTTGCAATATCATGAACAGCCACTAGCTTTTTACCCAATTCTTTTTGGATCATTTTTGCTACGTGTTCTGTGTTACCTGTGTCACTTCCGAAAAAAATGCCTACACTTGCCATGGATTTAAAACCTTTTATGTATCAATAGCCAATCTTTCTTGTAAAATCGTTTCAATCAGCGCACTGCGGCTAATATTTTGTGCATCTGCCATATCACTCAATGCTTGATATAACTGCGATGAAACTTTAAATTCAACACGCTTTAAGCCACGTGCTTTATCTCTTTTTATTTGATTACGTTTATTTACCTTTAACTGCATATCCCGTGAAAGGGGATTGGTTTTAGGTCTGCCTGGGCGTTTTTCGTATTCAAATAAATCGAGTGTAGTTCTATCTGTTTCTGACTTCGCCATGCTTAACCTACACCTGCGCCTTGCCAAAATACTTGAATAAGACCTTTAGCAATAAAGCCTGAACAACCTAAAAAGAGCACGCCCCAGACAATGTATTGTCCGAACTTAGGCACATTGCCACTTTTTAGTACGTCTTTAATTGCCATGCCGATGAATATGAAAATACCGGCTAAGCCAAAATACAACCCTAGGGTATCAAATTCGTTAATTAACTGACTGACCATCAACGTATAACCTTTAAATTAAACGGCGCGTACTATAGCATATAATTATTCATATATTTAGTGCGCAAAATCAAAAACACGCGATTAAAATTGCTTTAAACCGCAGTTAAAAAGTCGTTTATCGCTTTATTTACAGCAAGTGGCTTTTGAGCATGAAGCCAATGGCCTGCGCCATGAATTATTTTAGCCTTGGTATTTTTAAAGCGAGCTTTAATTGCAGTACGATGCTCGGGCAAAATATAGTCAGAATCATTACCTTTAATGAAAAGAGCATCGCATAAACAAGAATTGTTTTCATTAACATTGGATGTGATTGTAGAATATTTTTCGTCAAGCACATTTAAATTAAATCGCCATGCAAAATGACCTTCCTCATTTTTAGCGAGGCTTTTAAGTAGAAACTGTCGAACTCCCAGTTCTTCTATGTAAGGCTGCATTAGAGCATCAGCTTGTTTTCTATCGTCAATTGATTGTGCTGAAACCGCTTTTAATGCCTGTAATATTTTTGTGTGCCGAGCAGGGTAACTAACAGGTGCTATATCAAGTACAACAAGCTTATTTACAAGTTCAGGATGTGTAAGCGCTAATTCCATTGCCACTTTACCACCCATAGAGTGCCCAACTAAATGTGCTTTATCTATGTTCAAATGTGCTAATAACTCAACAATATCTTGTGCCATTGCCGGGTAGTTCATTTCATCACTATGAGGAGAAAGCCCGTGGTTACGTAAATCAACGTTAATAACAGTAAAGTGTTCACTTAATGGTTTTGCTATTACATTTAGGTTTTCTAATGATCCAAAAAGCCCATGTATCAAAATAACATTAGGACCTTGCCCTTGTTGCTTGTAATTTAACTGCATACCCGCCTCCTGAAAATTTCGCCATAGTTTGCCGAGCATTGCTCTAAAAAGCAAAAAATACAGCGACTATTTATTAAATTGGGCTTTTGTTTGTTAAATCAACAACAATGAGGTAAATATTAATATGTTTACGGGAGTGCTTGTTGTAACTCGCATTTCTGATTGGTTTGGGTATAATCACACGGGAGAAAAAAATGTGACCCGTAATGACAGGAAGAACATGAAACAAATCGACATAGACGACGAGTTATATCAATATATTGCTAGCAATACGCAAAGTATTGGTGAAAGTGCATCCACTATTTTACGTCGTTTATTAAATCTGAGCGGCGAAAAAATTCAAACCGCAAACGTAGAACTAACTCAAAATAATCAAACTGCGACTACGTCTACCGCCACATTAAAAAGCTCAGAGCCATCTGCTGCTGAGACTTCAAAAAAACAAACGCCTGTAGCTCACGTATCCGTGAAGCAAAAAAGCGATAATGTTTTTAATGTATTAAATAAAGAAGAGCTGGCAATGCAAAAAGGTGTTGTTGGACGCTTTTTGTTTATTTTAAGTGCATTTTACCGCACACATAAAACTGATTTTTCTGCGGTATTAGACATAAAAGGGCGTGACCGTGTTTACTTTGCTACTAGTAAAGAAGCTTTAGTAAATAGCGGTAGTAGTATGAATCCTAAAAACATAACCGATAGTGAATATTGGGTTATGACTAATTCTAATACAACGCGTAAAAAAATGATGCTTCATGAAGTCGCTCTTTGCCTTGGATATAGTGCAGAGCAAGCTGAAAAAATTCGCGATTACCTGTAAGGAAATATAATGGCTATTCACTCAGGCGCAGGCAAAACTGCTCCACAATCGGCACTGGTTAACGTACCTAAATTAGTATCTGCGTATTACTTAAATGAACCTGATCTTGAACAAAATCCAGAGCATTGTGTTGCCTTTGGTACCTCAGGGCACCGTGGTTGTTCTTACGATGTTAAATTTAACGAGTCACACATTCTAGCGATTACTCAGGCTATTTGTGATTACAGAAAACAAAATGACATATTTGGTCCGTTATTTTTAGGCAAAGACACACACGCATTGAGTGAAGCCGCATTTAACTCAGCAATTGAAGTATTAGTTGCTAACGAAGTGCAAGTGATAACGCAAGAAGACGGTGATTTTACACCAACGCCAGTTATCAGCCATGCCATAGTGAGCCACAATAAGCTACACCCAAATGAATTAGCAGACGGGATTGTTGTTACGCCTTCGCATAACCCTCCTGAAGATGGTGGCTTTAAATACAACCCACCTAATGGCGGACCAGCTGATACCGACGTCACTAAATGGATTGAAGACAGAGCTAATCAACTTTTATTAGAAGATTTAGTTGAAGTTGAGTTATTTCCATTCGCTAAAGCATCGCGTTCTGGTTTTATTCGCTACGAAGATTTAATGACTCCTTATATTGATGACTTAGCAAATATCGTTAATTTAAAAGCAATTAGCGATGCAGGTATCAAAATTGGTATCGATCCACTAGGTGGTTCAGGTATTAATTTTTGGCCAGTCATTGCAAAAAAATATAATTTAGATTTAACCGTAGTTAATGATGTTGTTGATCCACGTTTTGCTTTTATGCCACTTGATAAAGACGGCAAAATTCGTATGGATTGTTCATCACCTTATTCAATGGCAAATCTTATTGCACTAAAAGATGATTTTGATGTGTCTATTGGTAACGATCCTGACTACGATCGTCACGGTATTGTAACGCCAGATGGTTTAATGAATCCAAACCACTTTTTAGCAGTGGCAATCGATTACTTACTTAAACACCGTGATTGGAATGAAACCGTAGAAATTGGTAAAACATTGGTTTCTAGCTCTATGATCGACAAAGTAGCTGCTCGTAACAACCGTAAGGTTAAAGAAGTACCAGTAGGCTTTAAATGGTTTGTTGAAGGCTTAAGCAAAGGCAAGCTTGCCTTTGGTGGCGAAGAAAGCGCAGGTGCTGCATTCTTACGTTTTGATGGCTCTGTATGGTGTACAGATAAAGACGGCTTCATTATGGGTCTACTCGCTGCAGAAATACTTGCTGTAACAGGTAAAACGCCATCAGCGCTTTATAAAGAATTAGAACAAGAGTTTGGTTCTCCAATTTATAAACGCCTAGATGCACCAGCCACAAGCGGTCAAAAATCACGTTTAAAAGCATTGAGTGCTTCTGATGTTAAAGCAGATACACTTGCTGGCGAGCCTATTTTGCAAAAATTGACTCATGCACCCGGTAACGATGCCGCCATTGGTGGTTTAAAAGTGGTCACTGAGAATGGCTGGTTTGCAGCGCGTCCATCAGGTACTGAAGATATTTATAAAATATACCTTGAATCATTTAAAGGTGAAGAGCATTTAGCGTTACTTGAAAAAGAAGCTAAAAAGCTTGTAGATTCAGTTATAAGCTAACTTAATCTAATAATTTTAAAACGGCTGATTTATTCAGCCGTTTTCGTTTCTATACCTTGTGTATTTATAAAAATAAATGCATAAGAGTCTACTCTCACATTATTTTTAAAGGGCTTATTATATGTCAGCCAATCCATCTTACTTAAATGAATTAAAACAAACAGGCGATTTTTTAACGCTTAGTCGTGACAACGAATGGCATTTAGATGCAGGTGAGTTTGTTTTAGATAATGGGACTCGTGTAAATATACACGATACCGGAGTCATTGAGTTTCAACCTGCTGTTATAACGTCAAAAGATGTAGTTTATTCAAGCGCTGTACACGGTAACGAAACTGCGCCAATTGAAATTTGTGATGCACTTATTAAACAAATTATAAAAGGCGAGCTGATACTTAAGCAGCGCGCTTTGTTTATTTACGGTAATCCACAATCAATTAATATAGGCCTGCGTTTTGTAGAAGAAAACTTAAATAGATTATTTAATGGTCACCATACAGTTGAAGGTGTACCAATGAATAATGAGCGAAACCGCGCTGCAAAGCTTGAGCAATACGTAAGCGATTTTTATACGCGTGGCGAGCAAGGCAGTAGCCGATGTCATTACGACTTACACACTGCAATTAGAGGCTCTAAAAACGAAAAATTTGCTGTGTATCCATTTTTACATGGTAAGCCATGGAAAAAGTCGCAGTTACAATTTTTATTGAGTTGTGGTGTAAATACCGTGCTTATGATGAAATCTCCTGCAACAACATTTAGCTATTATTCGTCATTTATACACGGTGCTGATTCTTTTACGGTAGAGCTGGGTCAAGTTAAGCCATTTGGTCAAAACGATATGGCTCGCTTTGAAAAAACAAAGCAAACCTTAACTGCATTAATTAGTCAAAATGAAGTTAAATATCCTGAATTTAATGCTAGCGATTTTGAATTGTTTGCTGTCCATCGCACAATTAATAGAACGCAGAACGATTTTAGCTTTCCTTTTTCTGACGATGCCGAGAACTTTACTGGCTTTGCGAAAGGTGAACTACTTGCAACCGACGGTGATACAGCGATTTACGCTGACGTTGAAGGAGAGGCTATTATTTTTCCAAATGCGAGCGTAACATTAGGGCAAAGAGCACTCCTTACTGTTATTCCAATGGATATTGATAGCAATTTCGTCTAATTTAACTCATCAGATCACTATTAACTTAAAGTTAACTATATGATTACTATCAATTAAAGTAACCGTATCGTTAACTTGCCACTTATTTAACCAGTATTTGCTTTTGTTTCGTCCTAGATCTGTTGAATAACACTTTACGTTAACGTAAAGTGTTGGCAGCTTTAATTAAAGATAGTGCAGATGTTGCAAAGTTTAACCAGCAACAATCACCCACAATAATAATTTAAAGGGGCACTGTTTTACCGACAACAAAAGAAGGTAGGTTATGAGTAATCCAAATAACGTATCGCTGAATATTAACCACGAGCTTGAATTTATTGATGGTCAAGCGCTTAATATTCCAACCCTTAGTATTTTAACTGAGGACGGCGACATTCATCCTAGTGCAACCGCACCTGACATTTCAAAACATACCGCTATTAAGTTATATGAAACAATGCGTTTTATACGTTTGTTAGATGAACGTATGCAAGGCGCGCAGCGCCAAGGCCGTGTTAGTTTTTATATGCAATGCCTAGGTGAAGAAGCCGCAGTTACAGCCTCTGCTGCTGCACTTGATCAAGACGATATGATCATGGCTCAATATCGTGAACAGGCAGCCCTGCATTATCGTGGCTTTACGCTTGATCAATTTATGAACCAAATGTTTTCAAATGAATTGGATTTAGGCAAAGGCCGTCAAATGCCAATTCACTATGGTTCTAAAGCGCTAAACTACATGACGATTTCATCGCCATTGGGTACGCAAATACCACAAGCAACGGGTTATGCATATGGCCAAAAAATAAAGCACATCGACGCTAAAACAGGCGAGCTTGCCAGCACAATTGATAATGTGACTATTTGTTACTTTGGTGAAGGTGCTGCATCTGAAGGTGACTTTCATGCCGGTTTAAATATGGCCGCTGTTCACAGAGCGCCGGTTATATTTTTTGCACGTAATAACGGCTATGCAATATCAACCCCTGCTGATGAGCAATTTAAAGGCGATGGTATTGCGTCGCGTGGTGTGGGTTATGGCATTAAAACAATTCGTGTTGATGGCACAGATGCACTTGCTGTGTATGCGGCGACTAAAAAAGCACGCGAAATAGCCTCAACACAAGGTGAGCCTGTACTCATTGAATCGATTGCTTATCGTTTGGGTGCGCACTCTACGTCAGACGATCCAAGTGGTTATCGCTCTAAAGATGAAGAAGCGAATCATCAAACGTGTCCTATTGATAAATTTAGAAAATGGCTGGTCAAGAAAGACTGGTTAAACGAAGAAGACGATATAAAAGCAAAAGAGTCGATTCGTGAAGAAATTTTAGCCGCGCTTAAACGTGCTGAAGTTGTTGCAAAGCCCGCTTTAGAAGAACTGGTATCAGACGTTTACGATACACCAATTCCATTATTGCAACGCCAGTACGAGCAACTAAAAGAACATATAAAACAGCATCCAGATGCTTACCCAGTAACCGCAGGGAGAATTAAGTAATGGCTAAAATGAACATGCTCCACGCAATTAACTCTGCTCTCGATATTACGATGAATGAACACCCTCAAGCCTGTATTTTTGGTGAAGATGTTGGTTACTTTGGTGGTGTATTTAGAGCAACATCGGGCTTACAAGAAAAGTATGGTAAACATCGTGTTTTTAATACGCCTTTAACCGAGCAAGGTATTTTAGGTTTTGCTAATGGTTTAGCTGCTTTTGGTGCGCCTGCATTGGCAGAAATTCAATTTGCTGATTATATTTTCCCAGCGTTTGATCAAATAGTAAATGAAGCCGCTAAATTTCGTTATCGCAGTGGTAATGAATTTAATGTCGGTAACTTAACTATTCGTACACCTTATGGTGGCGGTATTGCTGGTGGTTTATACCATTCACAATCACCCGAAGCCTATTTTGCACACACACCGGGTTTGAAAGTAGTTGTACCGCGTAACCCTTATCAAGCTAAAGGTTTATTACGTGCATCAATTAAAGACGATAACCCGGTCATATTTTTTGAGCCTAAGCGTTTATATCGTGCATCAATTGGCGAAGTGCCAGAAGAAGATTATAGTATTGAATTAGGCACGGCTGAAGTAGTGCAAGAGGGGGCTGATATTACGCTTTTAGCGTGGGGTGCTCAAATGGAGATTATTGAAGATGCAGCAAAGCAAGCAAGTGAGCAAGGTATAAGCTGTGAAGTTATTGACCTTCGTAGTATTTTACCATGGGATGTTGAAACGATTGCTAAATCGGTTATTAAAACCGGCCGTTTAATCGTGAGTCATGAAGCGCCTATAACCAATGGCTTTGGTGCAGAGATAGCCGCGACAATACAACAAGAGTGTTTCTTGCATTTAGAGTCGCCAATTTTACGTGTATGTGGTCTAGATACGCCATACCCGCTGGCACTTGAAAAAGAATACGTACCAGATGCACTAAAAGTGTTGGCTGCAATTAAACAATCAATGGATTTTTAGGGGTTACCATGGCTAAAGATTTTATATTACCCGATATTGGTGAAGGCATTGTTGAATGCGAAGTAGTTGAATGGCTAGTACAAGAAGGCGATACCGTATCTGAGGATCAGCCAATTTGCGATGTTATGACAGACAAAGCATTAGTACAAATTCCGGCAGTGCATGATGGCGTTATTTCAAAGCTATATTATCTAAAAGGTGAGATTGCTAAAGTACATGCCCCTTTATTCGCTATGGATGTAGCAGGTGAAAGCATTAGCAATGAAGTAGTACAAGAGCCAGTACAAGCTGAAAATAAAACTAATGATGCAGCTGATGTGGTTGAGGACTTTATATTACCGGATATTGGTGAAGGTATTGTTGAGTGTGAGATTGTTGATTGGTTAGTTGCTGAAGGCGACGAAATAGAAGAAGACCAAGCGGTTTGTGACGTAATGACCGACAAAGCATTAGTACAAATTCCGGCAAAATATACAGGCACAGTAAAAAAACTATATTACCAAAAAGGCGAAATAGCAAAAGTACATAGCCCGTTGTTTCAAATGACAATTGCAGGCAGTGCAGCAAAACCAAGTGTTGATATAAACCAAGCGGTCGTAAAGGCTCAAACTAATGCCGTCGCTGAAAAAGTTGCCCCTGTTAAAACGCAGCAAGCTGCTAAAGTTATCAATCAAAAAGCGGTTGCATCACCTGCGGTTCGTCGTAAAGCACGTGAACTAGATGTTGATTTAACCTGTGTACCAGGTAGTGGTAAAAATGGACGTATTTACAAGCAAGATATTGAAGAGTTTGTAAAAGGCGAAGTGCCAAATACTATTGATACTTCACCGCTTAATAGCGATGCTTCTCAAAGTGCAGTACAAAACCAAACACAGAATCAAAGCGGTGGCGTACGAGTAGAGCAAATTAAAGGCATTAAAGCGGCCATGGCCAAGCAAATGGTAGCTTCGGTTTCAACTATTCCGCACTTTACGTTTAGTGATGAAATAGACTTAACACTGCTTATAGCTTTGCGTAGCGCTTTAAAAGAGCAGTACAAAGCACAGGGCGTTAAGCTCACCATGATGCCATTTTTTGTAAAAGCACTCTCGCTAGCAATGAAAGAGTACCCTGTACTTAATTCTAAAGTGAACGATGAATGCTCAGAGCTTACCTATTATAACGATCATAATATCGGTATAGCGGTTGATTCTAAAATTGGCTTGTTAGTGCCTAATATTAAATCGTGCCAGAGTAAAAGCATTATTGATGTGGCAAATGATTTAACCCGCTTAACTCATTCTGCGCGAGAAGGCCGTGTTGCACCCGATGATTTAAAAGGTGGGACAATTAGCATCTCTAACATTGGTGCTATTGGCGGCACTATTGCGACCCCTATAATTAATAAACCAGAAGTGGCTATTGTTGCGCTAGGTAAACTGCAGCATCTCCCGCGCTTTGATGAAAGTGGGCAGGTTGTGAGTAAAGCTATTATGCAAGTGAGCTGGTCTGGCGATCATCGTGTTATTGATGGGGGCACTATTGCTCGCTTTAATAACCTATGGAAATCGTACTTAGAAAACCCATCGGCAATGATGATGGCTATGAGTTAATAGCTAAATTGTTAATATGTAATAAAAACCAGCTTTTAGCTGGTTTTTTGTTTTAATGTCAGCTGTTTTTAATTAAGATACAAATGTTACTAAAAAGTAATAAGGTTAACCCCGTTAGGGAATATAAAAAATAACACTAAGGAAATTTCATGGAACATTATATGAACGCGTTGCGTAGCTACGCAGATTTTTCAGGCCGTAATCGTCGTAAAGCATTTTGGATGTTTATGCTAATTAATATTATTTTTTCGCTTTTAACAAGTGTTATAGATGGTATTACAGACACAATGTTCGTAAGCTCTATTTATAGCTTAGCGCTATTTATTCCTGGCTTAAGTATTGGCGCTCGTCGTCTACATGACACAGGCCGTTCAGGCTGGTGGCAGCTACTTTGGTTAGTGCCAGTAATCGGCTGGATTGTTTTAATTGTTTTTCTTGCGCAAGATTCGCACGAAGGCGAAAATGATTTTGGTCCAAATCCAAAAGAATTAGCAGTAGAACCAACTACTGTATAAGTAAGAATAACTTAACATGTTAAAAGCTCAGCAATTGCTGAGCTTTTTTGTTTTTTTATTTCTCATTCTTTTAAATTTCAGCAAAAAAATACAACCCATAACCAACTATTAATGCGGGAATAGACGTATAAAGTGTAGCTATAACTGCAGCTTTGGGCGCCATTGCTATTGCTGGAAATAACGCATCACCATCGTTAGAAATTGCGTTTCCTGCTAAAGCACTAAAGGGAATAATGCCTTGAATATAAAGTGTTGTAACAATTATTTGCGGGCCACAGCCGGGTAAAAATCCAATAAGCACTGCAATTAATGGGGCTAAATAGGCGTAATGTACAAACCACGTTTTTAAATCAAGTCCTGCAATGTTAACCAAAATCTCAAATAGCATAAAAGAGGCTACAACCCATGCCGTTACAAAATGGGTATCTTGTAATACTTTTATTATTTTAGAAGGGGGGTTACATGCATCGTCTTCTGACGTTACTTCTTGATAGCTTTCACCTCTTGACGAAAGCGCCCAAATACTAACAATAAATAAAGCCATTACCGCACCAAATAGCGTAATTACAGTGCTTGTGCTTGAACCAAACTGTGAAAAATCAACATTAAACGCAATCAAAAAGGCAATTATAAGGCTTGGGATAATTGCTACCATCCAAACCGGTCTACTGATTTTAATAATGTTAGTTGAGAGTATTTTAATTTGGTGCTTTTGTTCTTGCGCTGTTGGGCGTAAAAAGTCTTTTTTGTGTATTGTATTAACCAGTAAACCACTGAATGTACCCACAACTAACCCTATCCCCATAATTAACAAGCCTTCAGTAGGGCGGGTAGCAAGTAATAAAAATGCTGCATCTCCCATTGTAGCTGTTAGCACCGCAACAATAGCACCAAAGCTTGCTTGGCCTTTTGTAAATTGAGTAACCACAATAATAGCCCCACCACAGCCAGGTAATGCACCTAAAACCGCTGCAAAGCTAATTTCTAAAATAGGGGACTTGGCACTTAAATAACTAAGCTCTAATTGAGGTAAGTGTTCTATAGCGTAGTAATAAATTAAAAGGGTAGCAGCAACAAACACACTCACTTGAAAAAATGCATCACTTAGTGCGGTCATTGTTATTTCGCGTAATTGCGGTATTGCAAGGCAAGTTAAAATAAATAAAGGCAGCAGTAAGCGTTTATTTTGGCTCAAAAATCGTTTTGAGGCAGGAGTAATAAAACCAATGTGAGGGAGTGAAATCATACAATGCGACCTAATAAATTAACTAGGTCACACTGTATATTTTAATTAAATGATAATCAATATCATTTGCATCTATTTAAATCGATTACTCTGTTTGAGTTTTTCGATAGCCAAATCTAAGTTAGTTTAAATTTGAATTAAAGGCTGTGATTAAATTGGGCTACTTACGCTGAAATTCAGAGTTTGTATTCCACGTTGGCCACTGTTCTGTTTCAGAAATATCAAAACCTACTTTATAAAATAATTGTAAGTCTTGAACAGCACCCGATAAATCCCATTCATCACGGTAACGGTCACATGGTTGATGGTAACAACCGCGAAGTACTAAACTCATACGTTTACGGTAATTAGCCGTTTCTTCATCAGCAGCCACTGTGCCGCCACCTGCGTACATGGCCGGAATGCCCATGTTTGCAAATGCAAAGTGATCAGAGCGGTAATAGCCACCCGATGATGGTTTAGGATCACCTGATATTGTTCTGCCTTGCTCTTTAGCCGCAGTTTCTAAAAACTCATCCATTTGTGATTTACCAATACCAACCACATTCATGTCTTTTACTTTGCCTAATAAATTTAAGCTATCCATGTTTATGTTAGCGACTGTTTTATTAGCTGCAATCACTGGATTTGCTGCATAGTATTTAGACCCTAATAAGCCTTGCTCTTCAGCAGTTACCGCTAAAAATGTCATTGAACGGCTAGGGTGCTTAGGTAATTTTGTAAAGGCTTCGGCTACTTCAATTAGCCCAGCGGTACCCGTTGCATTGTCGTGAGCACCGTTATAAATTTGATCGCCTTTACGTGTTTTGTCTGTACCTAAGTGATCCCAATGAGCTGAGTAAATAACATGCTCATCTGGTTTTTCACTACCAGGTAAAGTGGCGATAAAGTTATACGACACCGATTTTTTAATCGTGTTTTTAATACTAACAGAAGCAGTTAAATCGCCCATATCAACATGGTAAGCACCTTTAGCAGCATTCGTTTTAACGGTATCAAAATCTAAACCTGCTTTAGTAAAAAGCTCTTTTGCTACGTCAGTTGTAACCCAGCCTTCAACGGCTACGCGGTCCATATTGTTGTTTTCTTTTTGAAAACCAAACTGCTCGCCGCTCCACGAGTTTTCAACAACCGACCACGGGTAGGATGCAGGTGCTGTTTCATGAATAATAATTGCACCTGCGGCACCACGGCGACTCGCTTCTTCGTATTTGTATGTCCAACGCCCATAATAGGTCATTGCGTCGCCAGTAAATAAAGCAGGGTCTTTTGTTGCAAAACCCGGATCGTTAACCAGCATTACAACCGTTTTGCCCTTAACGTCTAAGCCTTCGTAATCATTCCAATTGTATTCAGGTGCATTAACGCCGTAGCCCACAAATACAAGTTCAGAATTTTCTATGGTTTCTTGTGCGCTTATGCGGCTGCTACCCATAACCATGTCTTTTTTGTATTGGTAGTCTTTACCGCCAATGCTAAGCACCATGTTCGAATCTGCTTCTAAAGAAACTAATGGCACTTCTTGTAAGTAACTGTCGCCATTACCTGGTTTTAAACCTAAAGCTTTAAACTGCGCAGTTAAATAATTAAGCGTTAGCTTTTCGCCTGGTGATGAAGGAGCACGACCACCAAATTCGTCCGATGCAAGTACTTTTACATGTTTAGCCAGTTCATCAGCTTGGATACTGTTATAACCATTTGTTACATCAGTAGGTGTAATACTTGTTGTTGCGCAACCTGCTAAAACAGCGGTAGCGAGGAGTGTGAGAGAGAAATAATGTTTCATGTCAGCTCTTTTTTTGTTTTAAGTTGTGATTAGTATATTAACTTCTATTAAGTAGAACCAGTTTTTGCGGTAAACTTCTCGTAAATTATAGGCATAAATTGTTAAAGGTTTAAATGAAGCGTTTTACTCCCCCCGAGCAGTGGCAAATCAGTAGTCTAGAAACAGGTGCATTTGCGCATTTACGTGAGCTGTTTAAAGTTAACGAATTAACAGATTGGCCGGCGCCGCAGTGGTTTTCTCCATTTTTAACCGCTATTAATGCGAATAATATTCCTATTACTTTTGAAGATGATGCAAAGGTAGATTTTGGCGATCGTTATTACGAACAAGTTATTTTTGAAACGGGTATTGTACCTACACGCAGTGAGAACTGGCATGACTTATTTGGTGGCTTTATTTGGTGTTTATTTCCTAAAACCAAAGCACTTATTAACCAGCGTCATGTGCAAGATATAGCTGAGCATGGTTTGCAAAAGCGTACTAAGCATCGTAATGCACTAACGCTCTTTGATGAATGTGGTGTTGTATTAGCTATAAGTGAGAGTAAATGGCAGCAGTGGCTTTGCGATCATCAATGGAAAACAGCATTTGTTGAACACAAACATGAGTGGGGTAAAACAATAAAACCTTTTATGTTTGGTCATGCAAATTACGAAATGCTTACTAAACCTTATATAGGCTTAACAGGTAAAGCGTTATTTGTTTGTGTACCGGATGAAATATTTTGTAAAGATTTAGTAACTCAATACCAGTACCTTGACCAAGCCCTTTATGAGATGATTAATACAGATAACTGCTTAGCTGATAACAAACAGCTTTCACCACTGCCTTTATTAGGTGTGCCTGGCTGGCATGGCGAAAACAAAGACGACTCTTTTTACAACAATACAGATTATTTTAGAGCGAAACGAAGGATACGAACATGATAGAAGTTGCTGGGCTTAAAAAGAAATTTAAGCTAACTAAAGATCACAAAAAAAATAAAATAGACGACATCGACCCTCGTGAAGATAAAGATTACTTTCACTCAGTACGAGATGTGAGTTTTAGCTGTGCTAAGGGTGAAGTACTTGGGTTGCTAGGCCCAAATGGTGCGGGTAAAACAACTACACTTAGAATGATTTCAACCGCGTTAAAGCCCGATGAAGGCTCAATAACAATTGCCGGAAACGACATTGTAAAAAAACCGCTACTGGGACGTAAGTCTATCGGTTTTTTATCGGGCTCTACCGGTTTGTATGGCCGCTTAACTGTAAAAGAAAACATAGAGTATTTTGCAAAGCTCCACGGTATGAGCAAAAGCGATATTGCATCGCGTTGTGATGAGCTATTTACATTGCTTGATATGCATAAGTTTGTAGATAAACGCGCAGAAAACCTATCAACAGGTATGAAGCAAAAAGCAAATATAGCGCGTGCTGTTGTGCATCGCCCAGCAGTTGTTGTGCTTGATGAGCCAACAACGGGTCTCGATATAATGACCACGCAAACCGTTATTCAATTTATTAAGGGCTTAAAGGCGCAAGGTACACCTGTTATTTTTTCGACCCATCATTTAGATGAAGTTGCACTTTTATGTGACCGAGTCGCTGTAATTAACGAAGGTATTAGCTGCTTTGATGGAACAGTAGATGAATTTAAACAAGCAGGTAATAGTGATGAGCTTAATCAAGCGTTTATGAACATATTAACGGAGAAACATGATGTTTGAAGTATATAAAAAGGAATTAAAAGAGCTCCTTCGCGACAAAAAAACCCTTATGTTTGTTGTGTTGCTGCCAGTACTTATTTTCCCAATAATATTTGCTATTGTTGCTTTTATTGGCACCCAAGCTGCACTTGACGCCGATCAAAAAGTAAATACATACGTAATTATTAACGGCGAATATGCACAAGAATTTACTGACAAAGTGTTTTACCATAAAAGCTTTGAACTTTATAATGGCAGTAAAACCTTTAATACAATAGAAGATCTCAGAGCAGGTGTTACCGCAGGCGACATAGATATGGGGATTTACTTGCCAAGTAATGCCGTAAAAACTCTCGACAGTGGTGAGCAAAGCAAATGGCAAGTTGTATTTAACGATGCTAAATCAATAAACTATTTATTCGATCGGGTTAAAGAACTTGCTCAGGAATACAGTGACGTACTGCAAGCTGATAAGTTAAAAAGCTTTGGGATAGAAGAGTCTGCGCATAAAGCTATTCTTGACCCTATTGAAGTTGTTAAAGTAGATACAGCCGATAAACGTGAAAATTTAGGTGAAAAAATAGGCGCCTATTTACCTTATTTACTTATCCCATTGGTTTTAATGGGGGCTACTTACCCAGCGATAGATTTAGGTGCCGGCGAAAAAGAGCGCGGCACGTTAGAAACACTCCTACTTACACCTATTACACGTACAGAACTGGTGCTCGGTAAATTTATAACATTACTTACTACCTCTATTGCATCAACCACTATTACGATTGTGAGTATGGGGTGTTGGGTTGCAGTTGCATTAGCATTTGCTGACTTAGATTTCATTAAAACGGCCTTCGGTACGCTAGCAGTTAGTGATTTACTGATGATTTTTTTACTTTTACTTCCGCTGGCTGCCATATTCTCTTCTTTAGCGTTAGCTATCTCAATTTATGCGCGTACATTTAAAGAGGCACAAAATTATATGCAGCCTTTAAGTATGGTCGTATTTTTCCCTATCATTATTTCAATAATGCCAAATATGGAATTGACTGCTAAAACCGCGTTTATCCCGGTAACAAACGTTGCATTAGCCATTAAAGACATAATTAAAGGCACAGTTGATTATACCTTTGTAGGGCTAATATTTTTAGCAACCGTACTTATTGCAGGTGCGTTACTAGCATTTTGTGTTAAATGGTTTAACCGAGAAGATGTATTATTTAGATAATTATATAGATTTAGCATTCTGAAAAAATATAAAAGGTAGCATTGGCTACCTTTTATATTTTAAAGGGATGATTGGTTGAAACAACTATTTTATAGTCTGTGTAAGTCGATATGGTTACTCTCATTCATTTATAATTCATATAGAGAGAGTGCTCTAAATAAAACTAATGATTTAGTCTTTTTATTATAAAAATTATAACGATAACCGATTAGTTAGATGGTCCAATTCTTTCGTTAATGCTCTATACTAATAACAATAAAAATTTATGGTGAAGGTAAATGTTGAAAAAGAATAATTTTTTGAATGTGACAAAAAATAATAGACTAATGCTCGTTGCAACAATAATATTTGTTCTTATAGCTTTACCATCTCTGTATTTGTTTGACCAAAAAGTAAGAAGTGATGTTTATAATTCAGCCCAAATAGAATTAAAACGTGAGCTTGAAACAAAAAGCCTTTCACTAAAAAACCATCTTAAAGATAGTGTTACCGCTATTCGCTTTTTAGACGCAACGCCCCCGATTAAAGGCATTACTCGCGCCACTGAAAACAAGAAAATAGATCCCTTGTTAGGCACGCACATTGACGTTTGGGAAGAGCGCTTAGCGAGTATTTTTAGTGGTTTTATGCGCACAGACGACAGCATACTTCAGGCTCGCTATATTATTCTCGCAGATGGTGGGCAAGAAGTTGTCAGGGTTGATAGAAACCAACTTGGAGAAATTAATCGACTGCAAGGTCTGCAATTACAAAAGAAAGGCCAACGCGATTACATGATAAAAGCGAGTATGCTCGATAATAAAAGTGTTTATATTTCTCCAATTAACTACAACCGTGAAAATGGGCAGATACAAGAACCTTATATAAGTACTTTTCGTGTAGCTAAGCCTGTTTTTGATGAAAAAAATAAAATTTTTGCAATATTAGTCACTAACTACTTTGCTGATAAATTAATAAAAAGTTTAACGGTTGAATCTCCACAAGGAACACAAATTTACCTAATGAATAATGAAGGTGAATTTTTATATCATCCAAACTCTCAATTACGCTTCGGTTTTGAATTTAATAAAGCAAAAACATGGACTGAAGAATTTTCCACTGCAAGCACAATGGCAGAGCAAGGCACTTTACCGCTAAGTAATTACCCAATTGCTTACACGTTAAAAAAGCGTATTTCGCTTGATGGTGATATTGCGATGTTACCTTTAGAGCTTGGTGTAAGTGTTGATACTAAAACGTTGTTTGCAAAGGTGAACGAAAGGCGTCAAAACTTTATTGCAATGCTAGTGGTATTCTTTAGCGTATTTTTAGTTATTGCCTTTTTATACCAACGTTTTATAAACCGTAAGTTGTTAATTAATTCTCTAAAAGAGCAAAACAATAAAGTAATAGAAAATTCTTTGGATGCTATTTTTACAATTGAGCAAAACGGCGAAATTGTTCACTTTAATAATACAGCTAAAGAGGTTTTCGGTAATTCAATCTCAGGCACTAGCCCTGATTTTGTTTCTTTATTTAACTTAAATGAAGCCGATAATAACTGTATAGAAGAGACTATTTCAAACGGATCAAAAATGCCGTTTGAAGCTATCTACACAGATGGTTATGGCAACAAACAATACTTTTCAATTACACTCAGTAGTATTTTTGATGTCTACAATAACCGTTATCAGGTAGCGGCTATTTTAAGAAATATTAGCTCATTAAAAAATACTCAATCAGAGCTTGAAGGCTTAAACAGTACTTTAGAGCTAAAAGTCTCACAAAGGACTGTTGAGCTAGAGCGAGCAATTGATCAAGCATTAGCAGCGAGCCAAGCAAAAAGTGACTTTGTAGCAAATATATCTCACGAAATACGCACACCGATGAATGGCGTTTTGGGTATGCTTGAAATGCTCAAAGAAGATGGCTTAAGTGAACAACAATACCATTACTTAAAATTAGCTAATAGTAGTGCTAACTCTCTGATGAATTTGATTAACGATATTCTCGATTTTTCTAAAATTGAAGCGGGTAAGCTTGATATTGATAATCATACATTTGATGTTGTTACAGTATGTAGCGATATGATTAGTTCTTTAGCGTTACAGGGCCAGCGCAAAGGTCTTGAAGTATTCTTAGATACAAAAGATGTAGTAGATAGAATGGTTATTGGCGACAGCCATCGACTAAAACAAATTTTAATTAACTTAGTTAATAATGCATTTAAATTTACCCACCGAGGCGAAGTAAGTTTAACTGTCGGCTCTAAGTACATTACCGACTCAAAGTTATTAATGAGCTTTACAATAAAAGATACCGGAATTGGTATAGCGCCAGAGAACATAGACAAACTATTTGAAGTGTTTACACAAGAAGATTCAAGTACAACCCGCCATTTTGGTGGTACAGGCTTAGGCTTATCTATATGTAAAAAACTTGCTCAGTTAATGGGTGGTAATATTACGGTTATAAGTGAAAAGGGTGCTGGTAGTACCTTTACCGCAACAGTTGAGCTACATGTAGCACAAGAGAAAAAACTAAACACAGGTATTGAGCTTGCTACAAGTATTAACGTAGCGGCATTAATAGCGCGCGATAACGTTTATAAAAACGTGTGCGATTTATTGCTACTAACCTGTAAAGTAAATGCAGAAAACATTGTAAGACTCGACTACTTTAGTGAGCATAAAGAGTTTGAAGCTGACTTATTATTGATTGACGATGAGCATCCTCAAATTGATGCGTTAATTGATTACTGTAAGCAGTTTAATAAAAAGTACGTCTTAATTTTACGCGACATGGTGACCGATAAACCGACTAAAATGATATTACCTGAGGGTAGCCACATTCTAAATAAACCGCTTACCCAAGATCAATTTAGCTATAAGTTAGCCAGCTTATTTGGTGCCAGTAATGATTGCATTATAGCGCCACCAAAAGGCTTAACAGAAGAACAAGTAGAGCCTGATCTATCTGCTTATCATATATTATTAGTAGACGATAATATGATAAACATTGAAGTTGCTAAGGCGATTTTAAAGCGCACAAAAGTAAAAATCACCTGTGCATCAGACGGTGTAGAAGCATTAGAAGCATTAAGAGAAAACACAGAGCAAGCTTTTGATGTTATTTTAATGGATTGCCAAATGCCTAACTTAAATGGCTACGATACAACAAGTGAAATCAGAAATAGTAAGGCCGGGGTAGACTACACTTACATACCTATTATTGCTATGACAGCAAGCGCAATGGAAGGTGATAGAGAACGTTGTTTAACTGCAGGCATGAACGACTATATTACTAAACCAATCAAGCCAAGAACGCTAAAAGATAAGTTAATCACCTGGCTAAGTTAATAGTTATTAATTGAGAATCAGCTGCTTATGCAGCTGATTTTTTTGGTTTAGCATCCGTTGATATATTTAACTTTGTTATGTCGGCGCTATCGAGTACGGTTTGTGTGTCTGACCAATGTAGTAATTCAATTTTTCCATCTTGCTGCTCTACCAGCGCCGTACAACTCTCAATCCAGTCTCCATCGTTACAATACATAATTCCGTTATCTACTTTTATTTTGGGATGATGAATGTGTCCACAAATAATACCGTCTACGTTTTGTTTTTTAGCTTCATGAATTGCGGCATCTTCGAAGGCTTTAATCGCTTCACGTGCTTTGTGTACGCGAGCTTTTATCCATGATGCAAGCGAGTAGTAATTACCACCAAATAGCTTTCGAATACGATTGGTCCAGCGGTTTAAAAATAATAAAAAGTCGTACCCTGCATCCCCTGCGATACTAATAAGTTTGTTATAGCGTGTCGCGGAATCAAAATCATCACCGTGTACGAGTAAAAAACGTTTATTAGCTTTAGTGGTGTGAATAAACTGCTGGTGGATTTCAATACCAAATAATGTTTGATTTATATAGTTTCTAAACGTTTCGTCATGATTACCGGGAATATAAATGACGCGTGTACCGCTAGCTGCTTTTTTTTGTATAGAGTTTAATACTTGATAATGCGAAGGGTGCCAATAAAACTGACGTTTCATTGACCATAAATCAATAATATCACCCACTAAATAAAGTGTGTCGGATTCTACCGAGTTTAAAAAATCGAGTAAGTAATCTACTTTACAGTCTTTGTAACCTAAATGAACATCAGATATCCAAATAGCAGGGTAGTGTTGCTTCTTAGTGTTTGCGCCATTACTCATTTTCATTCCCTAAAGTATCGAGTGTAATAGTTAAATAACCTGAACTCTGGTTAAGAGATTTACTAAGGTATTGAATCATGGTGATATTTAAATTTATTTTCTCTAGCCAGAGATTTTCAGTAAATTCAACGCAGTTAGCGCTGAAAATAGCTGCTCGAGATAGATTTATTATCCAGAGTTCAGGTTAAATACTTTAGGGAATAAAAATGACAATTATACGACAGTAATACTAAAGCTAAATAACACACATAAAATTTAGGTATAAAAAAACCGCTTTTAAAAAGCGGTTTTAAAATTACTTATAAGTATTTTTAGCTTAACCTTTAACGGCTGCTTTAATTGCATCAATTGCTGTATCGATATCAATCATTAGCTTTTCACCTGTACGGCGATCTTTAAGCTCAACTTTGTTTTCGTCAAGGTTACGCTCACCAATTACTAGCGTAAATGGCACACCAATGAGTTCCATATCGTTAAACATAACACCAGGACGCTCTTTACGGTCATCAAATAACACATCAAGACCTGCATCTTTTAAACCTTGGTAAAGGTTATTTGCAATATCAGGAATACGATGCGATTTGTGCATGTTCATTGGAACAATTGCTAAATCGAATGGCGCGATTGATTTTGGCCAAATGATCCCGTATTGATCGTTGTTCTGCTCAATAGCAGCGGCAACAATACGTGAAACACCAATACCGTAACAACCCATAGTCATGGTTTGGTTTTTACCACCTTCGTTTAATACACCTGCTTTCATCGCTTCTGAGTATTTAGTGCCAAGTTGGAAAATATGACCTACTTCAATACCACGTTTAATTTGTAAAACGCCTTGGCCACATGGGCTCATATCGCCTTCAATAATATTACGAATATCAGCAACTTCGTAATCAGTTACGTCACGATCCCAGTTAATACCGCTGTAATGCTCGTCGTCTTTATTTGCACCGGCAACAAAATCAGCAAGTATGTTAGCTGCTCTATCAACAATAATAGGCATTGATAAGCCGACAGGGCCTAATGAGCCAGGTTTTGCGCCAATAGCAGCAACAATATCTGCCTCTGTTGCCATTTCAAGCGGAGAGTCTACTAATGGGTGCTTTTCAGCTTTTAGTTCATTCAATTCGTGATCGCCACGCAGTACTAAGGCTACTAAACCGCGTACTTCGTTTTCATCAGGCGTACCATAAACAATTAACGTTTTAACACCGCGATGTGGCTTAACACCGTAGTGTTTTTTAAGCTCGTTAATCGTTTTAGCATCAGGCGTTGGAAACGCTTTAAGCTCTTTTGATGCTTCAGGGCGAGGCTCGCTTGGTGCCAGTGCTTCTGCTTTTTCAATATTAGCGGCGTAATCACTGCCGTCACTAAATGCAATTGCATCTTCGCCCGACTCAGCAAGTACATGAAACTCGTGCGATACGCTACCACCAATAGAGCCTGTATCGGCTATAACAGGGCGGTAATCAAGGCCTAAACGCTCAAAAATATTACAATATGCTTTGTGCATCGCTTGATAAGTCGCATCTAAACACTCTTCACTTAAGTGAAAAGAGTAGGCATCTTTCATTGTAAATTCACGAGCACGCATTACACCAAAACGAGGACGACGTTCGTCGCGTACTTTAGTTTGTACTTGGTATAAAGTAACTGGTAATTGCTTGTAGCTGCTTATTTCTTTACGTACGAAATCAGTTATTACTTCTTCGTGTGTTGGACCAAGTGCAAACGTACGGTTATGACGGTCTGTAAAGCGCATAAGCTCAGGACCAAATTCATTCCAACGGCCAGACTCTTCCCACAAATCAGCCGGTTGAATAACAGGCATTAGCATTTCAATTGCACCCGCTTTGTCCATCTCTTCACGTACAATATTTTCTACTTTACGTAGCACGCGTAAACCAGAGGGTAACCAAGTGTATAAACCCGAAGCGACGCGGCGGATCATACCGGCTCTAAGCATTAACTGATGCGATACGATTTCAGCATCTGATGGCGTTTCTTTAAGTGTTGCGAGTATATATTGGCTTGTACGCATGTTTTTTCCGAAATAGAGTAATTATATTCTTTTAATAGAGCTTAAGTTTACCAGCGGATGCTTTTACACTAAAGCGCTAACTGAGTTATTTAGTTTTTTTCTATACTTGTTACTACGTTATGTTCGCCATTGACTTGCCAGCGAATATTATAATTATACAAAGTCATGCCATAGCTCTGCTCGCCGTCTTTTTGTTTTTTATATGCAGGGCGGGGATCTTGTTTTAAAACATTGGCAATAAAATCATGTAAATCTGGGTATTGTGTTTGCGCATTAACAAACTCAATTGCTTGAGGGCTAAATTCAACCGTCATTTGTGTTTCTGGGCGCGTGTCAGCAAAGCCAGCACTTGCATCCGGCATAGAGTCTGAGTACGGCAAATACGGTTTTATGTCAATAATCGGTGTGCCATCAAGTAAATCAATACCAGCGAGTAATAAGCTAAGTTGTCCGTTTTTATATTCAATACCTTCAAGTTTTACGGCGCTCATTCCAATTGCGTTTGGTCTGAATGTAGCGCGGGTCGCAAATACACCTTTTCGCTCATTGCCACCCAAACGAGGCGGGCGCACCATAGCAGAATAACCTTTATCAGCCGTTTCATGAAAACGAAATAACAACCATATATGAGTAAATTCATCTAAACCACGTACAAACTCTTCGCGATTAAAATCGGGGGCAAATATAAGCTTTGCTTTAGCTTGTGGCACTAAACGAGGTTGCCTAGGTATAGCAAACTTTTGTTTATAAGGAGATTGAATGTGGCCAATAGCCGAAATGGTATAATCGCTCATAGTACTCGGGTACAAATAAAATAGAGCGCTATTCTACCCGCATTTAGCGTTTATGGCATTAATGTAAGCAAGTTTATTGCGTATACCAATTTTATTAAAAATATGATTATTCTACTGCATTAAATAGCGCACTTACTTTGTTAGGAATTATTCATAGTTGACTGCATGGATGCAGGAGGTAGAGCAATGCAGGGAGCAATTTATTATAACAACTATATATTATAATTTTGCCTTGTTATTGCGCTATTTTCTTAGTGCTACAATAGAACAATTATTTAATGCACTTGGCATTATAGACCAAACGGTTTAAAGTTTTTATTAGACTGATTGGTTTATATTAATATATTTAAAAAGAGCCTAAAACAAAAAAGGTAAGCCCTTGGGCTTACCTTTTATACATGCTAAAGACTAATTAAAACATGTATTGAACTGATACAGACGCTACATCCATATCTGGGTCAATATCGTCATCAAGTTTATAGCGTTCGTACTCTAAACGAAACTGTACATTTGTTGTAAGCGCGTATTCAATACCAGCGCCGTAAAATGCATCACCACCATCTGTAGACGCTGATACGCCACCTACTGGTAAATCTTGTGTGTAATCTGCATCCCATTCAAGCCAACCGCCTTTTGCATACACAGAAAAGCTTTCTGTTATAGGGTAGCCCAAACGTGCGGCAAGCGATACGCCATCAATTTCAGCTTTGCTGTCTATATCACTTACTTCATCAAAGTTTTGATAAGCAAGCTCTAAGCTTAAGTACTCGTTAAATTGTGCACCAACGTAACCCTTAAGCATTTGTGCATCGTCGTCAAAGTCAGTGTCGTTGTCACTGTCTTCAAATTCAAAAGAATATTGACCGTAACCGATACCAGTATAAATACGTGGAGAATCGAAATCAGAAATGTCAGCGTGTGCTGCAGAGTTAAAACCCAGTGTTGCTAGTGCAATAGCTGAAAGAGAAAGTGTTTTAATCATTGAATAGCTCCTTTACAAAAAATAATCAAATGCTTGATTTCATTAATCAAACTTCAATTATCTACTTGCAGCGAGCGTGCCAATATTAAAATGGATTAAAAACACGCCTTAATTAATTCTTTTGTATTGGTTTTTACGGTATTTAGCGTGTTTTATAATCAAAGTGAACTTTTGTGTAATTGAGTACTCTAAAATAAGTTGTATGTTTTACAAAGTATAATGAGTTTTTTACATAGCCTGAATTATTTAAACTAGTAATTACACTGTATGAAGCAAGTTTTCTGTTTCAATTGCTATTTCTTTCATTTTTATAGCGTAATTTTCTAATTTAATATCTTCTTCTGTTACAGCTTTAAACGAAGGCACTTCTATTGGGTAGCCCGTTTCATCCATTGCAATAAAGCTGATAACACAATGATTTGTTTCAACCATATTTTGTGTTTTTGGATCGCCACAACGCACTTGTATAAATATTTGCATGCTACTTCTACCCGTATGGGCAATTTTAGCTTCTACTTCGACTATTTGACCCACTAAAATTGGGCGTCTAAATTTAACACCCGCAACCGAAACCGTTACGCAGTAGTGACCACTCCAACCCGCAGCACATGCATAGCCTGCTTGGTCAATCCATTTCATGACGGCCCCACCATGAACTTTACCACCAAAATTAACATCGGTAGGCTCTGCTAAAAAACGAAAAACAACTTTTGACGACGGCATAGATAACACTCTTATTATTAAAACTACTATTAGCATAACGTAAAAAAGGGGCCGAAGCCCCTGCAATTTAGGATATGTTTATAATTTATATGTAAAAAAAGTGACTATATGTGTATATAACGCATAATTTAGTTACATATTTGGGTAGTTTGGCCCACCAGCACCTTCTGGAGTTACCCAGGTAATGTTTTGGCTTGGGTCTTTAATATCGCAGGTTTTACAATGCACACAGTTTTGAGCGTTAATAACAAACTCTTTATTGCCTGCTATTTCTTGTACTTCGTAAACGCCTGCTGGGCAATAACGCTGTGCGGGTTCATCAAATTTTACTAAGTTTACGTTTATAGGAATCGACGCATCTTTGAGCTTTAAATGACACGGCTGTGATTCTTCGTGGTTAGTATTTGATAAAAACACACTTGAGAGTTTATCAAAGCTAAGCTGCCCATCTGGTTTTGGGTACGCTATTTTGTCAGCGGCGTTAGCATCAACAAGGGTTGAATGATCGGGCGTATTATCTTTAAACGTAAATGGTAAACCACCATTAAAAATGTTTTGGTCAAGCGTGTTATACGCACCACCTATAAATTTACCTAATTTGTGCATAGCAGGGCCAAAGTTACGAGATTGATATAACTCTTTATATGCCCACGATTGCTCAAACGCAGTTTGATAATTAGCTAAATCGGTATTTGCCAACTCATTTTGCAATGCTTCAAAAATAACCTCAGCGGCAATCATTCCTGATTTCATTGCGGTGTGATTACCTTTAATTTTTGCAAAATTAAGTGTGCCTGCATCGCACCCTATAATTAAGCCACCAGCAAAATGCATTTTTGGTAATGAATGTAAACCGCCCTTAGCAATAGCACGCGCACCGTAAGCAATGCGTTCTGCGCCTTCAAGTACGTTTTTAAATACTGGATGGTGCTTCATTCGCTGAAACTCATCGAACGGGCTTAAATGTGGGTTTGAGTAATTTAAGTCAACAATTAAACCTACAACGACTTGGTTGTTTTCACTGTGATACATAAATGCACCACCATTAGTATCGCCGCTAAGTGGCCAACCTGTACCATGAACAACTTTGCCAAGCTCATGCTTACTTTCATCAATTTGCCAAATTTCTTTAAAGCCTAAACCGTAATGCTGCGGCGATGAATCTGCATCAAGTGCAAACTCATTAATTAGCTGCTTACCTAAATGACCTCGGCAGCCTTCTGCAAATATAGTGTATTTTGCACGAAGCTCCATGCCAGGCATGTAACCGTCTTTTTCATTACCGTCTTTGTCGACACCCATATCACCAGTAATAATGCCTTTTACTGCTTTATCTTCAATTATTAAAGAGTGTGCGCTAAATCCTGGAAAAATCTCTACGCCTAAGCTTTCAGCTTGCTCAGCAAGCCATCGACATACATTACCCATAGATACAATGTAGTTACCGTCATTATGAAATGTTTTTGGCGTAGCAAAGTGGGGGATTGATGTCGATTTTTGCTCGTTATTAAACCAATAAATTTCATCGTTAGTTACTTTGGTTGTAACCGGTGCACCAAGCTCCTGCCAATTTGGTAGCAGTTCATCCAAAGCTTTGGTTTCAAAAACAGCGCCTGAGAGTACATGTGCACCCACTTCAGAACCTTTTTCGACGACGGAAATCATGCACTCTTGTTGTTTTTCTTGTGCTAGTTGCGCGAGTTTAATTGCACTTGAAAGCCCCGCAGGGCCAGCGCCAACAATTACTACATCAAATTCCATGGTTTCACGTTCGACCATAATAACCTCTTTATCTATGACGGACTTATTCGAATGTTTACTACGCATTTAAATAAGGTGTACAGCCTATTTTTAACCTTGCAAATTAAACGTTACAGACTGTGAATAGTTAAAGGTTATTTTAGGTTGACGTTTACGTCAACAGGAAGTAGTCTAATTTCATAAAATAAATAAGTTGACGTGCACGTTACCTTGTAGGTTTAAATAATTATGGAGTTCCTATGAAAGTTCTCGTACCAATAAAAAGAGTGATTGATTACAACGTAAAAGCACGCGTTAAAAGTGATAACAGCGACGTTGATTTAACCAACGTAAAAATGGCAATGAATCCGTTTTGTGAAATTGCCATAGAAGAAGCCATTCGCCTTAAAGAAGCCGGTACAGCCAGTGAAGTTGTTGCTGTTACTATTGGTCCTAAAGCATCGCAAGAGCAATTGCGCACAGCATTAGCACTGGGTGCCGACAAAGCCATTCACATCGAAACCGATGAAAAGCTCGAGTCACTCCATATTGCAAAGCTACTCGCTAAAATTGTAGAGCAAGAAACGCCTGAACTTGTAATTTTAGGTAAACAGTCAATCGATTCAGATAATAATCAAACAGGTCAAATGCTAGCGGCTTTAACTAAACGTGGCCAAGGCACATTTGCATCCAAGGTTGTTATTGAAAATGGCAAAGTAAACGTGACCCGCGAAGTTGATGGGGGCCTGCAAACGGTAGCACTTAACTTACCAGCGGTTGTTACAACTGATTTACGCTTAAACGAGCCTCGTTACGCATCACTGCCAAATATTATGAAAGCCAAACGTAAGCCGCTTGAAGTAATAGCAGCTGATTCGCTTGGTGTTGATTTAACACCGCGTATTCAATTAATAAGTGTAGAAGAGCCAGCTAAACGTACCGCAGGAATTATTGTTGAAGACGTTGCACAGCTTGTAGAAAAATTAAAAACAGAGGCAAAGGTGATTTAAATGAAAACACTCGTAATTGCAGAGCACGACAACGGTGCCTTAAAACCAGAAACCTCAAAAACTATTAACGCTGCAGTAAAAATGGGTTTTCCTGTTGATGTGCTTATTGCAGGGAACAGCCTAAGCGCAATGAGCTCACAAGTGGCCAGCATTGATGGCGTAGCTAATGTTTTAGTTGCCGATAATAGCGTTTATGAACATCAGTTAGCTGAGAGCATGACCGATTTAGTTTTATCGCTTAGCGACACCTACAGCCACATTGTTGCAAGTGCAACGACAACAGGTAAAAACTTTATGCCACGTGTTGCTGCGTTATTAGATATTGCGCAAATTTCTGAAATTATCGTAGTAGTGGACGCCGATACATTTAAACGTCCAATTTATGCAGGTAATGCAATCGCAACGGTTAAATCACTCGACAGTAAAAAAGTAATTACCGTACGTGCCAGTAGCTTTGATTTACAAGGCGAGCAATCAGCAGCGGCTATAACAAGCATTGATACAGTGTCTGATTCGCAATTAAGTAGCTTTGTAAGTGTTGAACAAACAGAGTCTGAACGACCTGAACTTACGGCTGCCACTGTGGTTATATCGGGTGGTCGCGGTATGCAAAACGGTGAAAACTTTGCACTACTTAATGGTATTGCCGATAAACTCGGTGCTGCCATTGGTGCGTCGCGCGCAGCGGTTGATGCAGGCTTTGTACCTAACGACATGCAAGTTGGGCAAACAGGTAAAATTGTAGCACCTAATTTATACATTGCAGTAGGTATTAGCGGTGCTATTCAGCATTTAGCCGGTATGAAAGACTCAAAAGTAATCGTCGCGATTAATAAAGACCCCGATGCACCTATTTTTCAAGTTGCAGATTACGGGTTAGTGGCTGACTTATTTGAAGTACTGCCACAGTTAGAGAGTGCTTTATAGCGCTTAATTAAGCAAAATTTATTCTGGTTGAAAGCCGTGGTGCTCTTTGAGTGCTGCGGCTTTTTTATTAGGTAAATTAAAGACACAAAAAAACCAGCCAATTGGCTGGTTTTTATGGCTAACTTAGTATTAGTAAGTTGCGCTGCCTTTAGTACGAGGGAAGGCAATAACGTCACGTACGTTGCCCATACCTGTTACATAAGCAACTAAGCGTTCAAAGCCTAAACCGAAGCCTGAGTGCGGCACGCTACCGTATTTACGTAGATCGCGGTACCAGCTGTAATCTTCTTTGTTTAAGCCCATTTCTTCTAAGCGTGCATCAAGTACATCAAGGCGTTCTTCACGTTGTGAACCACCAATGATCTCACCAATACCGGGTGCTACAATGTCCATTGCGGCAACGGTCTTACCGTCTTCGTTTTGGCGCATGTAGAATGCTTTAATATCACGTGGGTAGTTTTTAATAACTACCGGTGCTTTAAAGTGCTCTTCAGCTAAGTAACGCTCGTGCTCAGACTGTAAATCTACACCCCATTCAACAGCGTACTCAAACTTTTTACCACAGTTTTTAAGGATCTCTACTGCTTCAGTGTAATTTACCTGCGCGAAGTCTTTTTCTACAAATTCTTCTAAACGCGTAATTGCAGTTTTTTCTACACGTTGTGCAAAAAATTCCATGTCATCACGGCGCTCTTCAAGTACGGCTTTAAACACATACTTAAGCATATTTTCAGCAAGTTTTGCTATGTCTTCTAAATCAGCAAATGCAACTTCTGGCTCTACCATCCAAAATTCTGCAAGGTGGCGTGATGTATTTGAATTTTCTGCACGGAATGTTGGGCCAAACGTGTAAATTTTTGACATTGCAGACGCGTAAGTTTCGCCATTTAACTGGCCAGATACAGTAAGGAATGCTTCTTTACCGAAGAAGTCTTCGCTGTAATCAATTTCGCCTTTGTCTGTAAGCGGTAAGTTTTGCATATCAAGCGTAGATACACGAAACATTTCGCCAGCGCCTTCACAGTCACTTGCTGTAATAATTGGCGTGCTGATCCAGTAAAAGCCTTGTTCATGGTAAAAACGGTGAATAGCTTGTGCTAAACAGTTACGTACACGAGTTACCGCGCCAATCATATTTGTACGAGGGCGAAGGTGAGCGTGCTCACGTAAGTACTCAATGCTGTGGCGCTTTGCCGACATTGGGTATGAATCTGGGTTTTCTACCCAACCTAATACAGTCACTGTATTAGCTTGAATTTCAAATGATTGACCTTGGCCAGCAGATTGCACTAAAACACCAGTAACCGACACAGAACAACCGGCTGTTAAGCTAGTAACTTCATCATAATTATTCAGTGAATTAGGAACTACCGCTTGAATAGGATCAAAACACGAACCGTCATGAACGGCTAAAAATGAAATTCCTGCTTTTGAATCGCGGCGAGTACGGATCCAGCCCTTAATTGTTACTTGGCTGTCTACCGCAACATTGCCTTTTAATAGCTCTGAAATCGCTAAATGGCTCATCTTCACTCCAATGATATAAGTTGCCTAACTATTTTATTTTAACTGTGCGCAGCACTCGGGCATAAATTGCACATAAACGGCGCTGCACTTGAACCCTGTATCTTACCTAGTAAAGTTGAATAAAAAAACTATTGTGGGCAACTCTTTAAAAGTTTTTATGCATGCGGTTTATTTTTAAACAGTTTTTAGAGTTTAATTGCTACTATTATGATTTGTTGCTCTTAAATTTAATGATTTTGTGGCATTATTAACAAACAAATCAAATTAATATTTATTCACACTTAAAAAATCGATGCTATGAAACAAGTTTTTATTTTACGAGGACTACCAGGAAGCGGTAAGTCTTACTACGCGCAAAGCCTTGCTGACGAATTAGGTGGAGTTGACGAAAGCCAATACCTAATCTGCTCAACTGATGATTACTTTATTAATGAGCAGGGCGAATATCATTTCGATAAATTTAAATTGTCGCAATTTCATAATTTAAATTTAGCGCGCTTTATAAATGCACTTGCTCAAGGTATGCCATTGGTAATTGTAGATAACACCAATATTAAAAAGTGGGAATTTATAGCTTACACTCAAGCTGCTGTTGCTTTAGGTTATCAAGTAAAAGAAGTGATAGTGGGTGAAGTGAAAGACAAATCAATGCAGCACTTATATGCTAAACGTAACTCGCATAATGTGCCGCTTAAAACCATAAGCAAAATGGCCTACATGTTTGAGTGGTAGTGCTAAATTTTAGACAGCACGTCTAAATTATTTTGAGTTATAGTATCTAAGTGAGCAGTGATTTTTTCATTGCTCCAATCTCACCAAGCTATATCTAGCAGCGTATTTATTGTTCTATCGTCAAATATAAAAAACCTACTTGAGGAAAACCTTCCATTGGTGAAGGATTATTGGGGTTTGGTCCGTTCATGGGGTTCCCTCTAATTAATTATGGACGTGTTACTTTTCAGCATACTTTTGTTTAATTGCTAAAATTTCTTCTTGAACTGCAAAAAAAGCATCCACTACTGCGGGGTCAAAGTGCTTCCCACTACCTTCTTTAATAATGGCAAATGTTTTTTCTTGTGAGAATGATTTTTTATAAGGACGTTTTGACGAGAGAGCATCAAATACATCAGCAATAGCAACTACGCGTGCTGCAATTGGAATTTCACTACCTTTTAAGCCATCAGGATAACCAGAGCCGTCCCACTTTTCATGATGTGAGCGGGCAATAATTTCACCGAGTTTAATAACCTCAGAATCAGAACCTGAAAGTATGCTAGCGCCTACAACGGTGTGCTGTTTCATTATTTCCCATTCTGCAGCATCTAATTGTCCTGCTTTTAGCAAAATATGGTCAGGTGTAGAAATCTTTCCGAGGTCATGCATCGACGCTGAAAATAAAATATTTTCAACTGTTCCCTCATCTAACCCTACACTGCGTGCAACGGCCTCAGAATACAAACTCATGCGTTGAATGTGCGCACCCGTTTCTTCATCTTTGTATTCAGCAGCTTTGGTTAGTCTATTAATTGTTTCTAGTGATGCGGCTTTAATGCTTAGCATTGCTTGCTTTAATGATTCAGTTCTTTGAGCAACTTCAGCTTCTAATTGTTTCTGATAATTTGTTCTTAAATCGTTATAGTCTTTAATCTTAAGAAGGGACTTAACGCGCGATAATAGCTCGTTTTTATCTACAGGCTTTGTAATAAAATCATCGCAACCAGCATCAATCCCTTTAACTCGCTCTTTTGTCTCTCTTAAAGCAGTAATAAGGACGATAGGTAATAGCTTTAATAGGGCGTCTTCTCTAACACGGCGTGTTACTTCAAAACCGTTCATACCGGGCATCATTATATCAAGTAAAATAAGGTCTACAGGTTGTTGCGCTAAGATATCTAATGCTTGTTGCCCGCCAGTCGCTGTTACTGTTTTATATCCCTTGGGTTCAAGATAAGCTTGCATGAGTTCAATATTTTGAAGGTTGTCATCTACAACCAAAATTAAAGGGCTATCTTTCATTAACTGTTCCTGTGTATCAAGGTTTAAATAATTGTAGTCATTACTTTATATATAAACTTATTTGTTGAGCAAACGTGCGTGTATCTATAGGCTTCGAAATATACGCACTGTTAGGTATACACAGTAATTGGTCTATATCTGCGGGTAAAACAGAAGCGGTAACAAAAACAATAGGAATATCTGCCGTTTCTTTTTCATCACGCAAAATTTTCGCAACCTCTGTTCCAGACATATCTGGGAGTTGGACATCTAATATAATAATTCTTGGAGTCTCACGCTTTATTGTTAAAAGCGCATCTCTTGCATTCATAGCAGTGAATACTTCAAAATTTGCCATGAGTAAAAGATCCTCCTCTAGCAATAGGTTATTCGCATTATCATCAACTATAACTATTTTGGTTTTCATTATGCTTTACCACAGACTTTTGTTTAATTGGCAAAGTTATACGAACCGATGTGCCTTTATTAACACCTTCAGATTCAATAACAAACTCGCCTCCATGCAACTTTACTAGACTTTTTGCGATTGGCAGCCCAAGTCCTGTACCTTCTGTTAATCTAGAATAGGGGGTTTCTATACGGAAAAAACCTTCAAATATTTTTTCCATATTTTCAGCAGCAATACCTATACCCGTATCCCAAATTATTATTTCTATTTCTGTATCAGTATGTCGTGTTTTAACGCCAATTTGACCCTCATCGGGTGTAAACTTCACTGCATTTGAAAGCAAATTATAAAGTATCTGTTTAACCTTAAGGGAGTCAGCTTCAATTGGTGGCAAGTCATCAGCAATATCAAGACACATATTCAATTTTTTCTGGTTAGCTGTATCTGCTGTAAGCCCTGTAATTTCGTGCAATACTTGGCGTATCGGCAAATGAGAGATGGTGAGACTCATTTTGCCTGCTTCAATCTTTGCCATATCCAGTATTTCATTAATAAGTAACAGTAAATGTTTGCCGCTCACCAATACATTTTTAACATACTGTTTTTGTTTGTCATTTAAAGTGCCAAATGTCTCATCGTAAAGCACCTCAGAAAAACCATTAATAGAATTAAGCGGGGTTCTCAGTTCATGCGACATATTTGCTAAAAACTCTGATTTAACTCGAGCAGCACTTTCTAAGTCACTCGTTAGCACTTCTAGCTCTTTATTCGCTTTTACGAGTCCTTCTTGAATCGCGTTACGTTCAGTAATGTCCTCGATAGACAATAAAATAATACGATCTTTTGACTGAGTACGTTTAATTTGCCTTGCGTTGAGCAGCATTGTACGCCAACCAATTGTTTTAAAATTGTGCTCAACTTTATAATCATCAAAGCTCGTTTTTTGAGGCAATATGGTTTCTAATAATTCACGAAGCTTGGGAATGTTCCATTGATTATTACCAAGGTTGTATATTAGTTTCCCGACTGTGTCTTTATGATTAGCGCGAAAAAACTCATAAAATGAGCGGCTTGCTGTAACTACTCTTAAATGTTGGTCTAAAACAATCAGTGGTTCTCGAACCGTGTTTACAATACTTTCGGAGTATTCTAAGAGTTCTTTCTTGGTACTTATTTTATTCACTATCTAGATCCTTTGTACCATTAAGGGCTGAACAACTTTATAAACGTTTAAAGGATAATTAAGGTTCAGCAATGCTTGAATATAGCTTTATTTTTATAATACGTTCGCTAAAAGCAATGCTTAATAATGTGTTTTAATGTTTGTGTGTGGTTTTAACTAATATAAAAGGCGTAACCTGATAAGTGATATCTGAGAGGAACTATTTAACATTAATCTTTGTTCAGTAAACAGCAACAGCTGATTAATAGCAAGAGGTTCATAATTTAACCTGCATATTATTGTTGTTTATTGGCTATAGTGAGCTTTTTAAAGGTAAAAAGTATTAGTTTTAAGCGAGATAGGGTTTTAACGGGGAACGTATTTAAACTGAATTTTGGGTCTAAATAGTAAGTATTGATGTAGGTATTAATGTTTAAATTAATGCCTACATCAATATTTTAATCAGTCTATAGATTTATAAACCGCTAATGGGTGCGAGGTACTTAGTGATACATGCACTTCGTCGCCAGGGTTTACAACAACTTCATGGCTTACTCGGCTAGTTACAACCGTAGAGCACGCAAGTTTTACAGCACACAAGCGGCTGCCACCTTCAAAACGTACCCAAATTACTTCGCCGTTATTGCCAACACTGCTTTGTACAAGTAACACATCGTCAGGTCGAAGTAGTACATCAACGTCGCCACTTTCACAGTCAACGCCATGAGCGGGAGCATTACCAATTGAGGTAGTGGCTTGTCCTTGGCTAAATTGGCCGCTAATAAAGCTGGCTTCACCTAAAAAGCGTGCCACAAAGCGATTGTTTGGGGTACTAAAGCAGCGCTCGGGTGTATCGATTTGCTGAATTTTGCCGCCTTTAAGTACACCAACACGATCGCCAACTGAGAGTGCTTCTTCTTGGTCGTGTGTTACCCAAATCGCCGGTACGCCAGCTGCTTTAAGTGCGTTTCTAATATCCCAACGAAGCATGTCTTTAAGGGCGGCATCTAAGTTTGAAAGCGGCTCATCAAGCAATACAAAATCAGGTTGGTGGGCAAGGGTGCGCGCAAGTGCAACACGTTGCTTTTGTCCGCCAGAAAGCGTAGCTGGTTTTTTATCTCTAAAATCGCTCAGTCCAAGTAGGTTTATCCAATACTCAGCAGGGGCTGTATCTTTTAATCTAAAGCAAATGTTTTGCTGTACGGTTAAGTGCGGAAATAACGCAAAATCTTGAAATACCATACCTACACTGCGCTTTTCAGGAGGTATTGTTAATTTGGGTGTAGCGCGCCATTTACCCGTGTTTATTTCGCCTTCGCTAATAGGTATAAGGCCAGCAAGGGCTTGTAAAATTGTACTTTTACCGCAACCTGTTGGCCCTACAAGCATAAGGATTTCGTTTTCACCCAGCGATAAGTTTAAATCGCTTACTACGCGGTTACTGCCATAATCTATAGACAACTGACTTACAGATAGCATTGTTTCTTAAATCCTTAATGTTCAAACTGGTTGCGTTTTTCGCCAGCCATCATAATAGCTAACCCGCAGGCAGATATCACTACTAACAATAATCCAGGAATAGCGGCGCGACCAAAATAGCCCGCTTCGTATACACGCCATAAATAGGTAGAGAGGGTTTCAAACCCTGTTGGCCCAAGTAATAGCGTGGCTTCGAGTTCGCGCATTGACTCTAAAAACACCAGTGCTGCACCTGCAATAATACCGCGCATAGTTAAAGGCAGTGTTATACGAGTAAATACTTCTCGTGGGCTTGCCCCTAATACGCGCGCAGACTTTACTAAGCTTGGATCTAAGTGTTCGGTGCTTGTTCTAACAGAGCCCACAGCAAGTGGTAAAAATCGCAGCATATAAGCAATAATAAGCAATCCCAGTGTTTGATATAAAAACGGCAACTGCAAACCACCGTAAACAAGCGCTGTGCCCATTACTATACCCGGAATACCAAAACCAAAGTAAGTAACACGCTCCATTATACGACCCGCTTTTCCACTCAGTGCGGCATGTGCAACGGGGATCGCAACGATAACGGCTACAATTGCCGCAATACCTGATGCATACGTAGAGTTCCACGCAATATTAAAATCAAATGAGCTAAAACCATCACGAGCTAACCAAAGCGAAAATATAGCCAAAGGCAAGCCAATAGCGAGCAGTAAAACAGGTGCAAATGTAATAAATATTGCACTTAACTGTAGTTTGCTTGGGAATAAAATTAACGGGCGACCTTGGCGCTCAGGGGCTGTTTTTATTTGTGATTCAACTAAAAGTAAAAAGCCAACAATAACCATCAGTTGAAGCGAAAGCATGGCTGCGCGCCCTAACGCAAAAGCGTTGTATTCAACGTAAATTACGCGGGTAAACGTATCTAAGCGCATCATTGCGGGCGTGCCAAAGTCTGATAATGTATAAAGGGCGACTAACAAAGAGCCTGCTGCAATACCGTTAACTACGCGCGGTAATATAACTTTAAATATACTTTGCGTCATCGACATACCCAGCGTTCGCGCGGCATTAACCATGCTTGCATCAAGGCTTAATAAGGATGAGCGAGTTGTCATCATTACAAACGGGAAAGTATACAGCGTCATCACAATGGCGGCGCCTGTTAGGCCATACATTGATGGTGTTTCTATTCCTGTTAAGGTATTTATTTCGCCACCGGGGCCAAAAGCAGCATAAAGTGTAAACGCGCCAATATAACTGGGGATTGCCAGCGGCGCTGCAAATACAACCAGCCAGAGTTTTTTAAATGGCAAATGCACATACGCGCTAATAAACGCCAGTGGCACACCAATTAAAATAGATCCGAGTACCGTTAAACCCATTAACGATAACGTGTTACCTAAAATTTGAAGATTGTGGGTGTCAAACACTGAGCTTGCATCGCTTGCAAGTACTATTAATACATAAACAGGGGTAAGCGCAACAAGCGCTGCAAGCAGCGCCATTGGATAAGAGGCAGGTATTCTCATTACAATACGCCGCTGCTACGCATCAAATCTATAGTAGGGCGTAAATCAGCAAGCTGTGTTAAATCTACTTTAGGTGGAGAAATATTAGCAAGTGATGGTAGACCCTCAGGTTGGGTAATACCATTTACTAACGGAATTTCGTACGCTTCACGGGCTAAGTAACCTTGTACTTCTTTACTAAGTAAGTAACGCATAAAGTTAGTAGCAAGCGGATCGTCGTTAAGGGCTAATACACCCGATGCATTAACTAAACAGCCCGCATCATTTTGTGTAAATGCTAAATCTAGCTTGGCATCAGGTTTACCTGATTTTAAACGCAAAGTGTAATAGTGATTAGCAAAACCAATATCAACTTCACCGCGTTCAACGCCCATAACAACACCTAGCTCGCCGGCGTATGTTTTAGCACGTTTTTGAATCTTTTTAAGCCACTTAGCGGTTTTGTCATCGCCTTCTAAAATTCGCATTGCGGTTACAAACGATTGAAAAGAAGCGTAGGCGGGCGCCCAGCCAATACTTAAATCGCTGTCGGCAATTTCCATAATACTTGTTGGAATTTGATCTTTGGTCAAACGCGACGTGTTATATGGCAATGTACGAATACGGCCAGTTACTGGAGCCCACTCTTTATATCTAAATTGTGGTTGTAACTGAGCAGATAAATCACCTGGGATAGGTTGTGCAAGGCCTGCATCGGTTACTAAACCAATCGCGCCTGAATCAACCGCCCAAAATAAATCAGCGCGGCGAACGCCGGCTTTAGCTTCTGCAACAATCGTATTTGCTAAAGCAGCAGTAGGGCCTCGGCGTATACCGAGTTTAAAGTCTGGATTTTTTTTCTGGATTGCTTGCAATACGTTTTCATACAAACCACCTTCGCCTCGGCCTAAATAAAGGGTTAACTCGCCTTTAAGCTTTGGTAAATCATCAACAGAAACTGGGTTTGCTATATCAGCGGCTAGCGCACGAGAAAGAGGCAGTGGCAATGAGCCAACCACCCCTAACGCAGCTAGGCCTTGAATAAAGGTCCTACGCTTCACTTAAAATACATCCTTACGGGCTTTTTCGGCTTTTTCTATTAAAACCTTAGCGCGGTCTAATTTTGTTTGCATATCACTGATCACATCGCGTACTTCATCGACGCTTTTGCTGTTTTTAATTGCTAGTGGCAGTGTTACGTTAAAGTCTTTTTCCAGCACTTCAACTAGGTTAGCGTCTTGCTCAATAAGTGTACCTTCAACGCCTTCAAACAGGTGTAGGTAAGTATCGTGAACAATTTCAGTTGCTTCGTCTTGTAAACGCTCAGCAAATTTAGCTACTACACGGTCTAATTTGTGCTTAATTTCATCAATTGTGGCACTTTGTGTCATTTCTTTTGTAGCGGTTGCTTTTACAGTGTCTAACAAGCCTTTTTGCTGGAATTTTGCAGCAAGCTTAACAGCCCCAAGGCCTTGCCACAAGGCTATGTTCATCGCTTTTTGTTGTTTACGAACTTCCTCAGCAGGCTGTTTATTATCAATGGCCATTTTTACGCCATAAAGACCCTGCCAAATAGAAGCGTATACCGGTACAAAGTTAGTTTCTATTGCGCTGTGAAACTTAACTGATTCCCAGTATTCAATTAAATCATCAGTTTTTACAGCTTTTGCGCCTTTAGTGTCGTAGTCGCTTACCATGGTATCAACTTTGCCTACCATCCATTCTACTTCTTCTGCGTAACTTTTAAGGTTAGCTTGAAGATGATTAACATGCTCGCCAATAGGGCCGTTAGCTAATACTGGTTGAGCCATAAACGCCGAGGCTAGTAAAAGGCTTGCACCTAAAGTTTTGGCTGGTTTAAATAGTAATTTCATAGCAAAGAAGTCCAAAAAGGTAATTGTAAATGATAGACATTATCATATAGCTAATAGTTAACGAGATCAATAACCACAAACTCGCTTAATAGATAAAAACACTAAATGTAGCGGTAGGTTACAGTAAATAGCGCTATAACCTGTATTAGGATTAGTTATTGAGACCGGCTATTAAGCGTAATGCTTGCCTTTAATGGCATTATAAATGGCATCACACAGTGTTTTTATACTGGTGTCGTCACTTATATACGGTGGCATAAGGTAAATTAGTTTACCGAATGGGCGTATCCATACGCCTTGCTCTACAAAATAAGCCTGAATTTTAGCAACATCAACATTGCCAGCAGCCTCGTTTAGTTCAACAACACCAATAGCGCCTAAGGTACGTACATTGGCAACCGCTTCTAGTTCACTGCATTTATTAAGTTGTTGTAGTTGGGTATTTATTTGCTTTATTCGTTGTTGCCAGTTTTGCTCAAGTAATAAATCAATACTTGCGCAGGCCGTAGCACAGGCAAGCGGGTTACCCATAAAAGTGGGGCCGTGCATTAAAACACCTGCTTCACCTTCGCTTATGCCAATGGCTATTTTATCACTTGTTATAGTGGCCGATAGCGTCATTGATCCGCCAGTTAATGCTTTACCAATACACATTATATCGGGCTCTATATTGGCGTGCTCTACAGCAAATAATTTACCTGTACGGCCAAAGCCTGTGGCTATTTCGTCGCAAATTAGTAGTACATTATATTGGGTGCACAATTTACTTACGCAGGCTAAATAATCAGGGTGATAAAAATTCATACCACCCGCGTTTTGTACAATAGGCTCAATGATAAAGGCGGCTACTTGGCTGTGGTTTGCTTTAAAATATTCTTCAAGCTCTTGGGCTTCTGCCTGGTTAAACTCGCTCCCAAATTGACTAACCGGTGCAGGCACAAATACATGCTCAGGTAAAAAGCCTGAATATAAACTATGCATTGAGTTAACTGGGTCGCATACGCTCATGGCTGCAAAGGTGTCGCCATGGTAGCCCTTGTAAGGCGTCATTAGTTTTTGTTTTGTTGTAATGCCTTGGCTTAACCAATACTGCAGCGCCATTTTAATCGCTACTTCAACACTTACCGATCCGCTGTCGGCTAAAAACACTTTAGTTAAACTAGGCGGCGTTATATTTACTATTTTTTTGCAAAGCTCTACCGCGCTGTTATGCGTAATACCGCCAAACATAATGTGGCTCATACTATTAATTTGCTCAATCATGGCGTTATTTATAACAGAGTGGTTATAGCCATGTATTGCGCTCCACCACGAGGCCATGCCATCGATTAATTGCTCACCAGTTTCGAGGTGAATAATGTTGTGGTTTGCATGTGTAACGGGGTATACCGGAATTGGCTTAGTCATAGACGTATATGGATGCCAAATGTGCTCACGATCAAAATCAAGGTCAATCGCATTCTTTTTAATCATATGTAAACTTTAACTTGGTGGGCTTCGTTGACAATGGTACTTCAACTCGTAGACTAAGCCAATATCACCACTGAGAAAAAATAAGAGAGTATTATGGAACTTGCACCTGTTCGTCACGATTGGACCCACGCTGAAGTTAAAGCATTATTTGAAATGCCATTTAACGATTTACTTTTTAAAGCCGCATCGGTTCACCGTGCTAACTTCAACCCAAATGAAGTGCAAATTTCTACGTTGTTATCAATTAAAACAGGCGCTTGCCCAGAAGATTGTAAGTATTGCCCGCAATCGGGCCATTACCGAACCGATTTAGAACGCGAACGCTTAATAGAAGTAGAAAAAGTAGTAGAGCAAGCACGCCTTGCAAAACAAAAAGGCGCGACCCGTTTTTGTATGGGGGCTGCATGGTCAGATCCAAAAGACAGAGACATGCCATACATTTCGCAAATGGTTAAAGAAGTAAAAGAGCTAGGGTTAGAAACCTGCATGACGCTGGGTAAACTCACTAACGAAAAAGCTCATGAGCTTCGCGACGCTGGGCTTGATTACTATAATCACAACCTTGACACGTCACCTGAGTATTACGAGCAAATTATATCAACCCGTACTTTTCAAGATAGATTAAATACCATTGACCACGTACGCGATGCTGGTATGAAAGTATGCTCGGGCGGAATAGTCGGTATGGGCGAGCAAGCAAGCGACCGTTATGGGTTACTGATGCAGCTAGCTAATTTGCCACAACAGCCAGAAAGCGTGCCTATTAATATGCTCGTTAAAGTTAAAGGCACACCGCTTGAAAACGCAGACGATTTAGATCACTTTGAATTTGTACGTACCATTGCAACAGCGCGCATTATGATGCCACACAGTTATGTGCGTTTATCGGCAGGGCGCAACGCCATGAACGAGCAAATGCAGTCAATGTGTTTCTTTGCAGGCGCTAACTCAATATTTTATGGCGACAAACTTCTTACCACCGAAAACCCAGACGCTGATGCCGATATGAACCTAATTAAAAAATTAGGTATGAACCCAGAAAAGCGTCACGACTATTCAGACGAAGCAGTAGAAGCCTCGCTTTCATCGCAAGTAGCCGACAAAGCAACCTCTGAATTGTTTTACGAAGCGTAGGCTTTTATATCTATGCCTTTTGATTTTATAAACACGCATCTGCAGGCTCGCCAGCAAGATGCGTTACTTCGTAAACGCCACGTAGTGCAACATGCAACAGCGCGCACCATAACGGTTAATAATAAAACCTACCTTAACTTTGCCAGTAACGACTACTTAGGCTTTGGAGATGAGGCTGTTAACCTTAATGACTCCCAAGCATTAGGGAGTCACAGCTCAGCATTGGTTACCGGTTATCAGGCGCAGCAAAAAGCGCTTGAACACTATATGTGTGAGCAACTTGGTTATGGTGCAGGCATGCTATTTAACTCAGGATTTAGCGCTAATAGCAGCGTAATTAAAGCGTTGTTTCAAGATAAAGCGGCTGCGCAAAACAGCGCTATTTTTCAAGATAAGTTAAATCATGCAAGCTTGATTGACGGTGCTTTGCATTGTAACGCGGCTTTAGTGCGTTTTAATCACAACGACATGAACCATTTACGTTCACAGCTCGAAAAATCAAAAGCGCAAAACAAGCTTATTATAAGCGAAGGCGTATTTTCGATGGATGGCGATAGCGCGCCTCTTAAAGAATTACTCGCACTTGCAAAACAGCACAACGCATGGCTAATGATTGACGACGCACACGGCTTTGGTGCATTAGGTAAAACCGGTTTGGGCAGTTGCGAAGCGTTTATTACTCAAACGCTGCCAGATATATTAGTCATTACCTTTGGTAAAGCAGTGGCTAGTAGCGGCGCGTGTGTATTAGGCAGTAAACAGTTTATTGATTATATGCTGCAATTTAATCGCGATTACACCTATTCAACCGCTATGTCGCCGCTTATGGCAAGTCACACACTTGCGCGTATTAAAAGCATAAAAACAGCTGATGATAAACGCGATAAGCTAAATGCCAATATTGCGTTATTTAAGCAACTCGCTAAAACCCATAAGATTGCTGTAATGCAATCAAACACAGCCATACAACCCATTGTATTAGGCTGCGCTGAGCAAACGTTGCAAGCGGCAGATAAACTTAAACAACAGGGTATTTGGCTCACTGCAATTAGACCGCCGACGGTTGCACATAACACCTCACGTTTACGCATTACTTTAACCGCCGAACATACCGAGCAAGACATAACGCACTTAGTTAAGCATTTAGTAGGTGCAATAGCATGACTGCTCAGCCAGTATTAAAAACAGACCTAGTGCAAACACAACTAGTAAAACCGTGCCTAGTAAGTAGCGATTTAAATGACGAGTTAAATAGAGAATCAAGTCGAGAGCTAAACAAGGAGCTTAAAAAGTCTACACAAAGTAAGTTCTCAAAGGCGGCGGCGAGTTATAACACCCATGCAAATGTACAAAAACATGCTGCGAGCGATCTATTTTCGCTAATAAAACCAGGCATTAATAAAAATAAGCATTGTGTTGATTTAGGCGCAGGCCCGCTTGTTAATACACAACGCTTACAAAGTATGTTTGCAAACGTTATTGCAATGGATTTGAGTTTAAACATGCTGCAAAGTAGTGATTTAACCACACCCAAAATATGCGCCGATATGGATAACTTACCGCTACAAGCAAACAGTGTTGATGTTATTTACAGTAACTTTGCAGTGCAGTGGTCTGCTAATTTTTCGGCTTTAATGCAATCACTTTACAACATATTAAAACCAGGCGGGCAGGCGTACATAAGCACTGTGGTAGAGGGCTCACTTAACGAAATAAAAACAGCCTTTGCAGCGCTTGATTCTAACAGCCACATAAATACCTTTAATGGTGAAATGTATATAAACCAATCAGTCCAAAGTGTAGGGTTTACTATTAACAGCGCTCAAAAACGTATTTATACCGATGAATACATAACACCTTTAAAAGCTATTGCTTCTATTAAAGCTATTGGTGCAACAACGCAAAATCATACTAATACGCGCCAAGGGCTACTTACCAAATCGGCGCTACAAAAAGTATGCAGTGCGTATCCGCTTATAAATAATAAAGCATGTGTGTCTTATCATGTGGTGCTGTTATCATTAGAAAAAAGCCATTACAAAAAAGCGATTAATTGCTAAGTAAAAACTTAAACCAAACTTAAACCAAAGTTAAATTCAGATCATAAGGCAAAGTAATGAAAGAATTTTTTATAACAGGTACCGACACCGATGCCGGAAAAACCCACGTTACCAGTTTGCTATTAAAGTTACTTGCCCAACACAAAAAACAAGCCATTGGTTTTAAACCCCTTGCTGCTGGCTGCGAAATGGCGTTCGATCAACTAGTAAACGCCGATGCTCTCATACTAATGGAAAGTGCAACAGTGAGCGCTAAATACAACGTAGTTAATCCGTTTGCGTTTGCACCACCTATTGCGCCGCACATAGCCGCTGAGCAAGTGGGAGTTAGTATTACTGTAGATAAACTAAGTGATGCTTATAAAGATGTAAAACAGCAGGGCGCTAATTACATACTTACCGAAGGCGCTGGAGGCTGGGCATTACCAATTAATAAAAACGATTATTTATACGACTGGGTTAAAGCAGAAAAGATGCCGGTAATACTCGTTGTAGGCATGAAGCTAGGTTGCTTAAATCATGCGTTACTAACCGCTGCGCATATGCAAAGTATGGGTATAAACTGCGTTGGTTGGATTGCAAACCAAGTTGATAAAAATATGGACGAATACCAAGCAAACCTCGATACACTTAAAGCACGTTTACCGTTTCCAATACTTGCCATAAGCCCCTACAGCGAACAAACTCCTAAGTTACAAATATACAAAAGTTTGCTTAGTGCGTTATCTATAAACACTTAAGCGGTTTTAAAAAAGTTACTTTTTTAGGTAAATCTTGAAATAGTCAGCCTTAGTACACATATAAACCTATATAAATACAAAGCTTGCTCAAAAACAATGTTACTAAGTTACTAAGGACATAACGACTATATGACGCACCCATTTATTGAAAGCTACGCCCCAGATGCGCACGTAAGCGCTGAGCCAAAAGCACTAAACAATGGCTTACCTAAAAAGCGCGTAGGCATAATAGGTGGGGGTACAGCAGGCGCCACAATAGCTATTAGGCTTGCTGCATTAGGGTTAGAAACTTACGTACTTGAAAAGAAAAAGTCGTTAATTGATGGCCCTCCAATGTGCCATTTGCACGCAGGTGGCAATTTATATCGTGAAATATCCGACGAAGACTGCATAGATTTACTCAAGCAATGTATAGATATTGCTCGCCTTTATCCTCACACCATCGATGTTCGCCCTACAGTATTTGCCGTACCTAAGCGCGATGACGACTCACCCGAGGACTTATTTCCGCGTTTAAATAAATTAGTAAAAGCCTACAGCGAGCTTATTGAAAAAGACAGCGCTAATAAAGTATTAGGCGAGCCAGAGCATTATTATCAGTTATATAGTCGCGCACAAATGCTAAAGCTTGCTAAGCAAAAACAAGTAGCCAAGCCAACGTCGTTAGATGAGTGGATGATACCCGTCGCTAAGCATTTAGATTTAGATAAGCTAAAGTTCCCACTCATTGTTGCTCAAGAATATGGTTGGAATATATTTCGTTTATCGGCCAGTGCTCAACTCGCGCTTGCCGAGTATAAACATGCACACGTTTTAACCAGCACCAGCGTTAAAAATGTATCGCCAGTTATAAATACCAATAAAGATAAGCAAACACATAAGTGGCGCATTGAATATCAATCAGAGCCAAATCTTAACACGCAAACTGATTCACAAGCTGATACACAAACCATTGAGGTAGATTACCTAATTAACGCGTGTGGTTTTCAAACCGGTATTATTGATGACTTGGTTGGCGTCGATGTTAAACGTATGGTTGAATTTAAAGCCTCTTACATCACTCATTGGCAAGATGCTGGTGGGCAAATACCCGAAATAATTATTTATGGAAACCGTGGTACGCCAGAGGGCATGGCGCAGCTAACGCCTTACCCTAACGGGTATTTTCAAATACATGGCATGACTAACAACATTACATTGTTTAATGATGGGTTAGCTGATGCAACGCCAATGAGCGCACAACCTAAAATTCCCAATAAATATCTGCATTATATAAAAGATGGCTGGGACAAATCAGCGTTGCAAACACGCACCCAAACAGCAATTGATTATGTAGCCGAGTTTGTACCCGCGTTTAAAAGTGCTAGCACACAAAATAATGCCTTGTTTGGCGGGCAACAAATCCCAGGGGATGACGACACTTTGCGCGTAGCCGATGTAAGTTTATATTCTCATATTAGTTATGCACGGGCTGAAAATGTAAAAGCATCGTCAACGTTAATAGCTGCAGATCAAATAGTGGCTGAGTTTATAAAATTGGGAATATTAAGCAGCGATCCTACTATAAATCATCATCGCAGTACCCATCAATGGTCATATCTTAAACATAATAGCCGCGAAAATATTGGCGAAGTAGCTCGTGTATTGGCAGGTGAACGTGGATTTCCAATTGAAATGGCCGGCGTAAATAACAGCCTGCATGAAGCTATTTAGCCCACACGCTTTATGCTTAAATAATGGTAAAAAATCCACATAAAAAATTATTAATAAACATAAAAATAATACTTGTGTTATGACATAGTTTGTCACAGAATAGCGTTAACAAAATGACATAGTGTGTCATTTTGTCGTGATTGCTTTAGCCGATTTAATACAAAATATTTTAATCGTTCAGTGATCAATACTATTTTGTGAGGACAATATGAAACGTGTATTTTTGTTTTTATTAACCAACCTAGCAGTTATGTTGGTATTAGGTGTAGTGCTTTCAATAATAATGAGCGCGCTGGGCTTAAGCCATCGTAGCCTTGGCGGAATTTTACTTATAGCCACCGTATTTGGTTTTGGTGGATCGTTTATTTCGTTATTTATGTCGAAATGGATCGCTAAAAAATCAACAGGCGCGCATGTAATTACGCAGCCTCGAAACGAAACCGAACATTGGCTTGTACAAACGGTATCTGCGCAAGCACAAAAAGCTGGTATTAAAATGCCAGAAGTGGCTATTTACGACAGCCCAGAAATGAACGCTTTTGCAACGGGCCCAAGTAAAAACAACTCATTAGTGGCAGTAAGCACAGGCTTAATGCACAACATGACCAAAGATCAAGCCGAAGCCGTACTTGCCCATGAAGTATCGCATATTGCTAACGGCGACATGGTAACGCTTACGCTAATACAAGGCGTGGTAAACACCTTTGTAATATTTGCCGCAAAAGTATTGGCTGGCATAGTAGATAACTTTATTAATAGCGATGAAGAAGAGGGCGGCAGTAGCTGGACATACTTCTTATTCGATATGTTATTCCAAGTATTATTTGGTGTACTAGCAAGCATAGTGGTTGCTAGTTACAGCCGTAAACGTGAATTTGCAGCCGACAGCGGCGCAGCAAAACTAGTTGGTGCTGATAAAATGCGATCAGCCCTTGAGCGATTAAAGCAAAACCATCCTTCGCAATTAGAAGGCTCAATGATGGCCTTTGGTATTGCAAGTGGCAAAGGCATGGCTGAGCTGTTTTCATCGCACCCACCGCTTGATGCGCGAATAGATGCACTACGTAAGTAACTATGTAAGTTAGTAAATATTCTAAGCCAGCTTAACTGCTGGCTTTTTTATTTTTATGTTAAAATGCTAAAACCGCACGTACTGTGTTTATATACAGTTATTTGTGTTGCTTTATAAAATAGTTACTTTTTTAAGTTATATGTGTTTACGGGGTTACTAGGTACGAGTAAAGTAAAATACTTTAAAGCCAGCAATACTTAACAAGGATGCTTATTGTAATGGAAAAGGTGCAACACACTAAAGAATGTATTATGTGCTTTAGCGCTATAGATTCACGGGCTAAAAAATGCCCACAATGCACCTCACTTCAAGCCAAATACTCTAACTTAGAAAACAACCCCATTATTATTGGTGCATTAGCACTTAGTATTGTTGGTATTTTTGGGTTTATTTTTTATCAAAATATTTATGTAGCAGGGCTTGAAGATCAAGCACAAAAAAACTTAATCGCTAATGTTAGCCAAATTCATACTAAAAATGAAAACGATGCATTGTATGTTGCATGCATAGGGCAGGTAAAAAACGAGTCAAACTTTTCGTTTAAAAATATAAAGTTTAAGGTCGATTTTTTAACAGATCAAAACACGCTAGTCGATACGCTATCAATAACCGACGAAGACCTACTTATACTTCCTAATGACTCAACAAACTTTAGAGTAAGAGGTATTGCGCAAAAAAAAGCGGCCAGTTATAACAATTGCCAAGTAACAATAACCGATGCCTGGGCTTATAAATAAGCTATAAATCACTTACAAATTAATTATTAGCAGTTAGCTAAACCACTCGCTTTTTTGTTTGTAATATTAGTTATTAACTTAAAAGCCACTAAATCCAAAATTTATATAAGCCATTTTCCTAGAGCGATTAAGAATATGGATGATTTATTACTTAAGCAATCGTTTATACACTCCTTGTAACTTGCAAGTGAGGGATCGAAAATGAGCTTGATTGATGAAAGTACAAAGGATTTTGGAAGCATGAGCGTGTTGCTTCACAGCTTAGGGACTGATTGCTACCGCATTGAGTGGAATAGCAGAATGACCGGAGCCTCAATAAGCTTAATTCGTGTTAAAAAAAACGAATATATAGTTGTGCGCAAATGGGCAACCGCCCGCAATATAGATGACGTATCAGCAGAGTTTGATCGGGCTAACCAAGCACTAATTCATTTTTTAAATAATGTTGATGTAATTAAAAGTAAAAACGAAAGCATTGTTGCCGCTAAAGAGCATTGCATAAACTTATTTACCTCAGCTGAGGGCTTAAAACCAATTAGCCATCCGAGCCTACCTACGCCACGCTTACAAGAAGCCATAGGCAAAGAAGTCATTGTAAAATCAAGTTTAGGCAACTATCTAATATCAAAAGGCATGCTATTACAGCTATTAGGTAATCAAGCCGAGATCCAAGTTAATTCCGACCACCTTGACGAAGGCCAATTAAGGCAAAAGTTTTATACCAAACAAGTTCATGTTTGCTAATTAATTGCGCCATCAAAACTCAAAGGCAGCTTTACTTTAATGGTAAAGCCATTTTGTTTAAACACCTTAAAAGTCCCGCCTAACGCCGTAGTGCGCTCCTCTATAAACGCCAAACCGTAGTGACCTGAGTTATCTGTTGGTGTTACTAAAGTCCCGTTATCGCTAATTGTTAACTCAATAAATTCGTCGCTGTTTATTATATTTATAACCAGTTTGCTGGCATTGCTGTGCTTCGTACAATTGGTTACTGCTTCTTGGCAAATTCGGTAAATAGCTATTTCGTGATCTTTTGAAAGGCTATTATCTAACTTAAATTGTGGCTGATACTTAATATTTGCCTTGTGCAGTAAGCTTTTTAGTCGCCCTTGTGTTATTGCCTTTTCTAAACCGAGTTCATCTAACTCACGCGGGCGAAGATAATGCATTAATTGATAAACAGAGTCATACATCGAATTAGCATTGTTTTTTAATGTAGTCACAAACGATTGGGTATCTTCGTTACTAAGGTGCGACAAAATAGCTAAATCTGTTTTTAATGCTGTTAGGTTTTGCCCTAATTCGTCATGCAACTCTTGCGAAAGGTGCTTTCGCTCGTTTTCTTGCACCGACACCATTTTGGCAGCCAGCGCCGTGTTTTGAGTTAGCTGCTCTTTAAGCTCTTTATTGGTTTGCTTTAACTCGTTGTTTTTACGTTTAAGCTCTGTAATTGCAGCGCCTAAAACCATACTGGTAATTGCGTTTGCTAAAATAAATAACTGGCTAATGTAGGTATTGCTAGGCTCGTGTGTAATGCTTGCTTCAATTATTATTAATGCGTTAATTAGCGCTGCACTGCTTACAGCCCCTAACGAGCCATACTTATACGAAAACCAAATAATAGGTAATAACGATGCAAGCCTTAATAGCGGGTAGGTGTCTGGGCGAACCGCATAGACAAAAAATACAATTAATATAAAACACACTAAAGTGGCTACTAGGCCAAATAACTTAGTCAGCCTGATTTTGCTAAAGCTGTATTTAGAATCGTAAATTAACATAATAAAAGGGGCAATTAACAGCGAGCCAGTAATATCGCCCAAGCACATGTTTAACTGATATTGCAGTAGCTCTTTTGCAACCAATACATTTGTAAATTCAAATGCACTGGCAAACAAAAACCACTTTATAGATGTACTCGCAACACAAAGCAGTATTAACGAAAGTATACCTAGGCTGTCATTAATGCTTGGCGGCCAACGGCTATTTTTAAACACATAAACAAGCGCTATAAAGCAAAGTTCCTGCCAAAAGCCATGAAATAAATCAAACTCCCAAACCCCACTGTATGTTAAACCAAGCTGCGCAGCTAAAGCGCGCGATACAACCCATAAGGTGAGCCAATAGCGTGTTGGAGTAAGTAAGTAAAACGCAATTTTTACGCCTGCGGGAATAAATATCGCGCTGCTCTCGGGTACGGTTTCAAGGTTTTGGCTAACCCAAAAAGCGGCGAGTGAAGCAATAAAGTAAATTAGCCCCACCAATAACTGTTTAGCTACCTCTTTGTATGCGGTAGTAAAACTAACATTAGATAAAGAAGAAACGTTAGGTAAGTTCATCTAACTGTATTACTCCTGCATCAATTGCAATTTTTAGCAGTTCAAACGAGGTAGTAACATTAAGTTTGCTGTATATGTTTGCTTTGTGTACATGTGCTGTTTTAGGCATTATTTCGAGTATTTGCGCCACTTGTTTAGCGTTTAACCCCTTAGAAAATAACGGAAGGGCTTCGAGCTCTCTGTTAGTAAGTACAGTTAATGCTAAATTTTCGCTACTCATCGAAAAATTTACGTCTTCACTAATGTACCTTTTACCTAAAGCGACCGCTTTAACTGCATCTATTAGCTCATCAGAGGCAGAACGCTTAGACACATAACCCAAAGCGCCTAATCGCAAAGCATTGCTTACATAAGGTTCGTGGTCGTGCATGGAGGCCACAATACTTTTAATATGCGGGAAAGACTCTTCAAGGTACGATAAAAAAGAAAGGCCGGTTTCAGTCCCGTTAAGTGATATATCAACAATAAATATATCAGGTTGTTCAAGTTCTACAGCCAGCTTGGCTTCTGTTACGCTGCAGGCTTCAATAATTACTTTCCAATCTGGTTGTAACTCTAAAAGCTTTTTAAAGCTGTCTCTTACTAATTGATGATCTTCTATGATGCCAATGAGCATTTAAATCTCCTTTTATGCTTAAAATACAGCGGGCGGGTAACTAATTACCTAAAACGTTTTAAATGGGTTACCTCACTTAAAAGCAAGGTAACAAAACCAGTGGTTCTAAATTGGTAATTAGTTGCTGGTGGAGATTTTAACGATACCTGTTTACGTATTTTGCTTATCACTAGTTAGCACAAGTTCTCATTATGCTTAGCCAATTAGGAATGTTCGAGTTACCTATTTCTCCCATTCCATACGCATTAACTGTAGTTTTATCATTTGTTACTTTCAAAACTTCAATAAATAAGTAGTAATAGTTATCATAACTCACGGTTATTTCAGCAACTCCCAAGTCCGAATATATATTGGTATAAGTAGCATTTGAAAAGTTAACCTTTTGTTTTTCTGCTTTTTCATCCCAACATTTAACAAGAGCCTGATAATTAGCGTTAAAAGTTAAATTATCTTCTTTTATATCAGGAGAATAGCGAAGGGCATCCTTATTATCTCTTGGGAGGGTCACCATCGAACTACAACCTCCTAAGAAGGTTGCGAATACAATTACTACTTTTAACATTTTTACTTTCCTTATAGTTTATCCATGCAATTTTAGCCCAGCATTGAAAGCGCAGGCTAAAATTAGTTATCAAAAACTATAGCAGCTCATTGTTATTGCGAAAGAATAATCTCAGTAATACCTTCGGCAGATAGTATTTCAATCCAGTAGCCGTCAGGGTCTTTAATAAATGCTAAGCCTTTCATTGAGCCATCATCTGGTTTTTTTACAAACTCTACATCGTACTTTGCAAAGCGCTCACAGGCTTCGTAAACATCCGGTACACTAATACCAATATGCCCAAATCCCTTAGGTTCTTGGTTACCACTGTGGTATCCCTCAAAGCTGTCGTCGTTTTCAGTGCCCCAGTTATGGGTTAACTCAATTAGCGCAGGGCGACGAAACACCCATTCTGCTTTAGTTTTATCATCACCTTGTGGCAATTCTTGCTCGTAGCCTAAAAAGTAAAGCGTAAACTTCATACCAGGAAAATCATACTTACCTAACAGCTTCATACCTAATACATTTTGGTAAAATTCAAGCGACGGCTTTGGATCTTTAATACGTAACATAGTTTGTTGCATAACAAAGCCTTGAGTGGCCTGTTCAACTTGTTCTGGAGATTCGTTATAGTTAGACATGGTGATCCTTACTGAAAATTATAAAAAGGGTGTAAGTATTACGTGTTCCATCATAATCAACCGCCACTTAAATTAAAACCATTCTAGGTAATTCAACGCGTTATAATTGCCTTTAAATTACTAGCACAGTATTTGCAAAGCGTATAATTAAAACTAATGGGCTGTTAAACATCTCTTGTGCATATTATTAACACAAACTAGGACGTTTTTTGAAAACACTTTTACCTTTACTAAGTCTAATATTACAGGCTTTTTTATTACTCGCACTCACGAGTTTTTTTAGTGGGTTTTATAATGCGTATACAGTATTTGCTGGTGGCGATCCTAAGTTAATGGCGGGGCATATTTCATCAGCCATTGTTGTATCACTTATACAAATTATTCCTGCTTTAATTGGGCTTTTTATAAATACGTACGTGCTAAATAGTAGGTTAAATAAAAACATAAACATAAACAGCTCAGCCATGTTTATAAATATTTCAAAATTTTATGCCTACCTGTGGATTTTATTTATTCCACTTGGTACGTTTTTAGGTATTAAGCAATTAATTAGATTAAAAAATGTAAGTAAATAACGAGCACTTACAAAAAAGGAGCCATTATGTTTTACGATGATATTCAGGGGTTATTACGTGTACTTACAATAGGCGTACTGGGTTATATTGCACTGGTGTTCTGGCTGCGTGTATCGGGTAAACGTACGCTTTCAAAGTGGAACGTGTTCGACTTTATAGTCACCATTGCGCTGGGCTCTATATTGGCGTCTGTTATTATTTCAAAAAGTGTTCCGTTAGCTGAGGGCATACTTGCATTTGTAATATTAATAGGGCTGCAATATGTGATTACGTGGTTTAGTGTGCGCTCGTCAAAATTTGCTGCGCTTATAAAAGCAGAGCCCACGCTTTTACTGAGTGATGGTGAATACTGCACTGCTGCACTTAAATCGCAGCGGGTAACAAAATCAGAAATTCGCGCCGCTATTCGTGGTGCAGGCATACTAGCCATAGAAGATGTAGCCGCAGTAGTGTTAGAAACCGATGGCAGTTTTAGCGTACTTAAGCAAAATAACAGCGGGTTAAAAACCGCGTTAAGTGATGTAAGCGGGCATTAAATTAATACGCTAATAGTTACATTAACTAAGGCAGGTATATTACCTGCCTTATTTAGTATTAAAGCTTATTTTTATTTAGCGTGCTGCTCTAATAAACTAAAGGTAGGTAAGCGCCACTTAAAGCGTATTGACGCCATACGTATTAAGTAGCCTGCAACAAGGCTTACAATAATGCTGATGTTATCGTCAATATTGTAATGGTGTAGTGCTAAGTACAAGCACGCTACAAGTAACGATACACTTGCGTATAGCTCGTTATGTAATACCAACGGTGCTTGGCGACATATTAAATCACGCAGTAACCCACCAAAAACACCCGTAACAACCGCAGCCACTACACAAATACCGTAATGTAGGCCCATATTTAGCCCCACTTGGCAGCCAATAATACTAAAGGCAGCTAAACCCAGGGCGTCTAGGCGCATAAATATGCCTTTAAATTTAACTACCCATTTAGCCAGCCACGTAGTGACAATACCGGCAATACAGGTAATTAATAAATACTCTGGGTGTTGTACCCACGTAAGCGGGTAATTGCCTAGTAATATATCTCGAACGCTACCACCGCCAATTGCCGTGGCGCTGGCTACTAGCACTACGCCAAACCAATCCATTTTCATTCGTCCTGCACTAAGTGCGCCAGTCATGGCTTCTGCGGTAATACCAATAATATAAACAATCGTTAATAGCATGAGATAATCACTTAAAATACGTGCGTAAAAATAAGGTGTGGATTGTATAGATAAATTAAGTAAATAACGAATGAAAAATCGTACTGAAAACGGTTAATTCAGATAGAAATAGCTAATGACAAAACCTAGTGTAAACAAGCTGTTAAGTTGGTAGGTGCGTGCGTAATGGTTGATGTGAATTAAAGGACATTTGGCCGTAAATTATAAATAAAATAAGTTGAGGTTTAGTTGTTTTTAGCATGTTTATTTTTAGCTGAATTTAATAACTTAGTTAAATAGATAATTTAATAGTTAAGTTTAATAGATAGAACTTAAAATTAACGCAATATGAATAAGTAGTTGCATGGTTTTAATTTAGGAACGTATAATAACAAGTGTTAACTAAATGGAATTTGCGTAAAACGCAGCTTAAGCAGAGCAGGTGGGTACATGCACAAAGGATTGTTAAAAGCGTGGAAGGACGATAAAGGCTTTGGTTTTATTAAATCAGATACCCTAGAACACGACACGTTTATACACATATCAGCGCTCAAACACATGAGCCGCAAGCCTAAAGTGGGCGACACTATTTACTTTGAAGTTGCAACACAGCCCGACGGTAAAGCCAAAGCAGTTAACTGCCGCATAGAAGGCGTTGCAGAGCTTAAAGCACCTTACCAAAAACACAATCAACAGCCTTACCGTATGGCTAAATCTAACTTTGCCAGTAGCTTTTTAGGTAAAGTTGCCTCAATTGGTCTTATCGCTGTGCTTTGTTTATATGCATTTAATAAATACAACACTCACTCAAGTAGCCAAACTCCCGTTATTATGAATGATGATTTAGCCACCTTTGATGAACAACACCCAAAAATCGTTATTCCAAAAAGCACGCAAAATTTTACGTGTGATGGCAGGCAGCACTGCAGCCAAATGACATCTAAAGACGAAGCAATATTTTTTATTAATAACTGCCCAAATACAAAAATGGATGGTGATCACGATGGTGACCCTTGTGAGAACGATTCTCGGTTTAAAAATGAGTGGTAGTTTGATAAATCGTTTAGTTAAAGGTTAGGTTGAAAAAATAGAATTAATTTATGGCTGAATATAAGTACAGTTAATCGTAATTTGCCTCATAACATTATTAAAATTAGTTTTGGGGTTAAATAATAAAGGCTACTGAGTAGCAATTGTAATTACCTGTTTATAAATGAGTTGTTTGGTGTGAATATCAAACAACGTAATATATGCCACTTTGTGGTGTTATAACCCCCCAAAGTGGGGTTCAATAAGCTGTTAAGTTTCTAAGTAGGTGAACGTGGATAGTTGTCCAAATAAAGAAATATTCAATTCCTTATCATCCTCATTTGATAGAATTGATGAAGCTGCATGGTTTATTCGATTAATGGAAGAAAATTACCATCAAGCTGATAAATTTAGATGGTCTTTAAACTCTTTTTTGAGAGCATTAAAAGAAATCATGCAATTAGTCACGATGGAAGTACAAGGTGATAAAGGGCTTAAAAAGGTGGTCACAGCTAAGAAGGCAGAATTATCCAAAGATCCTTTAATATCTTTCCTTTATAAACAGCGCGACATAATTGTACATAAGTCTATGTTAAAGCCTGCAAGCAAGGCTGGTGTTGGATTTACTCGTGGTAGAGGTATGAAATTGGGTTTAGGTTTTCCTATTGACCCGCTCAGTGATAGCGAAATAGGAATTAAAAAGTATATTAATTACGCTGCTAAAGATGTTGATTTCCTCGGTATTTTATATACCGAAGAAGATGGAGGTGGCGAATATACATGTGTGCAGCGAGAATGGAAGTTAGAGCAATTTCCTGACGATGAAATCACTGTACTAGCAGCATCCGCTTGGGAGAAAGTCACACAAGCATTTTTTGATGTAGCTGGGGAAATGGGAGCCAAATTAGTAAAACCAACTTTTACACTAGGCAACCCAAATCATGTGCAATTTGAAATATATAATCCTGAATGGGTAAAAAATGAATTAGAACATGCAAAAAAATGGCATGCTGAAAACGAAACTTAACAAGTTGCTTAAACGGACAAAAAACAGTTGGCTTTTGCTCGTTCCTCGCTAATTTTAGCCAACTATTTTATTGCCGCTTAGCAAAGCGTTAGGGCTCAAACCCGCGAAACTTTCTGAACAGGAAATAAACGATGAAGGACTGGTTTAAAAACAGGCTTAACGGATTGAATGGCTATCTTGATCAAAAGTACCCTGATTTTGAAGCCATTTTCACTGAGTCCGATGGAGACAAAAAAAGCCTAAGTCTCAATAAGGTATTATTTAAAGTACTTTCGTTCGCAGTGTTAAGTGCTGGTTTGTTGTTAATAATTAACTTGGCATTGATAACGTTCACTGATCGAGGTGGAGTGTTTGGTGATTTTTTAGGTGGAGTCCTAAATCCGATACTAACTTTCTTTACGCTGTTCGGTCTAATAGCCACTATTGTGATTCAGCGACAAGAACTCCGTTTGGCCCGCCATGAATACGAAAAGACTGCTGATGCTCTTAGCACACAAGCTATCGAAACGACTTTTTTCAATATTCTGGATCTGCACCATAAAATTGTAGATAACCTAAAGGTTGATCTAGAAGAATTAAGTTATAAGAGTGAGGCTGAAAGAGCTCTCAAGGGAATTACTGCGTCTCTTGTTTATTCTCAACTGGGTGAAAGTTTATCCTCTAAAAAAACTAAAGTTGAAGGACGAGCTGTCTTTGAGGAAATTTTGACCTTCTTATCTGTAGAGGCAAAAACACCAGATGATGCTTTGGACCGCTATAAAAACCTTCAGAAACATCACAATCACATACTAGGTCACTATTTCAGGAACCTATATCAAGCCCTTAAAATTATTGATGGTTACGAAGAAAATAAATTGACCTACGAAGAAAAGAGAAAGTACTCAAGCATACTTAGAGCACAACTTTCTACGAAAGAACTAGCGTTATTATTTGTTAATTGTCTAGAGAGTGTGTCAGATTCAGGGCAATTTAAAAACCTTCTGGTGGAGTTTCAAATGTTAGAGCACCTGCCAATACAAAAGCGCAAGGATGGCTATTCATTAGCTGGATCTAAAGTAGCAATAGCTAGTGAAGACATGCTTTTGCAGTACAAAGAAAAGAAGGAGATAGGCGTTAATCTGAAGAAGTACTATGGTGGGGCTTTCGGCACTAACGGCGGCGTGCCCTATAATCTCAGCCCTAACAAATCAATGCAGCCGACCGCTGACGCTTCGACTGATTGAGGCGTTGAGCAGCACGATGGAGGTGCTATGCAGAAATAAACAAGACACCCATCTTAAATTTCAGCTTAGTCAGCAGTGCAGAGCAAGTTTTCGGAGTATTAAAAAATGGACTTTGTTATATGCTTAATTTTATTTTTATTGTTCTATATTTTAGTCAATTATATCCAAAGCATTATTGGGTATTACCCTAAACTAGCTAGAGAATATAAAACGGATTTAATTATTTCTGATTCCTCACTTTTAAAATCAAGCAGTATGTACTTGACGAATGTGGCAGATATTTCTCGTGAGAAAAACAGTGAATATCGGACTTGGCTAAATATCAAATCATTTCAGCAAGGTATATTTATAAGCCAAAAACGGATGTTGATTTTACTATTTCCCAGTGCAGAAATAAACAAGACACCCATCTTAAATTTCAGCTTAGTCAGCAGTGCAGAGCAAGTTTTCGGAGTATTAAAAAATGGACTTTGTTATATGCTTAATTTTATTTTTATTGTTCTATATTTTAGTCAATTATATCCAAAGCATTATTGGGTATTACCCTAAACTAGCTAGAGAATATAAAACGGATTTAATTATTTCTGATTCCTCACTTTTAAAATCAAGCAGTATGTACTTGACGAATGTGGCAGATATTTCTCGTGAGAAAAACAGTGAATATCGGACTTGGCTAAATATCAAATCATTTCAGCAAGGTATATTTATAAGCCAAAAACGGATGTTGATTTTACTATTTCCCAGGAGTTTTTTAATACCATGGGAGCAAATTAGTTTAATAAAAGAAAAAACTAATTTTCTTAAAAATCAATATCTTTATAAAGTCGAATGTAAAAAAGAACCTGTTTATATCATTACGAAATTCGATTTATTAAAAAGCGTAAGTAACAAGAATTTACGAGAATAAATGAAGTCAAATCTTGACTTCACACACCAAAGCTTAACTGAGTTAAATCGCTTTGATATAAGCCATTATCCTCTTTAAAAGCGAAGCGCCTCATAGCCTCTTTGTGAATTAACTTTAGATTACAGGAAACATAAACATGACACCCATCCTAAATTTTGCTCTTTTCAAAATTTAGGACTACGTTTTAGTTAGTGCAAAAAACGAGCAGGGTGTCTTATGGCAATTGCAAGAAAGCGTCAAGTAAGTTTGGTTGATACAAAATACTATCACTGTATTTCGCGCTGTGTTCGTCGTGCATTTTTATGTGGAGAAGACCGTTTTACTGGTCAATCTTACGAGCATCGACGAGGGTGGGTTGAAGATAAGCTGCTTGAATTAGCAAAGGTATTTTGTATTGATGTGTGTGCTTATGCTGTTATGAGTAATCACACTCACTTAGTCCTGTATGTAGATGATAATCAAGCAAACAGGCTGAATGATAAAGCGATTGTTATCCGCTGGCATAAACTGTGTAAAGGCACAGTGTTAACGCAGAAATATGTTCGAGGTGAGAAGTTAAGTAAAGTTGAGCTCATCTTTTTCAACCAAACGGTTAAACAATACCGCGAACGCCTATCAAGTATCAGCTGGTTTATGCGGCTCTTAAATGAAGACATTGCGCGCAGAGCAAATAAAGAAGACAACTGCACTGGTAGGTTCTGGGAGTGCCGATTCAAATCGCAGGCATTACTAGATGAAGCAGCACTTGCAGCGTGTATGGCCTATGTCGATTTAAATCCCATTAGAGCAAAAATGGCTAACACACCAGAAGAGTCAGACCATACCAGTGTACAAAAGCGTTTAACATGCGCAGCAGAAGGTAAACAACCAAAACAGTTACTACGTTTTACTGGTATGCCTCGTCAGATTATGCCCAAAGGGCTGCCGTTTGAGCTTAAATCGTACCTTGAACTTGTTGAGCTAACAGGGCGAATAATACGAGAAGATAAACGCGGGCATATTGATAATATGAACCTTCCTTTGTTAGAAAGGCTTAATATATCCCCAGAGAACTGGCTAAAACTGACTACGCAATTTACGCGCGTATTTCATGGTGCAGTAGGCAGACCCACTTCACAAGCAAGTTACTGTGAAAATTTAAAGCGTAAACGGCGATCAAATATTAGCAATTGCGAAAAGCTACTCGCATAAAACTTAAGCTACTCAGTAAAACTATTCAGTAATAAATCACAACTGCATTATGCTGTTATTTTCATGCGTGTAATTTAGCTTTAATAGGGCTAATTACTTATTTAACGGATGAAATAAAGTGACCCACTCATAAAAGATAAATTTTGAACTTGAAGAGCGAATTTTTTGGTATAGTTTTGTTTGTTCAATTAAAGTGGCTGTCTAGTTTAGTCGGTGGTTGATTTAGTCGTGTCAAAGTTGAGACCTTTTAAGTGCATATGATGGAAATTTACTATGAAACAACAATAAGCTTTAATTGCATTGAGTTTTTGCCATATGTGCTTTTTCTAGTTATCAGTTTAATCTTTATTGGGAAGCTCAAAAAATTATACGATTTATACATTAAACTTTTTTTTAAGTTTAATTTCTTCGTCTTATTTTTTATATTTATTATTTACAACCTTGCTTCTACAGCTTCTTTATATTCAAAAATGCAATATATAACTAAAATAAAATCGCTTGAGCAGAGAGTTGTAACAGGCGAAATTGAAAAATTAGTAGAAAAAGAAGGAGCAAGTCGAACACAGAGCTTTTCAGTGTCAGGAGTGCTTTTTAAATATAATAACTATCAAACGGAACCATATTTTTTTGCAAATCTGAAATATAACGATAAGGTTATTTTTAATGGAGGTTATGTTGAAATCCATTATATCCAAGATAACGGCAATAATTATATCACCAAGTTATTTATAGAAAATGATTGAGGATTTACACCCAAAGGGATCGTCGACCCATTTAAGTTTTGATTTAAGCTATTATCTCCTCTAAAAGCGTAGCGCCTCATAGCCTCTTTGTGAATTAGCCTTTAGATTGCGAAGAGGGCATTAACTTGGGATGCGGTAGTCGAACGTTTTAAGTTTAAAGTGGGCGTCACTTTAAACGCAAAACATCGGCGAATTAGCACTCTAATACACGCCGATGTTCATAACTTATTTAAGTAACTACCTTACTAATAAGGTATTAAGCCTTAGTCTTGTTTACGGTTAAGACTAATTAAACATATCGCTAAAAGTAACGTTGCAATCATGCCTGAAGCGCCAGCAACACCTGATGGCATAAATCCATCACGACCAAAGGTAATTAAAATACCATTGGCTAACATTGCAATTGCGCCTGCAAGGGCTGTAATACTACCAATTGCTTTGCCGCCTTTAGCGATAAAAGACAGGCCAAAAACAAGTGCTGCTAATCCCAATAATAATTTAGCTGCGTAGTAAATCATGAATGATAGAGACACCACGCCACTAATTAAAGGTTGTGCGCCTTCTACTGTGCCTGCAACTTTGCCAAATGTAGAAAATAAAGTAAGGCCAACGCTTACCTGCACTATATTAAGTACTGCGCTAAACGCGATAGCCGACCAACCTAGTTGTGCGTTTTTTGCTTGCACCATAGCCGTGCCTGCAAAGGCAACAAGTAAAGTAAATATTAGCGCTTCTAGCCCCCAAGCCACCTGTCTTGAAAAGCTAATTTCAGCACTGTAAAGGGCTGAATAAATACCCTGTGATACCGCTAATATTAACAATAACGATGCTGTAATTAGGGTGGTGCGTTTATGTGTAAATTCCATTATGGACCTCTTTTGATTTTATATTTGACGCTTTCAACAGGTGTTGCGAGTTTGAATGTATCAAACCGCTTAGTCTTTGTATTTAAATAGCGTTTATCGTTGTAGCTATAAGACAGGTAAAGCTATTTAATTATTTCACTCAAACCTACAAAAGTAATAATTAATAACAAATAGGCTCAAGCTACGGATTTTAATTAAAACTTAAATCGGCAAAGTCGTTGTGATTCAAGCCATTTATGCCTCTAAAAACGCTGGGTCTCACACCCTCTTAGTGAATTAACTTTTAGATTACTAAGAGGGCATTTTACACGTATTCTAGTAATGGACATAAGCGACTTTTAAAAAGCCACTTATTGTAGTCAGGCAATGCTGTAAAAGAGCTTAAAACCTACTTTGTTAAGATAGAAATATAAAGTGAGACCAATCACTTAACGCTGTGATAGTTTGTTCTGTAGGGGGCGCAACATAGATTAAACCTGCAATGGCAATAATTGAAGCTAGCGTAATTAACTTATTATCGAAGTCAGCTATTTTTAAAGCGGTGCCAAAAGAGCGTTTAATTCTGACATTACTTAAATCTACACTGTAAATTTCATCCAGCAATAAATGAATTAATCCGCCTAATAAAATAAACCCACCCGTTAACCAGGCAAAGACAGCTGCTTGTGTGGTTGATTGGTCATTCAGTTTCCATGTTACTTGAGTCGTTAATAGCGCGCATAACAGTATAAATAGTAAAGAGTGGCAACTACCTCTATGTACTGTGATCCATTCAAAAATGGGTCTAATAATATATTTCATAAATCCGTAAACCAATAATGGCACTACGATTAACTCGATAAAGCTAATTTCAATAATGAGCTCGGTGGTTATGTAATGCAGTACCAGTAATACAGCGCTGAGTGCGAATAAGTTAAAAATAGTATCGAGTGATGTTGAGTTATCTGAATCTATGTCGGGTAATAAGCCGCCGATTGAGCCTAAAAACCATAACCAGAGTGCGCCCTTTAATTCAATATGTCCTGCAGATAATAAGGTGGCTGAGGCTAAGCCTGTGATGATTACGGCAGTATTAAGATGAGTATTGAAGTTTGCCATTGTATCTCTTGATGGGAAAAAGTAGGGCATTCTATCAATTGAAAAGTTTATTGTTCAATGTTCTTTAAAAATTGGGCTTAAATAACCTTGGCTCTGCTTATAAATCACTCTCTAGTAGCCATTTTTAGTGCTAACTGCGTTGAAAGAGCTCAATTAACCATCTTACTTTTTAAACTCGTCATAAAATGCAATTTGCCCTCGACCTGTTTCTTTTACGTGGTAGAGCATTTTGTCACCATTGATCATTAATTCGAGTAGTTCATCACCATCATTAGGGCCGACTGCAATACCAATGCTTGCACCCACGGCGCATGTTTTATTTTGTGAAATATAAATGTCTTGTTGTAGCTCATTTAGCAAAGCGATGGATTGCTCACGCGTGGCTGCTTTGTTGTAGGTATTAACCTGCCTTGCAACTATAAACTCGTCACCGCCTAGACGGATACATATATCGGTTTCTTGGGTAAAGTGCTTTTTAAATCGGTGTGCTATTTCAATAAGTACTTTATCACCGGCTTCGTGGCCGTAGGTGTCGTTAATGGGTTTAAACTTATCTAAATCAATCATCATTAGTACTAGGTGCTGATTGTGTTTAATGCACTCGCGCAGTGCTTTTTTAAGACGCTTTTCGCCGGCACGGCGATTAAGTAGGTCAGTAAGTGGGTCGTGATCGGCTTCAAAGCGAGTTTGAAATTCGCGTTCGGCGCGCTCAGTTACATCATGTAAAATTACTTCAACTAAGTGTTCTTGTTGAACGCTTCGCTTTGTTTCACGTTGCTCTGTTAGTCTTACAAATAAGCAGTGCAACCAAATGGTTTTATATCCCACTTTGCACTCTATATCTAGGGTTGCTTGTGGTGGGTTTTTATCACAACGTATATCTGCAAGCAGGTTTTGTAATTCATCAACGTTATTTAATAGAGCAGGAAAGTGCAAGGTTGATAATTCTTCTTCGCCGGGTACGGTAAAGTAATGTTTAAACGCGGGGTTAAAGGTGGTGATAATATTTTTGTCATCTAATAAACAAATACCGGCGCTGGCTTGTTCAAAAATAAGTCTAAATTTAGCTTCTAGTTCTTGAGTTTTTTTACGAAGAGATTGCTCATTACTAATGGTTAGCTTTAACTCATGCATTAAGGCGTTTATACCTTGCGTTAGCCTGCTTATTTCGTCTCGCTTACCTTGCTTAAACTCTAGCATTGTCATGGTTTCGGGATTGGTAGGATCAATTGTCGCAAAGCTGTCTGTTAGGTTTTGAATAGGCTGAGTGAGCCATTTGCGTACAACCAGCGACACAAAAAAAGCGATGACGATTGATTGAATCAGCATTAAAATAAATTCTTTTATAAGTGATGACTGTGCTTGTTGTTCAATAAAGTTATCGTCGGGGTATATGGCCAGTACACCTATAAAAGTGTTTTCTATAAAGGGGTGAACTAATTTAATTAACACAGCTTCTTTTTTCTTGTTAGTAGAGCCACTTGCAATAAATAAATCCATTTCTCCTTTTGGGTTTACTTCTCCTTCTAAGCTTGCACCTTGCACTAAGTCGTTACTTAGCAAGCCATTAATAATTTCTTGGCTTAATTCACGATCGTTTAGGTAGGCTGCTATGGCGGCTGTTTTTCCCATTGTTTGTGCTAACTGCTGCACGAGTAGGTAATTGGTGTTTTTCTTTTCTTTAAGACCCGAGTAATAAGAAAGTGTTGACGATACTAATGTAACTACAATGGCGACAATTGCGATTGATAGAGCAACGCGTACGTAGAGTGCTTGGCTAATTTTTATCAAATGTGTATACCACTTTTACTGCGTCTGTAACTTGCGATTGAGGAATATAACCAATTGCAAATTGTGATGCAGCTATTTTGTTTAACGCATCTTCAACGGATGTTGACGGTGATGGAGGCTTTGCACGCCCTGAAAATAATAACCTTGCCCAATAAGCATTAATTTTTTGCTCATCTTTGTTGACTAGTTGCAGGTAAAAATCATTTTTTAATGTTGATTGCGCCGGTAAATCAAGTGGCTTAGAGGTTTCACCATCAGGAAACGTTAAATAACGGCCCATGTAAATATCAATAACTTCGCGTTTAGACAAGGCGTTAATTGTATTGCTTTTATTTACCACTACTACAAACTCTGTAGATTTGGCATTAACACTAACAAGCAGGAGGCATAGCGGCAGCAACACATAAAGGAGTGAGTTACGATAGCTCATCATTGTTAAAATACCATACTAGCGTTCAAACTGAGCATATGTACTTTGTGGCCTTTGTCGACATCGGCAGGATTACTAAGACTCCATAAACCCGCGCCTTCGGGCTTTATATCAAAGCGGTCTAGTTGAGCTTTTAGCGCTAATCGCTCCGACAGTTGCCATTTTACACCTATGTTAATTGAATGCTGATGAACATAAGGCACCTTAATAGCAGCCTGTGTTGCAAGTGCTAGCTGTTGTATTGGTTCTGAAATTTGATCGGGTATGCCTGGTGAAAAAACAGGTTCGTTTACTTGTATAACATCGTGACGATTTTTTGCTGCTGAAAAGCTAGTGTAAAATATTGCATTGTTTACCCTATAACCAGCGCTAATATAAGTATTGAGTACTGATGGAGCTATTATCCAATCGGATTCTGAAATACCTACTTCAGATTGAATAAGCCAATTATTATGATCGTAGGTTAGTCCAAACGCCGCGTATTCTATACTGTGGCCTTTGGTATTAAATTTGTTAGATATCGTTTGTGCTTGTGGCCATATACTTTGTGGTACTGCGTCTAGTAAGGCTAAAAAATCATCCAATGAGGTTAACTTATAGCCTCCAAAATCTGATTTAGATAAAGAGAAACGTGCGGTCCATGCATCTAGAGAATAGGTGGCACTAAAGGTGGTTAAATTATCAAAATCAATAAAAAAGTCATCATTATAGGCTTTTAACTTTGCTGTAGAGCTTCCATATGCGAGCTTTAAACGTAAAAAACCTTCATCAATGGCTTTACTGTATTCAATATCCACACCGTCGTAATTTCCTGCAATGTTTGCAAAAGAGTAGTATTCATGAGGAGGGCGGATCCACAAATAGGCGTATCCTACATAAGGATATTCAGAGAGTAAGTAAAGGTCGCTGTTTAGCCTGCCAGCACGAATAGCCCAGTGGCGCGAGGGGCGATAACGAATAAAAGCGAGTTCTAAAAAGTTATCAAGACTTTTGAAGCTATGATCTTGTACTACTACTTGAACCACAGAGTCCCAGTTTTTTGAGAGCGAGATATTAGCTTGCCCACCTAAAATTGAATCACGCGTTACTGAAAAACCGGTATCGTTTTCGTTTAAATAATTTGATGCAAAGCCGATATCTGAATCGTCAGTGTAACTGAGTGTTAAAGATGCAAAACCACTAAATTGCACGTCTATTTCATTTGCATCGCTTTTATTAGCAGCAGAAATTACCAATATGGCTATGGCAATTGTACCTCGGAACAACATGTTAGCGCTTATTTTTATGATATGGATAATAAAAAGATAGCACATTTTTTAAAATTACCAACTTACTCAACATAAGATTTTACCAAAGGCGTTAGCATGGCAAAGCTAAAAAAAATACACTCTTTATGCTTGGTTTTTAATTTACGTTAAATTGTAAATAAATACACATAACACCATCCTAAATTCCTCATAAAAGGGGTTATTAAAGTTGCTTTAATTTTTACCTCCTAAAGTAATAATTTATTAACTAAGTAACCATAATTATCTTATTTGTTAACTATTGGGATGTTATATTGTTGCAATTGGCATTTGATATAGTATAACATTCACGCCATCTAATTTCCCTAAATAGAGTTTGAGTGTGACAGCACCTACCGCGATTAATAAAACACCAACAATTGCCCCTAAAACTTTTGATAAACAACTTAGCAATGCAGACGCCGTCCTGAGTGATGCGATGATTGAAGTGAGTTCTTTAAATTTTAGTATTAAAAATAACGCTATTTTAAAAAACTTAAGCTTTAGTGTGGCTGCAGGTGAGGTTTATGCGCTACTAGGTGGTAATGGTGCGGGTAAATCAACCACGTTAAAAACGTTACTTGGGTTTAATAAACCAACCGAAGGCTCTGTAAAAGTAGCGGGTAAAGAGGTGAGTAAAGCGCTTGATTTTGTGCGAGGTAAAACAGCGTATTTGCCAGAGTCGGCTACGTTATATCCGCATTTAACTGCTCGTGAAAATATTGAATATTTTTTATCACTCGCTGATATTAAAAAATCAGATGAGCAAATTAACGCGGCTTTTAATCGTGTTGCACTGCAATACGATGCGTGGGATCGCCACATGCAAACTTATTCAAAAGGCATGAGGCAAAAAACAGCAATTGTACTTGCGATACTGCGTGAAGCACCCATTTTTTTACTTGATGAGCCAACCTCTGGTCTTGATCCTGTTGCTATTGATGAATTTAATCAACTTGTACGAGAGCTTGCATTAACGGGTGCGACCATTTTAATGGTTACCCACGATGTATACGGTGCCTGCCAAGTCGCTAATCGAATTGGTTTACTAAAAAACGGTGAGCTGGTGGGAGAGTTTGATGCGCCCCAAAGTGGGCGTATTGATACCGAGCAAGTACACGCTGCGTTTGGGCATCACGCTAAAAGAGGTGCTTAATGAGTATAAATAACTTTTCAAAGGTGGTGATTGTTGCCAAAGATGAGTGGCGTTATTGGCTTCGCTCAAAACTAGCAATGACCGTGCTTGCTATAGGTTTGGTGCTCACGCTTGCTTCGGTCATTGTAACGGCTATTACCATGATGGAGCTAAGCCATACTCGCCATGAGTTACAAACAACAAGCGATAAAAGCTTTGTTGATCAACCCGACCGCCATCCACACAGAATGGTGCATTACGGGCATTATGCGTTTAGAACGCCTTCGCCACTTAGTACGCTTGACCCTGGTATTGACGCTTACACAGGCAACTCTATATTTTTAGAAGGGCACAGACAAAACAGCGCAATGTTTGCAGATAGTCGCCAAGGGACTGCATTAACTAAATTAGGCAGTTTAACGCCTGCATTTATTGTGCAAACACTCGCACCTTTATTATTAATATTAATTGGCTACAGCGGTATTAGCCGAGAGCGCGAATTGCAAACGCTTTCGTATTTGTTATCGCAAGGCACATCGGGTGTAACGCTAATTGCAGGTAAAGGATTGGCGCTACTTTCTGTTGTAGGCTTAATTTTAACTCCGCTTACGGTATCGGCTTTATTTACACTTGCTGCGGGCGAAAGCTTACTGGCAGTTGTAAGTTTTGTTGTTGGCTACGCTTTATATTTAACTGTGTGGGTATTACTGATTTTACTGGCATCGAGCGTGTTTAGTAAAAACAGTGGTAGCTTTACCGCACTTGCCTTTGTGTGGATTTTACTGTGTATTGTTATGCCACGCGTAGCAAGTACCAGTGCTTCAACGGCTGTGCCATCTGCCGGTAAAATAGAAACAGACTTTGCTGTAAAAGCACAACTTAGAAAATTAGGCGACGGCCATAACGCAAACGACCCTGCCTTTATGCAATTTAAACAATCACTTCTTAAAAAGTACAACGTTAAAAGTATAGATGAGCTACCCGTTAATTTTAGAGGATTAGTAGCCAGCGAATCTGAAGCAAAATTGACTAACGTACTAAACAAATTTGCCCAGCAACGTATGCAAGCTGAGCTTAAACAAACGAAGGTATCTCGTTATTTTGGCTGGGTTTCACCTATGGTGGCTATTCGGTCGTTATCGATGATAGTAGTAGGGACGAGTATTGAAACTCATCACCGCTTTTTGCGTGAAACCGAACAGTTGCGTTTTGACTTTGTGCAAGGGCTTAACAAAGTTCATGTAGAAAAGCTTAGCTACCAAGACGATATGAACCGCAATGCCAGTACCGAAGCGACTAAGCAAGCTCGTGTAAGTGCACAAAATTGGCAAGTACTGCAAAACTTTACTTTTAATGTAGATACCGCACAAGTAAGAGCGCAGCGAAGTATCCCTGCATTTTTACAGTTATTTCTTTGGATTGCAGTGCTGTTAGGCGGTATTAAATTTGTAGGGAAGCGTTTGTTATGAGTTATGTATTTTCACAGCTAATTCGTGAATGGCGTTTTTTACTTCGCCAAAAATATTTAGTGATATTACTAGCATGTACATTTGCTATATCGGGGTTTGCAGTTTTCAGCGGCCTTAGTGAAGTAAGCCAGCAACAACATACTATTGAGCGTTTAAAAACGGCTGATTTAACTGAATTAGCTAACGTACAAAATAAATACAGTGATGCTGGTTCGCTTGCCTATTACAGCTTTCATTTAACGTATTCAGCACCTTCAAATTTAGCGTTTGCTGCTTTAGGCGAGCGCGATATTTATCCGTGGAAACACCGCTTAAATTTACTTGCCCTAGAGGGACAAATTTACGAGAGCGATTCACAAAACGCAGAGCTAGCGCAGGCAGGTAAAATTGATTTTGTATTTGTAATTAGTGCATTAGCACCGCTGATAGTTATTTTATTATTTCATGATTTATTTGCTAATGAGCGAACAAGCGCCAGGCATGACTTATTAGTGACTACGGCTAAGTCGTACTTTGCATTATGGGGGGCGCGTATAGCTGTAAGGTTGATAGCGGTAATAGTGTGCTTAATGTTGCCATTTTATGTAGGTACTTTGTTTAGTCATTCGGCCCTTGCTGATGTGGGGTTTGTTACTTTTATATGTGTAATTTACATTGCGTTTTGGACTTTGCTTAGTGTGTGGTGGGGCAAAAATGCCAATAGTGCGCCGCGTGTTGCTTCAACATTAATCGGTTTTTGGGTGTTAGTTGCCTTTATTATTCCTATTTTAGGCGATTTAGTTATAAACAAAACGGTTCACTCACCAAAAGGCGGCGACATTGTGCTTACTCAGCGTGAGGCAGTTAACGATGCATGGGACTTACCAAAGAAAACCACAATGGATGCTTTTGTAGCGTCAAATCCACAGTGGAAAGATCATGTTGATATGCAAAGCGAGTTTGAGTGGAAATGGTATTACGCATTTCAGCAAGTTGGAGACGAAAAAACAGGTGAACTTTCACATGCTTATCGTGATGCAGCGCATACAAAGTATCAACTAGCGGGGATTGTATCGTGGTTTTCACCACCACTATTGCTACAACGCAGTTTTACTCGATTGGCGAGCACTGATGCTTTAGCTGCATTTAGATACGAATACCGTATGCGAGGATTTCATAAAAGTTTAAGGGAGTTTTACTACCCTTGGCTGTTTATAAAAGGCAATCCACCTAAAGCTGCGCTTAAGAGTATGCCTAGCTTTAAAAAAACAATGCTTAATGAAACGGATGAGCCTGACGTTACAGGCGTTAAGCTAAAAGAAAATTTATGAGTCAACTAATTAACAAGGTTTATAATGAATACCAATAAAAATGGGCTAAAGCTCAGCTATTTAAGCGCATGCTTAGTCAGTTTGTTTAGCAGCCACGCTATGGCTGCTGAACAAACCCCAAAGGATGACAGCGTAAATAATAGCCCTATAGAAAGATTGGCAGTGATTGGCTCGCGCCAAGCTTATCAAGGCAATTTTAGCCCTTTAGAAACACCGCAATCAGAATTAAAAATAGATTTAGAAGCGCTTGAAAACGCAGGTGCTATAAATTTAAATCAAGCGCTTGATTTATCGGCATCGGTAGCGCGTCAAAATAACTTTGGCGGACTTTGGAATAGCTTTGCGCTACGTGGCTTTGTAGGCGATGAAAACTTGCCAAGCAATTACCTTGTTAATGGGTTTAATGCCGGGCGTGGTTTTGGTGGCTCACGTGATTTGTCGGGTATTGAATCGGTTGAGGTGTTAAAAGGTCCACGTGCTGCTTTATTTGGCCGTGGTGAACCTGGCGGTACAGTAAATCTCGTTACTAAGCGCCCAACGTTTGATACAAGCGGCGAGCTAAAGCTAAGCGTAGGCAGCTTTGACACCTACCGCGCTGATGTAGATTACACCACGCCCCTTAGCGACGACGTAGCAATTAGACTGGTTGGTTTTTATGAAGACGCAAAAAGCTTTCGCGATACAATAGAGACAACTAAACAAGGCTTTAGCCCATCAATAACGTGGAATATTAATGACAACAGCCAACTAATATATGAGCTTGAATACAGCGACCAAGAGGTCCCTTTTGATAGAGGGGTATTAGCCATAGATGGCGAACTTGGTTTAATACCACAGAGCCGCTTTTTAGGTGAGCCAGGTGATGGCCCAATAGAGGCTGACGTACTTGGCCATCAATTAGAGTTTATTCATGACTTTAATGATAATTGGAGCGTATTGCTGGGCGCTAACTACCGCGATACCTCGCTTGAAGGGTTTGCTACCGAAACCGGTTTTGATGGCGTGATTGATGACGAAGTAAATCGGTTTAGGCGCTACCGTGATTACAATGCAAAATATCAGGTATTTAGAGCAGAGGTTACAGGTAATTTAGAGGTTGCAGGGTTGGATCACCGTTTAATAATTGGGGTTGATTCTGATAAGTTCGAAAATGATCAACTTGTTCTTCGTGTACGTGGCGATCAGTATATAAATGTTTTTAATCCTGTATATGGAGCATATGAGTTACCTACGCCAACGGCCAATACCGATAAGTTAGAAGTGCAAGAATCGTTAGGTGTATTTATACAAGACCAAATAAGCCTAACCGATAAGCTTGATGTACGTATTGGTATACGTTTTGATGACTACCAGCAAACACTCAATAATCGTTTAGCTGATACACAATCAAAACAAAATGAGTCACGTGTTAGCCCCCAGTTAGGTGTTGTGTATGAGGCGAGCGAGTTTGTATCTGTTTATGCCGCTTATGGCGAAAACTTTAGGCCTTTATCAGGCACTGATACAAATGGCGATGGGTTTGAACCAAATCAATCTACTTCAACAGAGTTGGGAGTTAAATTTACTTTAAACAATGGCGCTTTATTTGGCACTATCGCGATGTTTAAAGTAGAGCAAGACAACATGCTGGTGGTTGACGATCCCACTGCATTTACTTTTGCTGCAATAGGCGAAGCACAAAGCAAAGGCATAGAGGTTGATATAAACGGTGAGCTAACGGATGATGTAAGCCTATGGTTATCGTATGCATATGTTGATGCAACTATTGAAAACTCATTTTTTGATGCTAACTTTGGCTATACCGTTGAAGCGGGTAGTTCTTTATTAAATATTCCTAAACATCAACTTAGTTTACAGCTTGTTAAATCAGCTGAGTTATATGGCAAAGCAATTAAGTTTGGCGCAGGTTTAGTTTATGTAGACTCACGAAACGGCTTTTTTGGTACCGATTTTGAGCTACCAAGCTATACCACAGCGCGTACGTTTATAGATGTTGATGTAACTAAGGCAATTGGCTTGCGTGCAGAAGTAGATAACCTGTTTGATGAAACCTATTACACTAACTCATTTGCTGATGCATGGGTTCAACCGGGCACACCCAGAAGTGTAAGGCTATCTGCAACGTATAAATTTTAAACGTAAGCTAAAACGATACTAACAAAAAGGCTGCTTAAATTAAGCAGCCTTTTTGCTTAGTTAAAAACTTAGCTAAAAACTTAGCTAAAAACTTAGCTAAAAACTTAGTTAATAACTCGATTAAAATGGTGCATAGCCGTCGTTCGTCTTTTTAGGGTTAATCCAGCGCTGTTTAGCATCAATAGGAATGCGTGGTGCACCTTGTGCTGGTAATCGCCCGCGTTCTCCATACAACCACAAAACAAAATTAGTTCGCTCACCACTGGTAATAGGCTTTGCTGCGTGTGCAATATTGCCACGATGTAACATGGCAGTGCCGGGCTTAAACGTAAGTGATTTAATGTCGCCTGTGTACGGGTGATAAAAGTCAACTTCTGACCCTGTAAACTCTTCGCCTGGTAAGTTTAAGTTAATATTAAGCGTTACGGCCGATGCATCGGTATGTGGGCGAATTGACGAATCTGTGTTTGGCTCATAATAAATAGAAAAACCAAATGTTTGTGTATCAAACCCCGTAACCTCCGGGAACAACATACGCGAAATAGGGCGCATATAAGTGTTTAGTATTTCGTTATAAAACGCTTGAAAGCTTGGCGCTGCTAAATAACCTTCTGATCGGCTATCAAGCATGGCACCACGGCGATTTAACACTATGCCATATGGTGGGCGCATAGGAATTTGCGAATTCCATACTTGTTCTAAATACCCGCGTAATACGGCAAGGCGCTCTGGATCAAAAAATTGAAATTGAAATACATCAGGCGCTACTTCGTGTAATAACGCTTTTACGGCCAGCTCTTTTGATGGATCTTCCCATGCTTGCTTTACTGCTTCGCGTAGGTTTTTATCAAGTAGTGTGTCGTCAAGCGTAAACGTTGAGCCATCTATTGATGTTGTTTCCCATTCGCTCCACGCGTTTTTAATTAGGTCGGTATTGTTATTCCAAAATTGTTGTACTGATGGTTCACGGTAAAGCATGGCTTGGCGTGTTGGTAACTCTAGAGCACGCGCTAGCTGTAATTGATTGGCAAACATTTTGTGTAACTCCAGTTGTTGAATTTGGTTTATATCAATCTAGGAGTGCAATTTATTGCATTTGATTCAGTAGATAAACAGCCTGCTTTAGGAAACAGAATATACTATTTATTGATAATTAAGATTTGTATACTTTTTGAAGCAGAGAAAGCTAGCTTTGTAGATAGGTAAAAGGCTGCACAATACGCAGCCTTTTGTTGGTGTAATTTAAGTTGCTTAATAAATACTAGTGGGTTGCTCTGTCGCCCCAAATATCTTCTAGGCGGCTGTCGCGACCACAACGCCAACGATATGTGTTGTATCGGATTGGGTTGTTTTTGTAATAATCTTGGTGAAAGCTTTCCCTCCCTTTAATAGGATAAAAGGTACTTGCGTTTAGTATAGGTGTAACCACAGTTTGATTAGGGAACTCGGCAACTACTGTTGCTTTTGTTTTTTCAGCTAATTTACGTTGTTCGTCGTTTTCAACAAATATAGCGCTTAAGTAACTAGGGCCTTTATCGCAAAATTGGCCTCTGGCATCAAAGGGATCAATATTAACCCAGTAATGATCAAGTATACCTTGATAGCTTACTATGGCTGGATCGTATGTGATTTCTACGGCCTCGTAATGGCCTTTGTGATTACCATTGTATGTCGGGTTTTTAAGTTTGCCGCCAGTAAAGCCCGATATTACATCGGTTACGCCTTCTAGCTTTTCAAAGTCACTTTCCATACACCAAAAACAACCTCCAGCTAAAACGGCTTTTTCGGTTTTAGCTGCATGAGTAAATGTGCTAAACAACATTGCGGCAGATGTTAATGCGAGTGCGAGTGATTTTTTCATAAAATTATCCACCTGAAGTGTGAGTTTAAATACTTATGAAGTTAGACCCGCTAAGTGCTAATACTATTTCATTCTAGAGGCATAGTTTTAGCTGGCTAACTTATATATGGTGCAAACTAATGTGCTTATGATGTTTTATAAACGTAAAGCAGGTATTTAGATCACTTTTTAGTTAGCAGCATGGTTTAATTGGGTTAGCCAAATAAGCGTTATTTAATGGGGTGTTGAATTATGCTGGCTTGTTCATTAAAGTGACAACATTCGAGATATAAATTAGCAGGTGATAAATGAACCAGTTAACTGAAAAATCAATAAGCTGCCCTTATTGTGGAGAAAGTATAGAAGTATTACTTGATGCAGCAGATATTGATGAGCAATACATAGAAGACTGCCAAGTATGCTGTAAGCCTATTTCGTTTGTAGTATTTGAAGATGAGGACGAGTTAAACGTTAATGTTTACAGTGAAGACGAAGCATTTTAACTCGTTAATTAGATATTAGGCTGCAAAATTGCAGCCTTTTTATTGTGTATGTGTTTGGTTAGCTATTTTGCTCACGCGCTAATTGGTTAGGAAGAAGTTCTTCTACTATTTCGCGTGCCGGCAGTGTATAGCGTGTGCCGTCAAACATTACTGAGGTAAACTCGTTAATATTAGTAATGCCTGTTAAGGTCCAGCCTTCGCCGCGCTTTGGGCAATATACTGTGGTAGTGGGTTGTATTACTTGAAAATCGTCACTCATTACGTTATCCACTCTTTTTGCTTTAAAGATAATGCTTGTTAATGGGGTATGGTAAGTTAATAATGCCTGCCCATAAAGAGCTAATTTAACTAACCACTTAAATAAAATGTTTAATACCACAAAGCTTGAACGCGTTACGCTGCGTTTAATTACCCACAAACACGCTGCGTGTTTATTTAATATTTTAAACCACCCGCATGTGTCAGAATTTAACGACTACGAAACACCGCTCAGCAAAACTCAAATCAAACAATTAATACAAGATGATATTAGTGCCTACTACGAAGGCGAAGTGATTAGAGTTGCAATTGAACATAATACATCTGGAAAGTTAATGGGTACTTGTGGGCTTTATAATTTAACGCCGTGTAAAAGTAGTGCGTTTATAGGATTTGAGCTGCACCCCGACTTTTGGGATAAAGGCGTAATGTTTGAAGTAGTCACCGGTTTTATTGAAACGCTACTTAAGGAAATTGCGCTTAAACATTTATCGGCTGAGGTGAGTGCACACAATGCACGTTCCCATAATTTACTTATTAAGTTAGGTTTTAGTTTAAGAGAAAATTCTATTTGGCATAAATCACTTTAACGAAAGACGGCAATTATAAGTGCTTATCTTTTTTCAATCCTGAAAGGTCAACGCCTCCAAGTGTAAATTAAATACAAAAAATAACGGCTTTCTATTATAGTTAAGCGTAAGCAAATGAATTTGTTACCCGTGTTTTATTAAATATTTACGCTTAACAAGGATTTTATATGCTAGAAAAACTATCTCAAGATGCGCTTGTTATTTGGGCTACCATTGACCCAATAGGCACTATGGCGCTGTTTGCTGCGCTTACTTCTCATTTAACAGATCAACAACGTCGTAAAACAGCCTTTAAAACGGTGCTTTACGCTGGTTGCGTACTATTGGGTTCTATTTTAATAGGGCAGCTAATACTTAATGCGATGGGAATTAGGTTGGTGTCGTTTCAGTTAGGGGGCGGAATTATATTGTTTTTGTTTGGCCTGCAAATGATATTTGGAAACGATTCTAACAAAGCTAAACAAGACCCCGATCACGATATAGCAGTGTTTCCGCTAGCTATACCAGCAACTGCGACCCCTGGAGCTATTTTGGCGGTGATACTACTTACCGACAATCATATTCACCCAATTACTACTCAAATAGGCACAGCGCTTGTTACACTTGGTGTGTTGGGTATTACATTAATACTGTTGCTGCTTTCGGGTAAAATAATTAAGCTTATTGGTACTGGCGGCGCGTCTATTTTAACGCGTGTGATGGGGATGATTTTAGCCGCATTTTCGGTTGAGCTTATTATGACTGCGCTTGAAATAAAACAATGGGTTAAGCTCGATTAAATAACTCTTAAACATTTGAAGGAACGCCGCATGGCAATAAAAATAACAAAACACTATTTTATTAATTTAAGTTTAGCCGTAGTCATTTTTGCTATCGGTATTTTAGCCATACGCTATTACAACCATTATGTATCGGCCTATACAGACGTAACAATTAACTCAAGCGTGCTTAATGAGTCGCGCAAAGTGTTTATAAGATTACCCGCTAATTACAATCCTAAAAAAGCGTATCCGTTAATTATTAAAACCGATGGCAACTTTAATTTAGATACATGGGACAAAGCACTTACAAAACAAGCTAAGAGCGAAAAAGGGGATAAGGCTATATTGGTGTCTATTCCTAATTTGTTTTTTACAGATACACGTAATCGCGATTTAGTGCCTCCTTATGCTCGCCAAGATGTAAATACACAAGCGCGCCCTGAGGGCGAATCACTAATAGAGCCTAATGGTGAAGCCGACAAGTTTTTAGCGTTTATTGAAACTGAGTTATTCCCGTATTTATCGGCAAAATATAAGCTTAGTAATAACCGTGTATTAAGTGGTTTTTCGGCCGGTGGCAGCTTTGTACTTTATACACTTCATACAAGGCCTGAACTGTTTAATGGTTACTTTGCATTTAGCCCAGCGGCTTGGTATGACGATATGACAGTGGTTAATAATGTAGAAGCGTTTTTAACTACTCAAGCTAACAAAGTTAAGGCGCCTACTTATTTATATCTATCGGTGGGTGGAGCGGAGCATCCGTTAATGTTAAAAGCGTTTAATAATTTAGAGTCTGCTTTAAAAGCAAACCCTAATAATAACCTTGCGTGGCAAAGCGCTATAAACGAAGGTGCTGAGCATTCAGATAATCCACCACTTAGTGTATCAAAGGCATTAGCTGGTTATAGTGCGTTTATTAAAAAGTAGGTTAGATAGGTTTAAGTGATAGCTGTATGTATATACAGTTATCGCTGTTTTGTGTATTTAGAATGCTCAATCAATTTTATAGCACTTTACTTAGTTTAATATTATTAACGACTTACAAAGGAAAGTTGGTTTAAATTATATTTGCACAGGAAATACACGCACTGTATTTATATACAGTGCGTAGCTATTGAGTTAGAATGCTGTCAGTACCTATGAGCATATACGCATCTATTTGTTACTGCTTTTAATCAGCCTTACGCCTTTGTGATCAGCAATAAGCAGTGTAAGTACTTTGCAATTTCAATATAATTTGACCATCTTTTTACACTCTTAATGCAGTTAATATAAATTAGCTGGTGGCTTTATAGCAAAGGAACACATCATACTAAGTGTTGTTATAATGCTAAACTTAGCAATAGAGTCAAATTAAAAAAAAGTAATCAGTAAGGTAGTGCAAATAATAAAGCGGGAGGTTTAGATAAAAAAGAGCATTTATAAAAATGCTCTTTTTTAAGTTACTACTACTTTGCTTTGATCGGTTTAAAAAACAATACCAGTGCAATTATAAATGATGAAACGCTACAAATTATAAATACGTTTTTTTCACCACCAGGTATGTACTGCATAAATGAGGTAAAAAACTGACCCGAAAATACAGCCATCGTAAAGTACGATAAATTACGGCCGCGTACTTTCACATCACTGAGCTCTACCGTCATATGGTTTAAAAGCGGGATACTAAAACCAAATCCTATACCTATTAATATTGCGCCTAAAATTAAAAGTAGGGTGCTTACTTGTGTAAAACAAATATACGATAAACTAAACGCTAAAAAGGCAAATGCCAAAACCTTGGGCTCACCAAGCTTCTTTGTTATTTTAGGCATAAAGCCTGCGGTAACTACAGCCACTAAAGATATAAATGCGAGTAGTTGGCCTATTTGTGATTCGTTAAAGTTTTCCTCGTTCATTGTAATGGGCAGTAAAACAGTAGACGTAAAAAATATGGTCATCGCGAGTGTTGAAATTACATAAACGCTTTTTAACGAGAGGCCATTGTTAGCTTTGTGGTGTAGATGTTCTGACACTTCATCGCTATTACTAGCCAGTGAGTTTTTACTTGGCACAAATAATAAAAGCATAGCCAAAAATACCCACGCTATTAAATAAAGTGAAAATGGCAGCGCCCAAAATTGCGACGCTAATAATCCGCCTAAAAATAAAAATATAACACCGCCTAACTCTATCGCCATGCCTTGTTTTGCAATCATGCCAAGGCGTGCTTCGCCTGTGTACCAAGCAGAAATTAAAACCGTACAACTTGCCATTACCACAGCAGTTATACCGCCGAGTAAAAATCGATTAGCAAATACAAGCGTTGGGCCTTTTAAAAAGTAAGCACTGGCACCTGCAACCCCATATAAAAATAACCCAATTACTAAAAGTTTATAAGCTCCGTATTTATCTATTAATTTTCCTGCTAGCGGCGCAAAAACCACAGCGCCTAACGATGGCAACGTAATTAAAAGTACGGTGTTATCGGTTATACCTAATCCTTGTGAAATACTTACTAAACCTGGCGCAAGTAGGGTTCCCACCATAATAGTTAAGCTGGCGATACACAGTAATGTAAAGCTACCCGCTGTTTTTAACGTACCCATTTTTACTCCTTAAGTTTTAAGCGATTACTTTTTAGCAAATGAATTAAAAATGCCACTTAGCAAAATAAATATAATGCTTACAGCAACAACGCCATGCCATTGATAAAGTGCAAATGCTTTAACACCAACCATTGAGCCAACAGCGCCTCCAATGTAATAACCCAGCATGTAAATTCCATTTATGCGACTTTGCGCAGTGGGGTCAATACTAAAAACACGCACTTGGTTAGCCACTTGCGCACTAAATATGGCAAAGTCGATTAAAATAATGCCAATAACTAACGACGCTAAACTTCCATTAAACAAACCTGTAATAGCAAAGCCGATTGCCGCAAGCGTAAGTGCAATCATAATTAGAGCTTTAGATCCTAGTTTGCTGACCCATTTACCCGATGACTTAGCCCCAATTACGCCAGCCAATGCTATTACACCAAATAAACCCGCTTGTTGAGCGTTGTAGTTAAATGGCTCGTTACTTACATAAATTGCAAGTGTTGCCCAAAGCACATTAAATGATGCAAACCAAAATGCGCCCGAAAGTGTAAAGTGCTGCAGTGATTTATGTTTAATAAACAACGCCAACGTACTTTTAATGAGAGGCCAGTAACGCAAATTAGTGTGTGGCTTATTGCTAGGTAAAAACACGCGCAGTAATATACCAAATAATGCCGCGAGTACTGCCGACATTAAAAATACATTTCGCCAACCAAATTGCTCACCTACAAACCCACTTAACGTTCTTGAAAGTAAAATACCGATGGTTAAGCCCATCATTAATGTGCCTAACGTGGCACCTTTTTGCTCGCTCGATACAAGCGATGCTGCAAAGGGTATTAATTGCTGGGTTATATTAGCGCTTACACCAATTAAAAATACCGATATAAGTAATAAAGGTAAGTTAGGTGCAAGCATTGCTGCACTACAAGCCACTACTAATAAGCACGACAAAATAGTAATTAAATGCCTGCGAGCAATTGAGTCACCCAAAGGAGAAATAAATAATAACGCAAACGCGTAACCAATTTGTGTAAGCGCGGGAATACTCCCAAGTTGCGAATCAGTTAAATTAAATTCGTTCGCTATAAGCGGTAAAATAGGCTGGTTGTAGTACAAGTTTGCTGCTGTTGCGGCAATTGCAGTGGTCATTAGTAATAAAATAAATCGACTTAATGACTGATTTTGTTTGGGCTTGGTCATAGCTGTCTTGTGTTGTTAACTCATATAGCTATGGTATGAGTTCTTTACCTATAACAAAAATGATATTATTTTATGGAATCTATACAGATAATGTATTTAAGGTACATGATGGATATTAAAACATTAAAAAGTTTTGTCAGCGTGGCTAAGCATCAGAGTTTTTCAGAAGCGGCCAAAGAGCTACACACCGTGCAACCTGCAATAAGTAGGCATATTGCACAGCTCGAAAGCGAGCTTGATGTTGTGCTGTTTATAAGAAACTCACGCGATGTTGCAATAACTCAAGCGGGTGAGCAGCTATTAAAAGATGCACGCGCTATTTTGGCTCTAGCTGACAAAGCTAAAACTCAGGTTAAACGTGCCCACAACGGGCAGGTAGGTACACTTAATATTGCGCACTTAAGCTCGGCATGTTTAACCTTTATGGCAGCACTGGTTCGAGAATATAAACAGCAATACCCAAGCGTGCACGTTACATTGTTTGAAATGACTGCAACTGAGCAGATACATGCGTTTAAAAATGATTTAATTGATGTGGGTTTTTCACGGCCTTTACCTGATTCAATTAATGATGAATTTGTAAGTCATACTATTTATGTAGATTCATTGGTGGCCATCGTTAATCAAAACCATGCGCTGGCAAATTATAAAAATATTGATTTAGCTAAGCTAAAAAATGAACCCTTTATTATTTTTAATAGAGAGGAAGCACTTGGTCTTTTTGATGAAACCATTTTGCAATGCAAACAAGCTCATTTTTCACCGAACATTATTAGCCAACCTAGGCATATGCAAACATTAGTTACTGAAGTGGCTGCTGGCCTTGGTGTGGCAATTGCGCCTTATTGCGTACGTAAATTATATAGTGAAGGGTGCCATTTTATAAAACTGAGCGACGTACTCACGCAAATCCCGGTGCTATTACAAATTAAAAAAGCAGATACCAATGCGGCTGTTAATGCATTTGTTAAAATAGCCTTAAATGCAAAATTGAGTATTGAAAAAAGTATGGCGGAATAAAAAAAGCCCAGTTAAAAAAGTTAAAAGGGCTAAAATGGTTGTGCTTAGGGAAGTTGTAGTCGTTTTTAAACTTATATTTAGAGCTTATATTTAGAACTTATATCTAAAACCAAATGCTATACCGTCATCTTCCGACTGCTCCATTTGTGCTTGTTGATCGTCGTTATCACTTTCAAAGTCGCTAAAGTCTTTACGCGCTTCTACGTAGGCAATAGTGTCTTCGTCAATTAAGTAGTGAAGGCCAATAACAGCAAACTGACGCTTAAATACATCGTCAGGATCGGCGTTAAAGTTTGGCTGAATTACGTAATCATCGCCGGCATCAAACACGTTGTAGGCAATAAAAGGGCGAAAATCGTTATCAAAGCGGTAAGATGCAAATGTTTCTACACCTATTGCGTCATCAATTAAGCGACCAATATTATCGGTGTCGTGGTTTTTGTTTTTATTTATGTTGGCAGCAACATAAAGGCCGGGCTTATCAATATTGCCCCACATAATGCCCGCACCGTAAATTAAATCTTCAACATTGCGAGTAGAACCATCGCCAAACGTTAAATCAAACTCGCCACGGTTAATACCCGCTGTAAGCGTGAGCATATCGGTAGGGGTATATGTTACAGATGCACCAAATGTGTAGTTAAATTCAACTTCTTGGGCTGCACTATCGCCAGAGTTCCATAGCGTTTCGCATTCTTCTTCTGAAATGTCGGTTACGTCACAGGTATAAAATTCGCTGTTTTTAAGCTGCGCTTGTACTGCAAAACTAAAATCGTTATAGCTATTGCGGTACTGCACTAACTTATCACCACGGCCAGTGCCATTTACAGCGCCATCGTCTTTGTTATAGGTGTAAACGCCAGCTGCATTACCATCCCATACAAAGCTATTATTTGTGCCATAAACTACGTCGTACCATGCACCCCATTGTTTACCAATGGTAAGTTGACCGTACTTTTCGTGTGAAAGGCCTGCGTAACCTAAACGGTTATACAAAAACTCGTCCTGAATTGATTCAAAACGATTATTATAAATTATATCGCTGCTGCCAACAGGGTTTACACCCCATTCTACGAGTGCAAGGGCAGTCCAGTCTTTCTTGAGCTTTCGGGTAAAGCCAAAGTTAATGCGCGAAGTACCGTTAACAACTTCGGTTTCGTTTTGTGTGTTAATTACACGCACATCAAGATATCCACCTACTTTTAGAGTGTTTTTATCATCTTTGTATAACTCTACCGCCGAAACAGCGGGTGCTAATACAATACTTGCGCTAATCAGTGTCGCTAATTTTTTGCTCATCTTGTGTGTTGCCCTGTGTAAATTTCAGTGTTTTTACGTAGGTAAAAATTCAGGTTCGAAGATTAACAAAGCAATAAACGGCTCAAAAGTGAAAAAAAATCAACAAAATTGGACGGCAAACTTAATTGACATTCACTCGAGGTTAATTTTGTTTTTCAGGTGTTGCTAAGGTTTGTTTTTTTAGTTATTTTGTAGGTAAAAAGGATTGGTAATAAGTGGTGTGTTAAAATTCTAATTTGAATTAATTTCATCTTGATTAAAAAATAGCGACTAGTGCAAAAGCTCTAAAAGTGCTTTATTTTCATAAATATAACTTTTTATTATTATAGGTTGTACAAAAATGAGTTAAGTAAACACACAAACACGTTAAAAGTGTTTTTACTCTAGGGTCTGTTGATCTTTGCGGATTAAAATTTGTTCAAACTAGGGGCTATTTAATCGCGGCGCGAGGTTTGTAACCTAGTGAGCTAAGTAAAAACCGAGCAACAAAGAGTAAATAGCCCCTAGGAAGACCCCTTTGGGCAGCGCCTGTTTGGCATTAATGCTACGTTATCGCCCATTTATGGGGAATAACCACACTACATAGACTCTGCCTTGCCTTAATACCAAACAGACTGCTGAAAATTTAACCTTAAAAGATCAACAGACCCTAATATATACCAAATTCTAAACGCTCATATCGGTTTATTATGAATGTATTTATGAATTTTAATTTATCTAAGTTGAATAACAATTTGCAAAAACACTAAATCTAATTTGTTATTTTAATTACGAGTAGCTCAGTGATAATAATTGCCTTAAACGACGAGGTTTGCCTTTAAACTTTCATAGAAAAACAGGCCATTTTGGTTTAAACTGCGCGCAATTTAAATACATCATTACTCCTTTGGAGGGTAGCGCTATTATTAGTACAGCTAATGTCACCATGCAATTTGGTGCTAAACCATTATTTGAAAATATCTCAGCAAAATTTGGCGACGGAAACCGTTACGGTTTAATCGGTGCAAATGGTTGTGGTAAATCAACATTTATGAAGATTCTAAGTGGTGAGCTCGAAGCGTCTTCAGGTAATGTAAGTACTGATCCAAATGAACGTGTTGCTAAACTAAACCAAGACCAGTTTGCCTACGAAGAATACTCAGTAATTGATACTGTGATCATGGGTCACAAAGAGCTGTGGAAAATAAAACAAGAACGCGACCGTATTTACTCTTTACCAGAAATGAGTGAAGACGACGGTATGAAAGTAGCCGATCTTGAAACTGAGTTTGCTGAAATGGATGGTTACTCTGCTGAATCTAAAGCAGGCGAGCTTCTATTAGGCGTAGGTATTGGTACAGACCAACACTTTGGCCCAATGTCAGAAATTGCACCAGGTTTTAAACTACGCGTGCTACTTGCACAGGTGTTGTTTTCAGACCCAGATATAATGCTACTTGATGAGCCTACCAATAACTTGGATATTTACACCATCAAGTGGTTAGAAGACGTGTTAAACCAACGCGACTGTACCATGATAATCATCTCGCATGACCGTCACTTTTTAAACTCTGTGTGTACTCACATGGCCGACATTGACTACGGTGAGCTACGTATTTACTCTGGTAACTACGACGAATACATGTTTGCAGCAACGCAAGCACGTGAGCAACTACTTAGCGAAAACGCGAAAAAGAAAAACCAAATTGCTGAACTTCAACAGTTTGTATCACGTTTCTCTGCTAACGCATCTAAAGCTAAGCAGGCAACATCGCGCGCTAAACGTATCGACAAAATTCAGTTAGACGAAGTTAAAGCGTCTTCACGCCAAACGCCGTTTATTCGCTTCGACCAAGAAAAGCAGTTATTCAGAAACGCGCTTGAAATGAATAACTTAACGCAAGGTTTTGACGACAACACGTTGTTTTCTGGACTTGAAGGTTTAGTAGAAGTTGGCGAACGTATTGCTATTATTGGTGAAAATGGTGTTGGTAAAACAACATTACTTAATACATTAGCAGGGCGCTTAGCTCCTAAAGCCGGTGAGTTTAAGTTCTCAGAAAATGCAAATATTGGTTACTACGCGCAAGATCACGCAGATGAGTTTGCAACCGACATGAACTTGTTTCAGTGGATGGAGCAATGGCAACAAGAAGGCGACGACGAGCAAGTGGTTCGTAGCTTCTTAGGTCGTATGTTGTTCTCTCAAAACGATATTAAAAAGTCAGTTAAAGTAATTTCAGGTGGTGAGCAAGGCCGCATGCTGTTTGGTAAAATTATGATGCATAAACCAAACATACTGCTAATGGATGAGCCAACCAACCACATGGATATGGAATCTATTGAAGCGCTTAACTTAGCACTTGAAGCCTACGAAGGTACATTAATGTTTGTATCGCACGATCGTCAATTTGTATCATCGGTAGCTACCCGAATTTGGGAAGTTAAAGATGGTAAAATCATTGACTTTAGAGGCAACTACGCAGAATACCTAGCGAGTAAAGAAGCTTAATTAGCTATTTACCCGTTAACCCTAAAAAGCCATGTTTAAACATGGCTTTTTTTGTTTTTGTGGCTTTGTATTAGTCGCAATTAATATGGCTTTGGGTATAATACCCGGCTTAAACAGGACATAAGTCCGCTATTTTAAAAATACATTACTGAGGAGTATTTATGACTGTTGGCATTATTATGGGTTCTAAATCAGATTGGCCAACCATGGAACATGCAGCACTTATGCTTGAGCATTTTGGCATTAAGTACGAAACTAAAGTCGTGTCTGCACACCGCACTCCTCAATTACTTGCTGATTACGCAAGTTCAGCCGCAGAACGCGGTATTAAAGTTATTATTGCTGGCGCTGGCGGCGCGGCTCATTTACCAGGTATGGCTGCTGCTTTTACGTCGCTTCCTGTACTGGGCGTGCCTGTAAAATCAAAAGCATTAAATGGTGTTGATTCACTTTTATCTATTTGCCAAATGCCTAAAGGCGTTGCAGTGGGCACACTTGCAATTGGTGAGCCGGGCGCAGCAAACGCAGGTTTACTAGCCGCACAAATTTTAGGGTGTCAAAATCCAGAAATTTTTGCAAAAATTGAAGCGTTTCGTAAAGCTCAAACCGACACTATATTAGCTAATCCAAACCCTGCAGAGTAATAATGAATATTTTAATATTAGGTGCTGGGCAACTTGCACGTATGATGAGTCTTGCAGGCGCGCCGCTTAATTTAAACGTGGTTGCATACGATGTAGGCAGCAAGCAAATTAAGCATCCGCTAACTGGTGAGGTTTATAGCACGTCACTTGAGCAAGCAATATTAAACGCTGATGCAATTACTGCAGAGTTTGAGCACATTCCTGATGACGTACTAACACTTTGCTGTAACAGCAATAAGTTCTACCCAGGGAAAGCCGCTATTAAAACCGGTGGTGATCGCTCGCTTGAAAAAGCATTGCTTGATAAAACAAACGTAACTTGTGCGCCGTATCAATTAATTACTGAAAAAGCGCATCTTGAACACGCAGTTAAAATCCTAGGCAAGCCACTTGTTATTAAAACATGCCAAGCGGGTTACGATGGAAAAGGCCAATGGCGTTTAAAATCGGATAGTCAAATAGACGAAATTTGGTCACAAATGTCTGATTTTATTGCATCGGGCACCGAACTTGCGCCACATACAATTATTGCAGAAAAAATGATCCCGTTTGATCGTGAAGTATCTATTATTGGTGCGCGCGATAAACACGGTAACGTTGCTATTTATCCGCTAACAGAAAACGAGCATACAAATGGTGTATTAACGCTTTCTATTGCCGGTAAAAATAATCACAGCGTTGAAGCGCAAGCAAACGATGCATTTACAAAAATAGCAAACGAGCTTAACTACGTTGGCGTGTTAGCAATTGAGTTTTTTGATGTACAAGGCACGTTACTCGTTAACGAAATTGCACCGCGTGTACATAACTCAGGCCACTGGACGCAACAAGGCTGCCATTGCTCACAGTTTGAAAACCACATGCGTGCTGTTGCAGGTTTACCGCTTGGTAATACAGAGCTTAAACACATTACCGCGATGATAAACGTACTAGGGCAACCTAATATTCCAGCTGACGTACTAAAATACGCAGATGTGACTAGCCATTGGTACGGTAAAACTGCAAAACCAGGCCGTAAAATGGGCCATATAAACGTATCGGCCACTAGCATGAACGACCTAGCAGATAAATTAGGTGAGCTTACTGAATATTTACCTGAGCAAGACTACCCAGGTATTTTAAAAGCGGCGGCAAATTTAATCCTTCATTAAATGGCTAACCGTTTTATTAAATGCCGAGCTTGCTCGGCATTTTTTTTGTACTTAAAAAAAGCGCAAGGTTACCTAGATTGTGAAATAATGATTGAGTCTAAAATTTTACAGTGAAATTATTTAATGAAACTTAAAGCAATTTATAGCGCACTACTTGTTGCCGCTTCTTTTAGTCCTTTTTTTAGTAACAGTGCATTTGCATCAGACTCTCTTCGTGTTGCTACTTTTAATGTAAGTATGGATGCAACTAATCACACCCCTAAAGGTAAGCAAGTTAAAAGTGATGCTTTAGTTAATGCACTTAAAGCAAACCACCAGCAAATTAAGAACATAGCGGAAATTATTCAACGTGTTCGCCCTGATATTATTTTACTTAACGAATTTGATTACATCCCAAAAGAGCAGGGAATTGAATACTTTAATCAACATTATTTAAATGTAGGTCAGCAAAAACAAGCCGCTATTAATTACCCTTACTCTTATATTGCCCCTGTAAATACAGGCCTAGCCACTGAGTTTGATTTAGATAACGACGGCAAGAAAAATGGCGTGATGGGCGATGCACAGGGTTTTGGCTTTTTTGAAGGCCATTACGGTATGGCTATTTTGTCAAAATACCCAATCGATTTTGATAAAGTAAGAACCCTTCAAACCTTTAAATATAAAGACATGCCAAATGCACAAATGCCCGTAATGCCTAAAACAGGCGAAAACTGGTATAACGCACAAGAATGGCAAGCGTTAAGACTTAGCTCTAAATCGTTTTGGGATTTACCTATTAACGTAAATGATAAAACCATTCATGTTATTGCATCTCACCCAACACCCCCTGTATTTGACGGTGAAGAGGACAGGAACGGCAAACGTAACCACGATGAAGTAAGGTTAATTGCCGATTACGTTTCAAACGCTAAGTATATTTACGATGATAAAGGCGAAAAGGGCGGTTTAAAAACTTACTCTCGGTTTGTTATTTTAGGCGATTTAAATGCCGCACCAGAGGGCGATAAAGCCCGCACAAATACCACCGACCAACTACTTAAAAATCCATTGATAAACGCTCACTTTGTTCCAAAAAGTAAGGGCGCTAAAGAGCAGTATGCTGTGCCTTATGCACAAAATTACAGTGCTAATTGGCAAGCGCGTGTTGATTACGTTTTACCGTCAAACTACGGCTTAAAAGTTAAAGACGGTGGTGTGTTTTGGCCAACTAAAACGAGCAATGAATATCGGTTAATTAAAGACAGAAATGCTTCAAGCGATCATCGACTGGTGTGGCTTGATTTAATAGTTGAATAACGCCTATTAACAGGGGATCCGCTAGTAAACTGAGCTTTACCCTGTTTAATGGCTATTTATCTTAAAAAATTGCAATAACTTGAGTGCTTCTGCTTAAATACGGCTTAATTATAATAACCGTATAGAAGCACTATGATTTTTAATTTTTCTTCATCTAAAACGTTAGTGGCCTTAGCTGTTGCCTCAAGTGTCATGCTTGCAGGTTGTAGCGCGACCGCTAACACCTCATCAACACAGCAAAGTGCTTTACCAGCAACATCGGTTGCTGCGGTTGTAAACACGCCAGCAGATATCGGCTCACAAAAAATAACGTTAGAACAAGCAATGGCCGATCCTGATTGGATGGGCAATCAGCCAGAGAGCGCTTATTGGGCTAGCGATTCGGCTACTATTATTTATGCTCAAAAAGAGCAAGGTAATACACTACGCGATTTATTTAGCCAATCTGTTACTAGCCAAACAGCAGAGCAAATTGCACTTAATAAACTTCATACTGTGGGTTCAAATAAAGCTGTTTATTCAAAAAATAAAACAATGGCGGCCTACACGTTTAAAGGCAATGTGTTTGTTAAAAACCTAAAAACCGGTGAACTTAAACAAATTACAGCGACATCAGCAAGCGAATCTAAACCACAATTTTTAAATAATGGCGATTTAGTTTACCGCCAAGGCAATGTGTTTTTTAAAGTTGATTTAAAAACAGGCTTAACGAGCGAGCTTGCTAACTTAAAACTTACTGATAAGCCAAAAGGTATTGAAGAGCCAAGTACGTATATTGCTAAAGAGCAGCATAAATTGATTAAGTTTGTGGCGCTTCAACAAAAAAATAAAAAAGATAAGCAAGCACGTAATGAGCAAATTAATGAACAAAACAATTCAATTGCTAACACGGCTTACTACTTAGGTGATGGTCATAAAGTTGCAGAAGCACAGCTTTCGCCAAATGGTGATGCGCTGTTAGTCGTTGTACAAAAGCAAACAGATTGGCGCGGTGATGGCGATATTATGCCTAACTACATTACAAATGACGCCACTATAGAACCTAAAAAAGCACGCCGCCGTGTAGCCGATGCTAAAGAAGAAACCTCAAAGCTTGTGTACATCAATTTAACTAACAAAGAGCAAACACCACTTAGCTTTAATACCTTACCGGGCTTTGATGAAGATGTTTTAGCCGCAGTTAAAAAAGAAAATTATGCACGCAAAGGTAAAACATATAAGTCTAAAAAAGCGCCTCGTGGCATTAACCTTATTATGGACTGGGGCTTTGATCAAAGCCCAATAGTATGGAACGATGACGGCTCGCAAGTAGCTGTCATGCTTGAAGCATGGGACAACAAAGACCGCTGGCTTGCGAACGTTGATTTTAAAAACAACAAACTTGTCTCGCAACATCGCCTGCATGACGATGCATGGATTGCTTACGCGTTTAACGACTTTGGTTGGTTACATAACTCAAACACGCTTTATTACCTATCGGAAGAGTCAGGTTACAGCCAGCTTTATAAAAAACCAATTAACGGTAAAGCAACCGCGCTTACACAAGGCCAATTTGAGGTTTCTAACTTAACGCTTACCAGCGACGACAGCGCAATTTATTATAAAGCGAATGTTGAGCACCCAGGTCTGTACGAAATTTACCGTGTTAACCCGCAAACAGGTAACAGCGAGCAAGTTACTGACTTAAATGGCATGACTGATTACACGTTAAGCCCAGATGAAAGCAAGTTACTCCTTAAGCACTCTACAATTACCATGCCTAATGAGCTTTATGTAGCTGATGCTCAAGCCAATACAAAAGCAACGCGACTAACCCATACTGTGTCGGATGAGTTTTTAGCTAAAAAGCTAACTGCCCCTAAAATTGTTGCTGTGCCATCGAGCCATACAGATCAACCAATATATGCAAAAGTATATTACCCAGCAGATTACGTTGAGGGTGAAGTAGGTAAAAATCGTAAAGCGATTATTTTTAACCACGGCGCGGGTTACTTACAGAATTCACATATGGGGTTTTCGGTTTATTTTCGTGAATTTATGTTTCATTCATTGCTAGCTGATGAAGGTTACATAGTAATGGATATGGATTACCGCGCATCTAAAGGTTACGGCCGTGATTGGCGCACCGCGATTTATCGTCAAATGGGCACACCTGAAACACAAGATTTAGCCGATGGCGTTAAATGGATGGCGCAAAATGCCAATGTTGATACCAAAGCAGTCGGCACTTATGGCGGCTCATATGGCGGCTTTATGACCTTTATGGCATTGTTTACCGCGCCTGAGTTATTTCAATCGGGTGCAGCACTACGACCTGTTACCGACTGGGCACATTACAACACAGGTTATACGGCTAATATATTAAACCATCCTGATGTTGACCCGATTGCATATGAGCGCAGCTCGCCAATTTATTACGCTGAGGGTTTAAACAAACGTTTATTAATTAACGCACCCATGGTTGACGATAACGTGTTTTTTCAAGACTCAGTGCGTTTAGTACAGCGCTTAATAGAGCTAGAAAAGCAAAACTTTGAAACAGCTATATTCCCTGTTGAACCACATGGTTTTGTACAGCCTTCAAGTTGGTTAGACGAATACCGACGTATTCATAAGTTATTTAAAGAAACGCTTTAATCTTTAATTCTTAAAGTATAAAAACAAAAACGCCGCATTGGTTTAGTTAACCAATGCGGCGTTTTTATTGGGTTGAACAAAATCTAACTTTATTTTTTCTTTTTAAAGTTCTTTTTAAGGAGCTCTATAGCCAGTGGTATGGCAAGCAGAGTCCCGCCAATTACACCAATTAAATGTGCGTCAATAGCCACAGTGGAGTTAATAAGCTTTCCAATATCAGCATTAGGGCCGCTAAATTGCTCAAACGCTATTTTAATCCATACGCCTACAAATAATAAATAACCCGACTTAAGCCCTACAGTTATGTCTTTAACTGCCCCCCAAATAATTACACCATGCAGCAGAGCACTTAATCCGGTGTAAATATGTATGTTTGGGCAAAACCAGTACACGCCGAGCCCACACCACAGTGCTAGCGCACTTGTGTTAAAAGCGTAGCGAGTAGGTGATGTGTATTCGCCATGTAAAAGCCATATTAATAAAACACCACTGGCATTTAATCCCAAATGAGCCCAATTAGCATGAACAAATTGGCTAGAAAAGATTCGCCACAGTTCGCCTTCATCAATTAGGCTTCGGTTAAATTCAAGTAAATTATTTAAATCAAATGCAGCAAAAATGGTACTAAATAGCAGCAGAATAATAGGCGGTAATATATAACGTGGTTGAATAGGTAAATTAAGCATTTTATTATATTTTTTTAGTCAAAATTTTTGCATATTGTGCCCGTTTAACTTTAAGATGCCAAATACAACTACGTAATTAAGTGTTTTTAGTATTTTTATGCATTTTAAACTTAACTCATTATTTGCCATTGGACTGTGCGCAGTATCACTGCCTTCATTTGCACAGCAAGCAACTCAAATTGAAACTCGCGAACCTGAAGCCGCTACTGGATTAATCCATAAAAAAGTGGTGCAAGGTGATAAATACATGGTTGCTGCGGCAAATCCATATGCCTCAAGAGCCGGTCAACAAATTTTAGCCCAAGGCGGCAGTGCCGTAGATGCTGCCATTGCTACTCAACTAGTGCTTACTTTAGTTGAGCCGCAATCGTCAGGTATTGGCGGTGGTACATTTATGATGTACTACAACAAAGCAAACAATAAGCTGACTAGTTTTGATGGCCGCGAAACAGCACCTGCAAATGCAGACGAAACGCTGTTTTTAGATAAGCACGGTAAAGCCGTTAAATGGATTGAAGCTGTAGTAGGCGGACGCTCTGTTGGTGTGCCTGGTATTTTACATGCCTTTGCAAGCGCGCATAAACAATACGGTACATTGCCGTGGGAAGCGCTTTTTAAACCGGCTATTGAACTTGCAGAGCAAGGCTTTGTAATTTCGCCGCGTTTACATGGCTTATTAGCACGCCAGTTAAACCCAGGCGTATTGAGTATGCCGATTATTAACGAATACTTTTACCCAAATGGTAAATTAATCGAAGCGGGTAGCGTTAAAAAGAATCAACCACTTGCTGATTTATACAAAGACATTGCAAAGCAGGGCATTGATGCATTTTACAAAGGCGAAAACGCTAAACAAATGGTTAATGCTGTACAGCACTCTAAAATTGCCCCTGGTAAATTAAGTGTGGAAGATTTAGCAGATTACAAAAGTAAAGAACGCGATGCGGTATGTATACAATACCGTGCTTATAACGTGTGTTCTATGGCGCCACCAAGTAGTGGCGGTGTAGCAGTACTACAAATGCTTGGCCTACTTGAGCATAAAGATATGAGTGCACTTAAACCAAATGGCGAAAAAGCGATTCATTACTTTAGCCAAGCTTCGCGTATTGCATTTGCCGATCGCGATATGTACATGGGCGATCCCGATTTCACTCAAGTACCTACAAAAGAGCTTTTAAACAAAGATTACATTGCCTCACGCGCTAAATTAATTACCGAAACAGACCAAAAAGCCGTAGCCGGTAATCCAGTAGGGTACTTAAGTTATGCAATGGATGATTCATACGAGTTACCTTCTACTTCGCATGTCTCTATTGTAGATAGTAAAGGTAATGCCGTATCAATGACCAGTTCAATTGAAATGGCGTTTGGCTCTACGGTTATGGTTAATGGCTTTATTTTAAATAACCAACTAACTGACTTTTCGTTATCGCCACGTAAAAACGGCAAGCTTGTAGCAAACCGTGTAGAGGCTGGTAAACGCCCGCGTAGCTCTATGTCACCGGTAATGGTATTTAATAAAGATGGCAGCTTACGTTTAATTGTAGGCTCACCTGGCGGTAGTCGTATCATAGATTACGTTGCACAAGTTGTTGTGGGTGTTATTGACTGGAATTTATCAGCACAAGACGCTATTAACTTACCGCGTACAACAAATCGTAACGATTACACCAGCCTTGAAAAAGGCACAACCATTGAAGCCATTGCGCCTGCGCTTACTAAACGTGGCCACAATGTACGTATTATTGATTTAAACTCAGGCTTACACGCAGTTGAAGTTAAAAATAATACCTTATATGGTGGTGCGGACCCTCGCCGTGAAGGTGTTGCGTTATCTGATTTAACTGATAATAACGCCACTATACAATTTTAAATTATGTATAATATGCATGTGGGCAGTGAAGCCCGCATGTATTTTCTCTCAATGGTCTGACTAGCTTAATTGTCGTTGCAATTAAACCTTTAACACTGATAATGACAGATCATAACTTAAGACTCCGTTAAAGCCTGGAAATATGACAACTAATACTGATCCTAACTACTTATATATTCATCATTCTGGCCCTGGCCTAATTGAAACACCGCTATTAAATAAAGGCAGCGCCTTTAGTAAAAAAGAACGCGAAAATTTCAATCTTGCTGGTTTACTTCCTCCTCGCTTTGAAACAATAGAAGAGCAAGTTGAGCGTTGTTATCAGCAGTATTCTAGCTTTACCGACAACCTTAATAAACATATTTACTTACGTGCGATTCAAGATAACAACGAAACACTTTACTACCGTTTAGTGCGTGACCACCTTGAAGAAATGATGCCAATCATTTACACGCCTACAGTTGGGGATGCTTGTGAAAAATTCTCAGACATTTATCGCAGCGCACGTGGCTTATTTATTTCGTATGAAGATCGTTACCAAATTGACGACATTTTACGCAACGCTACCAAAGGTAAAGTAAAAGTTATTGTTGTAACCGATGGCGAGCGTATTTTAGGCCTAGGCGATCAGGGTATTGGTGGCATGGGTATCCCAATTGGTAAATTGTCACTTTACACTGCGTGTGGTGGTATAAGCCCAGCATACACATTGCCTGTAATGCTTGATGTGGGTACTAATAACGAAAAGCTTTTAAACGATCCTATGTACATGGGTGCACGCCATAAGCGTATTGCTCAAGACGAATACGATGAGTTTTTAGATTTATTCATTAAAGCGGTTAAACGTCGCTGGCCAAATGTATTACTTCAGTTTGAAGATTTTGCACAGCCAAATGCAATGCCGTTACTTAAGCGCTACCGCAATGAAATTTGTAGCTTTAACGATGACATTCAAGGTACTGCGGCTGTAACGGTCGGTTCTTTACTTGCTGCGTGTCGTGTTAAAAATTCAACCCTAAGCCAACAAAAAGTAGTTTTTGTGGGTGCAGGTTCTGCTGGTTGTGGTATTGCTGAGCAAATTATTAGCCAAATGGTTTTTGAAGGTATTACAGAAGCTCAAGCGCGTAGCCAAGTATTTATGGTTGACCGTTTTGGCCTACTTTCAGAGGGTATGGAAGGCTTACGCGATTTCCAACAAGCACTTGCACAACCGCAAGGCTCGTTAAGTGATTGGACTTACAGCGGTGAATACGCATCACTTCTTGATGTTATGCACTGTGCACAACCAGACATTTTAATTGGTGTTTCAGGCCAACCTGGTTTGTTTACTGAGCAAGCTATTCGTGCAATGCACGCCGGTTGTGAACAGCCAATTATTTTCCCATTGAGTAATCCATCTAAGCAGGTAGAAGCGCATCCTGCTGATGTGATTAAGTGGACTGACGGTAAAGCGCTTGTTGCAACAGGTAGCCCGTTTGATCCGGTTGAACACAACGGTGAAATTTTCCCAATCCCACAATGTAACAATAGCTATATTTTTCCTGGTATTGGTTTAGGGGTTATTGCAGCTAAAGCAACACGCATTACAGATGCTATGTTAAGTGTGTCTAGCGAAATGCTTGCAGAGTCGTCGCCGCGTGCAAACACAGGTAAAGGCAGCTTATTACCAGCCCTGACTGAAATTGAAACGCTAAGTAAGCGTATTGCATTTGCCATTGCTAAAAAAGCAATCGAGGAGGGCGTTGCTCTTGAGATTACTGATGATGCGTTATGGGCAGCAATCGACAAAAATTACTGGTTACCAAAATACCGTAACTATAAACGTTGTAGTGTTTAATAACGTTTATACGTAATTAAAAGTAAACAGTGTTGTAGCGCAGTTACAACACTTAATAAAAAACAGGCAGTTGCCTGTTTTTTTGTGCTTGTTCATATTTAATTAACCGCGTACGGTGTTTACTTGCTTTTACATAATTAAAGGATCGACTTAATGAAAACACTGACTCTTGTTTTAGGTAGTGCACTGGCTTTAAACGTACTTAGTTTTGATGCACTTGCGGCAGCGACTCCCGATGCTCCTCATATTTATGTTAAGGGCGAAGCGACTCTTACTACAATGCCAGATTACGTACAGCTTAGTGTAGGTATTACCGAAGTTGATAAAGACTTAATTGCAGCTAAAAATAAAACCGACTTAACCATCGCCAAGGCAATTAAGCTCGTAAAAGAAATTGGTGTTAAAGAGGGAGATATAAACGCCGGGCAAATCTCAATAAACCGTGATAGCCAATACAACCGCACTACCGGTAATCAAGAATTTAAAGGCTTTAAGGTTTCTCGTACGTTAACAGTAAAACTCAGCGATATAAATAAATACCCAGAGTTACTACAAAGCTTAGTTAACAACGGTATTAACGAAATTAATCAAACGCAATTTTTAGCAAGTAACTATAACGAGCTGCATAAAAAAGCGCAAAAGTTAGCAATTAAAGATGCACGGGATGCTGCAAAAGAGTTTAGTGAAGATTATGGCGTTGACTTAAAAGGATTATATAGCGCGTCACTAAGTCCACTCAATGTGCAGTCGCAGCCGTACATGCGTGCAGAAAAAGTAATGATGGCTGATAGCGCACCAAGTAACTATGTACCTGATGCCTACCATGCTGGAGAGATTAAAGTAACAGCCTCAAGCTATGCTGTGTACTACATAGATTAAAATATAGGTTCTTCCTAGGGACGATTAACTCTATGTTGCTCGGTTTTTACTTAGCCCACTAGGTTACAAACCTCGCGCCGCGATTTAATCGCCCCTAGATTGAACAAATTTCAATCCAAATAATTCAACACGCCCTAGTGGTGCTCAAAACGTGCCACCAACTTCTCACCTTGCTCTTGGCTAATACGCGCTATTGAGTTGAGCATATTAGTCACTTCGCGTCTGTCGTATTCATTAGTTACATGTTCATTTATGTCATCAACAATCGCATTTAAATAATTAAATAAACTGTTGCGTGCATCGGTATCTTTATGGGCAACAAACAAAATATTTTTAAATGCCTCAAGCACGTTTGTCATTACGTATGCATCGCCTTTGGCGTAATTACGCAGCGGTGTAAAGTTGTCGTGTAATAACTCATCAAAGCTTGTTTCGTGAAGGTACAACAATGGGGCATTATCACTGTGCTTAAACGAGTAGTTAATATCGTTAATTGAAAGTCGTTGAATAAGTAAAATACTCAGCATATCAATTGATTTAACCGCAGTACCGGGATCGTTGATACCCGGGCTCATTGCCTTAACTGCAATTTCTGATATTTGCGTTAACCCATAACGGTAATGATCGCTAATGTACTCTTCTATATAAAAAATAAAGCAGTCGAGAATTTTATTTATCAACTCTTCATCGTTTGCTATATCTTTATTACATTTTAAAAACGGGTAACCTTTAACTGTAAAATAGCCTTGGTTAACAGAGATATACACCTTTATATCTTGCTCTGCCAAAATGGCACACAGCTTATCGGTATGTACGCCTTTATAATACCCCTCTGTTTTACTGCTTACCGAATGCCACTTGCTAAAGTCTGGAAAGTCTTCAACTGGGTTCTCTTGCTGTCTTTGTATTATTGTTTTAATTTCGTTTTTAGTTTGGCTAAACAAGCCATTTAATACGTTATCAACCTGAATGGCGCGAGAGATTGAATGTATAAAAAATACAAATAAACCTAATGAAATCAAGCCAAAAATAAGTGCAAACAACACACCAATTGAAGGAATAGCCGTACTGCCACCTTCAAGTTTATTAATGTTTATAAGCATAATAATTGAGTAAATTATGCTGCCTAAATAAAAGCCCAAAACCATTTGGTGTGATTTACGCGTAATAAGCCCAGGCACTACGCGGGGCGATAAACTCGCACTGGCCGAATTTAAAACCACCATTACCATCGAAAAACTAAACACGGTAAGCGAAATAATACTCCCCGCTAAAGTGCTTAAAATAGTACGCGCGTTTTCGGCGCTATCAACAAGTACAACTGATATAAACGATTTCAGCTGCTCAATAGGGGCTAAATATTCAACCGACATAGTTATAATGGCAAATACTAAAAAGCCCACTGAAAGCATAGAAGGGTAAAAGCCAATACTGTTAATCATTTCACGGTAACTGTCGGCTACTTTGCGAGGTACAAACATAAAATCCTTATGTATTTTTCTACTTACTTAATACCCTTAGCTTAGCATAGGCATTTATTAAACTTCTGATAATGCTGCTCAAATTTATATGTTATTATCACGCCCACAATAATAAAGCGCATGCTTATGCGATAAAAATAACAGGAAAACGCCGTGATCATTTCAACTTATGCTGCATTACTTGCATTCTTTTACATTTATTTGAGCTTTAACGTAATAAAAGTGCGCCGCGCGGAGCAGATATCACTTGGTGATAATGGTAACGCAACGCTACAACGTGCTGTGCGTGCCCACGCTAACTTTATGGAGTACGTTCCAATTGCTTTAATTTTACTTTTTTTGGCAGAGTACCAAGGGCTTGCTAGCCATTACTGTCATATATTAGGTGGTGCGTTATTAATAGGCCGTGTGTTTCAAAATTTAGGCATAGTAGAAAAAAGCCTGAAATATCGCCAAATTGGTACCATTACTACATTTTTAGTGATTATTGTTAGCGCCTTTGTATTGCTAGTGACACGCGGATAATTAAAGAAAAGTTAATGAGCAAAATATTTATAATAGGTTTACCACGTACCGGCACTACTAGTGTGTGCCACGCATTTTTAGAGCTTGGTATTACAACGGCGCATACCGCGTATACTAATGCTTGTTTTGAAAATGCTAACGCGATTGCCGACACTCCCATATTTAATGACTTTAAAGCGCTTGATATTCATTACCCAGACTCTAAGTTTATTTATTTAGAGCGCGAGCTTGGTGCATGGCTTGTATCAATAAAACAGCTTTTAACGCGTATGCACACTAATTTAACCCGTGCAGACGGGGGCTTTAATATTCATATAAAACGTTGTTATTTAAATACGTTTAGTGAGCTTTCGCTTAATAATATTAGCGACGATAGTTACTTAGCAGACTGTTATAAAAAACATTTTAATGATGCTCAAACGTACTTTAATAACCGTGACAACGATTTTTTATCCATTGATATAGCAAAGCCTGATAGCTATAAAAAGCTATGCAATTTTTTAGCGTTAAAAAGTGATAAAACTGATTTTGAAAAAATGAATATGGGCGGCAAAGTTACCGCGTGGAACGATATTAAACACCCGTTAAAAGTTGAATCTACGGCTAAAGGACGGATAGATAAATTACTGCCTTACAAGATTTTTTAAATCAAATACGTTAAAATCCCCGCATTATTATTTAAGTTGTACAGAAAATGTTTGAATTAAAATACCACACCCCATTTGAATGGACTGAAGTTGTCCTTGCTGACTTTAATACTTTTTTACAAGATCACGCCGCTGCAGAAAAAAAAGCATCGGGTATGGCTATGTCTATGCTTTCGCATTATCCAGACAAACGTAAATTAGTAAAAGCTATGACCGACTTAGCGCTAGAAGAATTAATACACTTTAAACAAGTACTTAAATTGCTTTTAGAGCGAGATGTAAACTTAGGTGACGACAAAAAAGACCCGTACATAAAACAAATACGTGCACTGTTTAGACATGGTCGTGATGGTTTTTTAATGGACCGATTACTGGTTGGCGGTGTAATTGAAGCACGTGGCCACGAGCGTTTTTCTTTAGTTGCACAAGCACTTCCTGAGGGTAAAGAAAAAGACTTTTATGTTGCTATTGCTAAGTCAGAAGAAAAACATAAAAACCTATTTGTAGAACTCGCTTACGAATACTTTGAAAAAGAAGAAGTTGATGTTCGTCTAGAAGAGCTGCTTATAGCTGAAGCTAAAATCTGTGAAAGCATCCCGTTTACAGCCGCTTTGCATTAATTAAAACTAGCGTAAAGCGTATTTTCACTCGCTTTGCGCCACACACCTCTGCTCTTATTTCTTTGTTAACCTCTTCATGAATTGTTGATTTGCAATTTGCGAATCAAAATAATAAAAAACACGTTTATACATCTTAATCCATTGATTATAAATACAAAAACCCTTGGTCTCATACTTGCTACCTATACAGTAAGCAAATTGAGGGAAAGGCTTATGTTAAAATTTATTTTTATACTATTACTAATATCTTTTACCGCTATGGGCAGTGAAAGTCATTTAGATTATATAGAAAATGCAAATGGTGAGCGGGTAAAAAAAGTATCGCACTTAGTTAAATGGACGCATACTCGCTTTGTGTTTACCCGTGATATTTCTCGTATTGCACTTGGCCACGAAACAACACTTGATGTGAACGTGGTAAATGGCCGTGAGCTACTAATTTTAGCTAAAAAGTTGGGCCGTACATCTATGATGGTGTGGTACGACGATAAAAGCTCTGAAACATTTTTACTTGGCGTAACCGAAGACTACAGCGTACTAGAAAATGCCTTAAACGATATTCATCCTGACGTACAGCTAACCATAGCGCCTGATCGCCATGCTGTTGTATTACGTGGTGAAGTACCTACTATAAATTATCGTCATGCCGCTTATGAAGCTGCAAAAAACTACCTTTATGCCAGTAGCTCACAAGCATCACAACCCGTTATCACCTCAAATCCTAACCAAGGTATGTTTAATTCACTTGCTCAACGCTTGCAAGGCTTGGGTAACGCAAACGGCGGCAGCTCTCAAAACTCGAGTAAAGTCGCTATTATTAATTTAATAAAAGTAACTCAAGCACCCAAGCCAAAAGAAGAGCGTATTAGCGAGGTGATTAAATCAATGGGCGCAGATAAAGTGACCATTAAACGCATCTCGGTTGATGAGTTATCAAATGACGACAACGATGTGTTTTTACTTTCCGGCTCTGTAAAAAACCAGATAGAGCTAGTGCGCTTATTAAATACAATTAATAAATTATTCGAACCAGAGCAAGCATTACAAACTCAGGGTTCTCCTCTTGATCCTAATAATTTAATGGGCGGCGCAACGCAGGATAAAAGTTCAGGTATTGAAGTACTTGCCAACGAGTCAGGCGGTTTAATAAATGATGCTACCTCAGGATTAAATTTAAGCAATGTGAGTTCTAATATTGCAAGAGCAACGTTGCTGTCAGTGGCTGGCGGTAAAGTTTTATCAAGTATTGAAGTTGAAGATTTACCGCAAGTGCGTGTATCGGTGCAGCTATACGAAGTAAATCAACGTAGGTTAAAGCAATGGCGCCCAGATATTAGCGTGCTCTCTAATGGATATGAAAAAGAAGCGGGTTTATTTGGCCGTGACGGTATGACTAATCGCGAATCTGGCTCTGCAACAATAGAAAATGCGCTGCAATTAATTGGCGGTCAATTAACTAATAACTTACAGCTTTCTACCTCACAGTTTGCCATTGATATGTTATTTTCATTACTGGAACAAGAAGGTATTTCTCGAACGCTTTCTCGCCCTACAATAACAGTTTTAGCCGGTGAAAGTGCCGTGTTTAAAGTCGGTGGTGAAGTACCTGTACCTACAAGTTATAGCCCATCTGGAATTACAAGCGGGCAGCAAGGTAGTAGTGGGTCGGTGTTTAGCGGTACAGAATTTAAATCATTCGGAGTTGAATTAAATGTACGCGCCATGGTTGACGACAAAGATAGAATAACACTTGATCTAAACCCAGTAATTTCATTACCCGATACCACGTTAACCGCCGAAATTGCACAAAGTACAGGCAGCAGTTTAAACAGCAGTGCATTTAATACACGCAGCATGCAAACATCAACACGTTTAAAAGACGGGCAACCTCTTATTATTGGTGGCTTAATTAGCACCGATAACAATGCGAGCCACGACTTTGTACCTGATGGCAACGGCAATAGCATGCTAGGAAAGTTAAGCGAAACAACCAGTAAAAGTGAAAACAACCGCGAGCTAATTATTGTTGTTACTCCAAACCTGGTGCGTGAGCCAATTAATACCTTACGTTCGTGGGAACAGGCAAATATCGACACCCAAGTACTTAGCTATATACAGGAGCAAGGGCTATGAGAATATTTTATATTATTTTACTGCTTACTTTATCGGGTTGCGCTCATATTGATTACAAGCCAACAGTAAATCCTTACAACGCGCTGGGTGACATCGTTAAAAAATACCAATTAAATGCCCAACCATTAAAGTGCGAAGGTATTAATGCAAGTAACTGTTTAAACCTAGTGCATGAGGTGAATCAATTAATGCTTGAACACCCCGATAACACGGCAATACTGTCGATATCGGCATATGTACTTTATAAAAGTGGCCGTGCTAATCAATCTCAACAAGTTATAAACACATTACTGAATAAAGCTAATCCACCATTAAATGCAATTACTTTAGGGGTTACGTTAGCAATAGAGCAAGGTAATTTAGCTAAAGCAAAAAGCATTGCTCAATACGGCGTTGATGTTTTTGGTACACATGCTTCACCATACCTGCAAATGGCCTCTATACATTATGCTCAGGGCAGTTACGTTATAGCTTCAAACTACTTAGAGCTTTCGGTTAAGTTTGGTTTAAATAGCACCGCCTATTTTTACCATAAAGGGTTAATTGAAGAAGCGAATACCAATAATTTATTGGCCTGTGGCTACTATGAGCAAGTTTTACGTGCAGAACCCACGCATAAAAAAGCACTTGCTAGGCGCGGTAAACTCTCCGTTTTAGGTAATTGTTATTCTTAAGGCCTTCGGGCCTTTTTTATACCTAAAATTTGGCATTATTAAGGAGCCAAAACCACTTTATTATTTATCAAAAATAGGAGTAAAGCTTACGCTCATCCTACGTTTTATACATAACCTCACAAGATTGCTTTTAATATTTCCCCCTTACACTATCCATCAGTTTTAATAATACTTTCAATAACGTAAACCTAGCATTATTTATCTAAAATATTTTTAATATTGATTTGCATTTTGCAAATCAAAAATGAAAACATCTAATAAACAATAACCATTAAAAACATAACTAACTGTATTTAATGGTTATTTATAGCTGGCATGGTCCTCGCAATATGTAAAGTGAGCATAAGCTCTTCTAATTTAAAGGCTACGATTATGAAAACTATTAAACATAACTTAAATAGCAAAAAGCAAAAAGGTTTTGTACTAACGTCAGAGCTAATCATTCTTTCTACTTCAATGGTAGCAGCACTTGTAATTGGTTTATCTACATTACGTGACTCGGTAACCAGCGAACTTGAAGATGTAGCTGAAGCAATTGGCTCACTTGACCAAAGCTATGTATTTGACGGCATGATTAACGCCGAAGGCACTGCTGAAGTGTCTGGCTCTGGGTTTGTGGATTCAGTTGATGTGTACGCAGGCGATGGCAGTTCATTCACTTTTGTTGCATCAGACTTTAGTGAAAGTGCCGCACTTGTTAATGCAACACCAAGCGGCGATGCTGCAACACGTACAGCAGCAGGCGGTTCACAAGGTAACTAACGCAAGGTACCCAATATAAGGCAACCAGGTTTGAATACCAAGCTTAAGGCTCACTGCCACAAAAGTGTGGCAGTGAAAGTTACTCTGGAGGAATATTATGAAAAGTAAAAGTAACAAAGGCGCAACCACTGCGGCTCTCACATTACTCATCACCTCTGGCATGTTAGCTTCGGCTTTGGGCATTAGACAGGTAAACGATGAAAATAGCGTAACAGCCTGGGTAGTAAACAAAAATATGTCGGCCGGTCAAACAGTAACCGTTCACGATGTAGAGCAAAAGAGTATAGATCCAAGTAACTATTCAAATATTGCACTGAGCGTGCAAAACCCACGTGCATTAATTGGTCAAAAATTAGCAACTAATAAAATGGTTGAACAACCCTTGTTCGACACCGATTTTATTAGAGCGAAAAGCCAAAATTTATCAGAAGCCATACCGGCAGGGCGTGTTTTATATACTTTAAAACTAAACACCTTAGATATTCCGCTTTCGCGCATACACAAAGGTGACCGACTCGACATAGTCGCTAAAACTAATCGCTTAGTAAGAACAGTTGCCCGTGATGTACAGCTTATTGGTGTTTCAAAAGGTCCTAAATCGCAAGCCGCTAAAAGTGGCGTAATGGATAATTTAGCTAAAGAGTCTAACTCCGCTGCGGGCGGTGTTTCATTAGTCCTTGCGGTACTTCCAAAAGATGTTTATTCGTTGGCGGGTATAGATAACGCCGACAAAGTTTCAATTATTGTGCATAGCGCTTATGACATTGAACAAGGTCGTTTGCAAAACTTTTCACGCTTACAAACCAGTCGCACAATCGAAGTGGTTAAAGGCGTTAAAAATGAAGCTGTATATGTAGCTAAGTGAGTTTTTATGTTTAATTTATCAAGCAAACATGAAGAAGTTCAAACCAGTTTAAGTACCTTTGAAGAGCTTAAAAAGCTATTGCACGATGCTGTTATCGAAGAGTACGAACAAGAACCAACCGCGCTTTTATCAAGTAATGTTCTCGAAAAAATCTCTGCTTTGTGCAGTGAAATTCCACAATTTAATCAATCTTCATTTAATCAACACCAACAAGAGCAGGTTGTTCAGGCTGTATTTGATGAAATTCAGGGTCTGGGTCCTATTGCACAGTTTATGCTGGACGATCAGGTGAGTGATATTTTAATAAACGACACGCAAGATATTTGGATTGATAAACAAGGCAAACTACTTTGCACAGCCAGTAAGTTTGATGACGAACGACATTTACGCCGATTTGTTGATCGCTTACTTGATGGTTGTGGCCGACAAGTCAATGCGCTTATGCCAATTGTTGATGGCAAACTAAAAGATGGTAGCCGTGTTCATATTATTGTACCGCCTGCGTGTACCAGCGCAGCTATTGTATCGATTCGTAAGTTTAATCATAAAAAAATAAACGATGACTTTTTAGTTAATAATCATTTTTTAGATAAAAACATCTTATCATTTTTAAAAAGCGCAGTTAAAACAGGCGTTAATATTTTAGTGTGTGGCAATGCCGGGGCAGGTAAAACATCATTATTAAACGTACTTGCTAACTCAATTAACCCAAATGAACGAGTTGTAACCATTGAAGAAAGTGCTGAGCTTAATTTGCATCACAACCACGTTGTGCAATTAGAAGCTCACGACACAAACAGCGATGGTAAAGGTGCAGTAAGCCTAAGAGATTTAGTAAAAGCAGCCCTTAGAATGCGCGCAGATAGAATACTTGTTGGAGAGGTACGCTCAGGCGAGGTAATCGACATGCTCCAAGCAATGAACTGTGGTCACCAAGGTTCGATGACGACCATACATGCTAACAGCGCAAATGATGCCGTTATTCGTTTATCTACCTTAGTGCAGTTACACAATGCACAACTGAGCGATACCCATACAAGTTCGCTAATCGCGTCGAGTATTCAACTTATTGTGCATGTTTCTCGCTCAACTAATGGCACCCGAACTCTAAAAAGTATTGGTGAAATTAAGCGTGTTAATGGCGGCGCACATTTTAGCCCGCTTTATAGTATTAATGAAGCAGAGCCAGTACAAAGTGAGTTAATAGATAACTCAAGTGTTATTGAGTTTATGAAAGGCCAAGGCGCAAATGCACAAGAATTAAAAGCATTACTGCACAATAACCCGGAGGCTAACAATGACTAAACTTGATTATTTATTAGCTATAGCAGCGGTTATAACCTTTGTACTTGCAACTAGTGTGTTGGTTTCTTTGTATGCTAAAAATAAAAGCAGCCAAGGCACTAAAAAAGTAGATATTTTAGAAGAAAAAGACGTACTTACTCTGTCACTACGAGTGCTAGGCTTAAACATAAGTAACGCCTGGTTTATAAGCATGGCGTGCTCGCTCTCTAGTAGCTCATGGTTTTTAGCTAAATTATATTATCCAGAGGCATCAACCAGCGCGTTTATTATTTCAATCGTGGTTTTTGTAACCTGTTTTATAACTGTGATTGACTTGGCTCATTATAAATTAGCAAAATTTGAGCATCATTTTTTAGAATTTATTGAAACCGTACAATCGTGTTTAAGCACGGGGCTATCGCTACAGCAATCAATGCAGTTTGCTGATGAACATGCAGACCCATATATAAAAAAACAAAGCACCTTACTAATACAACGCATGAGCATGGGTAGCGATGCCGAAACGTCGTTTGCCCCTTTAATTGAAAGATACAACTGCGAAACCGTAAGATTGTTTGCTCATAGCATCATTACACATACACAAAGCCAGTGTGATTTAACCGACATGCTAAAAAGCGTATGCAACATGATGTCGCTTCGGACCCTCGACCGCCAACAGCTAAAAGCTAAGCTTTCGGGCACTAAATACGCTGCTGTATTTAGTGGTTTTTTACCTTACGCACTAATTCCTTTATTTAGCTATACCGATCCAACCTGGTTTGAACCATTATTAAACGACCCTAATGGGATTGCATTTATAACGGTTGCGCTTCTTTGTCAGCTATTTGGTTTTTTATGGCTACGCCTTAGCTTAAGGGTAACATTATGATTGATATACTTTTACTTATCGGACTTTTAGTAAGTATGGGGTCATTTATCCATATTCATAGGCAATCTCTTAAAGTTGAATTAGATAAACCCGATACTAAAAACATTAATTGGTATCCGCTAATCATCATCTCTAAACGTCAACTAAGACAAGCAGGGATTCAAATTAATAAAATATTAATAAGCCTGTACTGCTTCAAAGTGGCTGCTACTTTTAGTGCATTTACGGTTATAGAACTAACAGGTTATGAGCTGAGCCAATCGATTAAATTATTACTGTGTTTTATGTGTTTTTTTGCACCAGAATGTTGGTTTTTATTACGTAAAAACCAACGTAAAACCGTTATAAATAATAGCTTAGAGTTTTTTTTACGGGTGTTACTGGTTTACATGCGCGCTGGATTTTCACTAGAGCGCTCATTTGCACTGGCGGTTGATCATGGATTAAGTCAAAAACACCCATTATACAAAGAGCTAAAGTTATTTTTATTCGAACTAAGCGCAGGTAAAGATCGTGAATTTGCATTTAATTCACTTTTTGAAAGAACTGGCGTATTAGGAATTAAAAAGCTCGCCAACTTAATGTTAATAGGGTCAAAACTTGGTACGCCACTTATCCAAGCAGTAGAGGCTCAACTTGAAGGCCTAGCTTTAAAAAAGAACATTTTACTCGCTAAAAAAGTAAACAAAAAAGCGATGCACACAACCTTTCCCATTATCTTAATTTGTTTTCCGATGTTTTTGGTATTGGTGTTTTTTCCCGCAGCATTACAAGTAATGAACGTACTTAAAATGCTTGTAGAAGTGTTATAGGAGCCTGATATGAAAAAGCATTTTCAACAAGGGTACATACTAACTATTGAGCTTATATTAATTATTACAATTTTAATTATTGGCTCAATTGGTGGGGTGATTTTAGTCAGGGATGCCCTTATTAAGCGCCATCAAACTAAGGTAGATAATCAAATTACTGTAGTCGACGCTAACAATAGACCACTCGGTATTGCAGTAAGTTTTGATGAGCACCAAGCACCACTCATATTTTATACAGACCGTGGAGCAAATAACACGTACAGGGCATTAATAGGCATAAGAGATGATAGGTTTACCTCACGAGAAGCTGTTTATTACGATGCACCAAATTGCCAAGGTAATCCGTGTTTAAAGGGCTTAAGCGATGAAGCAACAGACAGCCAAGGTGTGAGTAAACTAAATAATACCGGTAATGTAAGTTATATAAATGCGCTGCAGCAAGGTCCAAATTATGCAATAGGGCAGTTAGGTAATACCGTTATTGGTCAGTTATTAAGAAGTACGCCACAACAATGCCCAGCTAATAGTGAACAAATTCTATCTCGTTATGTATCGCAAAAAGTAGTAACAGGCTCACCTTGTGAAAGCTTTGAAATAGATAAGCAACCGGCCGACAGCAGTTGTTTAGTTGGCTTGACCGCTTTGGGTCGTCCACTTGTAGGAACCGACGGTCGAGAGTTGGCGCTATCATGTGACACATGCCAAGCAGGGTACGAATCGCAAGGCGACATACTTGATTTATATTTACCCGAAGCAGAATCCCTCTTAAAAGAAGCACTTAAAGCGCTTAAGTTCGTTCTTATAGGAACAAACTTTGATATAGAGCTTGGCACTATATGCTGCCCAGAAGGGACACGCTTAGAAGAAGATGAAAACATTGTAGAGACACTCGTCTTCACTATTTTACAAACTACATTTGAGCTCGCCGGTATTGATTTAGTAAATAACCTTATTATTAGTGAAACACTGAGCTTAATAGGGATTGAGCCAGGCATTACATATTGCAAAACATCACTTAATTTAGTTAATGCAGAACAAGTAATTAATATCACCACAGGCGAACCAGCACTTAGTAGCTTAACACCACCATTTAAAGTTTTACTGCCCGTACATAGCGGCCAAAACAGTACAACGTGGATACATACTCCCCCAAAAGGGGAAGGAGAACGTCAATGAACGCCTCAAATATATTTACTTCACATGCTAATTTAGTAGATACACCAACTGATGAAATATCAACAGAAATTAAAGAAACGCTAACACTACTAAAACAGTTTTATGATGTTCCGATTGTTAAATTTATCGATTTTAGAGAAGTTTATTCAGAGCAGTTAATAACCTGCAACGATAAAGAAAGCGTCGAAAATGAGTTATTAAGCTATCAACAACGCTGTACACAAGAAAAACTATATTTATTTGAAGATACTTTTTTTGATGATGTATCAAACAACACGCACAAATTAATTCGTTTTTATGCACAATATCCAATTTATAGTGTCACTAATAAATTAATTGGCGTAGTGCTGATGGCCGATTTAGCACCTAAAACATTAATAGGTTCACAAAAAGATCAGTTTATTTCATTTGCTCAATTATTACAGACACAGTTAAATAAAAATTCAGATTCAGTAAGTAATCAAAGTACTAAGCCTGCGAAAAAAAATTATGGTGAAAAGTATATTCATGTATTTAGTTTAGCGCCCGTCGCATTTTTAATTGCATTAGTATTATGCTCATTCACTGCATTACTTCTTTATACTATTGAAAAAAAGGAGCTGCAAAGTAATTACAATCAACAAACCCAGCAATTACGTAAAACGTTATTTAATGCATTAGAGCGATTTGATAATCAAGGATTGTATATATCTCAAAAAGATTTAGTTATTGCAGGCTTTTTACAAAGCCAAAATAATCATACAAAAGAGCAGCTTAGTAATTTAGTGCAGAGTCAGGTTTCACAAAATTTAACTTACAAAGGGTATGTTGTGTTTGATTCTGAGTATAACCAGCTTGCACTTTGGTCAAAAAATAATTTTGATTTAGCCGCGTATGGGTTTACAAACTGGTTAGAAAAATTTAATAAAAGAGCGAATAAACAAGCAGTAGAAGTATTTACGGTTGCTGATACGGCCTTCTTAATTTCTGAAATAAAAATAAAACAAGGCTCTATTTATACACTTACAGCATTTGATTTAAGTAAGTTTTTAAAAGCCGTTATTGGCAAATTAAACACTGAAAATTATAACGTTTTTATAGCAACACCACAGTTTACTTTAGGAAAACAAGGAGAAGTAAACCCGAGTATAATTAAAAATAGTATTAGCGCTTTAAGCAGTCGTTTTCCTCCTACTTGGCGCTTGCATGTGCAACCAATGAATAAAATAGTACGACCACAAATAACTAAATACAGTTTAATTAGATTAGGGTTAATCTCTTTTTGTGTATTCGCGTTTGTGTATTATTTTTTACGTTTGCCAAGGCGTTTACACAGTGAAATAAAACAAAAAAATCAGTTAATACTCAATAGAGAGGAGCTTTTTTCAAGTTCGCTGGATGCATTGCCGCATGGGTTTGCTATTTTTAATAGCCACGAATTTCCTGTGATTACCAATAATGCTTTTAATCTTTTATTTGCACAGGTGAATAAACAAAACAGTCAGCTATCGTATAGCCAGCTGATAAGTATTGCGCAGCAGCATAATATTATAAATCACTACCATGAACATCATAAGCTTGATGATGACCGTAACCAATTAATAGATATAGGTTTTACAGACGGGAAGTGGATAACTGTATTACAAAGACATACAGATTTTAATGGTTTCGTTTGCTACTTTAGAGATGATACAGAGGCACATCAAAAAGAATGTTTACTCGCTGATGTTCTCGAAAAATCAAAACAGACAAATCAATTAAAAGAAAAATTTGTTACAAGGCTTAGTCGTCAGTTAAAAACGCCTTTATCATCTTTAAAGTCATTAGTTGAAATATCTAAAGATCCAATAAGCTTTAACGAATTTAAAAACAATGTGGGGAATATTTCTGATGCATGCGACCAGCTCGAAAGTGTAATTCAACAACTCGTAAATATAAATAAATCGGAAATAGGTAAGTTAAAGCTTCAGGCCAAAAACGTAAACCTAAATCAAATGATCAATAATAATATGTCGATTTTAGCTAAAGAGGCTGAAAATAAAAGAATCGTTCTTAAAAATAATATTACGCCTGAATTAACGGTCGCAAGCGATGAAAAGTTAATTTCTCAATTGGTTATTCAATTAGTGACTGAGGTTTTGGATTCATCAAATAATACAACGCTTTCAATTAACGCTCAGATTAAAAATGAAAGTAAACGTAATTACTTATACCTCGATTTTTCATTAAGTAATTTGATCGACAGTAGTAACTTTATAACTGAGCTTAAAAGTATATCGGGTGATGATATAACGCGCTTTATAGATGATAAAGACGTGTCATTAGAGTTAAAGTTTTTTATTTCAATATTTAAAATGTTAGGTGGTAAAGCGATAACTGTAAGTAGTAACGCGAATAAATCAACGATATCACTTTCTATGTTGGTCAACATAGCAACCAAACAAAGTAAAGGTAAAGACAACGAGCAAGAAGTACCAAGTAGCTCGTTAACAAATAATGATTTAGTAAAAGCGAGTTTAGTAACTAACAAACACCAAAACACGCTATTACTGGTTGATGACGATCCTCTTGTTGAGATTGTAATTAGAGCGATGCTAAAAAATGAGAATATTAAAATAGATTACGCGCGCAGTGCAATAGAAGCGATGTTGATGGTATCGCAAAACAGTTACGACATTATTTTAATGGACATAGTAATGCCAGAATTGTCGGGAACTGACGCTATGTTAAAAATTAAAAAACACAGTGACAATTTGAAAACTAAAATAATTGCGCATACATCGACACCCGATACAGATTCAAAATACGTTAACCAGGGCTTTGATGACATGCTATTAAAACCAGTAAAACAAGGTGTATTAATAAATCAAATAACACGCATTTTAAAAGATAAATCGTTATAAATTAGCGTATATTACTGGAACAGTAATGAGGTAAAACATGAAAAACACTATTGAAAATATGGCTGAAGTTATCGAGTTTAAAGTAACGCCAATAAATAAAACTAAACGACTGCTTTTAGTAGATGATGACTTGCTAATAGAAATAGTAATTAGAAAAATGCTTAACGAAGAAAATATTTTAATAGATTTCGCATCAAGTGCTATAGAGGCGCTACTTATGGTTTCTCAAAATATTTACGATATTATTTTAATGGATATAGTAATGCCGCAATTTACAGGCACCGACGCAATGCTAAAAATAAGAAAGCATGCTGACGCATCAGCAACAAAAATTATCGCTCATACATTTAGTGAAAACGAAAATAGTGATAACAAGTATGTGAAGCTTGGGTTTAACGGCCTGTTATTGAAGCCAGTTAAGCAAAGTGTATTAATAGAAAATATTAGATATTTTTTGGAATGATAAATAGAAACAGTAGGGCGGTTAACTATTTTTTATTTATAGCTTACTAAAAAGTTAAATTATAATTTTTGAAAGCACTAATATTTATTAGTGCTTTTGCGTATATGAACCTTTAATGTATTTAAATTTGTAAAAGTTCTTTAATAAGAATAATTATTTCAAATTATTCCTTCAAAGTATTACAAACTACGCTTTTGTAATTGTTGCATGTATACGAGTCATCGTTTCACACTTCTTAAAGCGGTTTGATAATCACAATTATTAAACACTGCAATATTATAAAGTCAGTAAATTTATTTAGCCTAGAGCCCACGTATCACAGGGGTTTAACTTTTAAAACATTAAGATTTTTTAATAACTAATAAATACTCATATTGGGACGGAATTTGCTTTATAAGGCTATATTCTAATTTTATAGTTTACTAAATATTATAATTTTTAAAGTTAAAGAGGCAAAATTATGAACAAGACACAGTACGTTACAGTAGAAGGTCATCAAATTGCTTATCAAGAAATGGGACAAGGAACACCTTTATTATTGATACACGGAATACCAACCAATAAATTTTTATGGCGAAATGTGATGCCAAAACTTGCATCAAAATATCGAGTAATAGCGCCTGATTTACTAAACTTTGGTGAATCTGATATGCCAATTAACACCGATGTATCTATAAATGCGCAATGTAGAATAATGTGTAAGTTTTTGGAAGAACTCGGTATTTCTAAAGTTAATATTGCTGCACATGATATTGGTGGTGGTGTTGCTCAATTAATGGCTGTAAATCATCCGGATAAAGTAAACGGGTTGGTTTTAATTGATAGTGTATGTTTTGACTCTTGGCCAATACCAGAATTTGAACCTTTGCTAGAACCAGGTGTAGAAGAAAAAACAACTGTAGCTGAATTTGTGGATACATTAAGAGATTTCATGCCCAAAGGTGTTTACGACTCGAGCGTAATGACTGAAGAGTTGATGAAAATATACTTAGCACCATGGAGTAATGAAAAAGGAAAAGCCGCTTTATTTAGTAACATGCGCAGGCTCAATAAAGAATATACCGAAGCTATTACAGGCGATCTTAAAAGCTTACCTCATGAAACACTCATAATATGGGGTAAAGAAGACAAGTTTCAAAAGCCAAAGTATGCGCCAATGTTAGAAGAAGCAATTCCAAATTCATCATTGATTTGGATAGATAAAGCCGCTCATTGGGTTATTGATGAACATCCAGATAAAGTGTCTGAGCTTATTAGTGAATTTATGAATAATAAAACATTCTAGTGAATTACTAGGTTTATTAAAAAGCTATTTGTTTCAATACGTTAAGTTTGATTGGGTAAAGTGGCGAATAGGCAATCATTGTAATACCGCTTGATTATATTAATAACCAAGCGGTATTTTTATATGTTCAAGAAGCTAATACCGTAAATGGGTAAGGCACTAACTATTAAGATAAGTAGGTTAATGCTTATTAAATAGTCAAAATATCGCGTTTATACGTTAATTAATGAAGGTGAGTAACTTGGTTATGTATTTATTTATGCTATTTAACATAATATAAATTATAGGTAGTTAATGCATATATAGAAAGAGCGCTTAAATGCGCCCTTGCTATGTCCAATACTAGACGGTATCGGACATTAAGTGATTTTATTACAATAACTAGTATTACTAATACAGATACTTTATTTATCAATTTGTTTAATCAATACTAAGTAAACGCTCAGCTGTATATTCGTTAGTAATTAATCCACTGATCATGTTTGACCTTACTGCGCCCAAAATGGCTAACACTTTTTCTTCACCAGCAGCTATCGCATAAATCTGTTTGTTAGCATTTGTTTTTAATGGCGTACTTGCTACACGCTGATTAACTGTGCAATCTAAAAGCTTACCGTTTTTATCAAACACCCAACTAATCATTTCACCAACGGCACCAAGATCTTGTAACTCTTTAAGTTCTTGCGCATCAATAAAACCATCTATATGTAATGGCGATTTTTCACCTAAGCTACCAATACCCACAAATGTTACATCGGCATCTTTAGCGAGTTTTAAATTACCGGTAATATTTTGTTGTGCATGTAACTGTTCTTTTTCTTCAATACTTCTTGGTAAAACTGGCAATGGCATTGGGTAATGTTTTGCATTGGTGTGTTCGGCCATTCTTACTACAACATCATAAGGTGAAGCCGATCCATCCAAAGCCATATTACCTAGCATTGCTACAATTTTATGTTGCGGACAATCAACAGTTCTTAGCTCATCTACACATGAACGTAAAACTCGACCGGTTCCCATAGCAAGTACTTTGGGTTGTTCTGATTTTAAATGACGTTCTATTTCAGCCGCGCCAGCTTGAGCTAAACCTAATGTAGATGAAGGTTCTGAGGGATCGCTCGGTACAACTTCACATGAATCTAACCCAAAACGGCTTTTTAATTTTTCGGCCAAATCCATACATTTAGCAATCGGGTGGTCAAGTCTAACTTTAATTAATCCTTGGCTCACAGATAATGCGACCATTCTTTGTGCAGATTGACGAGATATATTTAGCTTTTTAGCTATTTCATCTTGTGTGTTACCGCCAACATAATATAACCACCCTGCTCTGGCTGCATCATCTAGCTTTCTAATTTCTGTATTTGATAGCTTTACCACGTAAACCTCTTAAAATAGAAGGAAAACTAAATCCTTATTTTCATTACATAATTTTAATTATATGTGCTGCTATATAAATTATTTTATTAATTTTGGAATATCTATTTATCAATAACGTTTTTGTTATTTATAATTGTAAATATACCATTCCTTAATAAAAAATACCTAGGTTTCATAGGATTATGTAATTAGAATTTAGTTAATAGCACCCTTATAAAGGTGCTATTTAAGGTAATTAAAAATTGGCTTTAGCGAATAGTTAAACCGTTATTATCAAACTTTAATACTTTATCTGCAGGTGCGCTTAGGTAAATACTGTCGCCATATTTTAATGGGCAATCACCATCTGCTTTTACTGTTACGGTCCCTTTGCCTTCAATATTTATATGTAAAAAGCTCTCCGATCCTAAATGCTCAATTACACCTACAGTTCCAGCCCAAGTACCTTGCTCAGTAGAGAGTGTTATATGCTCTGGTCGTATACCAATACAGCTAACATTCGCATCTTCATTTTGTGGATCATCTATAAAATTCATTTTTGGAGAGCCAATAAAACCAGCTACAAATTTGTTTACAGGGTTTTTATAAAGCTCTAAAGGTGTGCCTACTTGTTCAATAATACCGGCATTAAATACCGCGATTCTATCTGCCATTGTCATGGCTTCAACCTGATCGTGTGTAACATAAATCATTGTTGTAGCTAAACTTTTATGTAATTCAGATATTTCTAAACGCATATTTACACGTAGTGACGCATCAAGATTTGAAAGTGGTTCGTCAAATAAAAATGCCGAAGGCTGACGAACAATTGCGCGCCCTATCGCTACACGCTGGCGCTGACCGCCCGATAATTGCCCAGGCTTTCGGTCTAAATAATCAGTTAAATTTAGAATTTTAGCGGCGTTAGCAATTTTACTTTCGATTTCTGCAGGGCTTACCTTGGCTCTTTTTAAAGGAAAAGCAATATTGTTACGCACGGTCATATGCGGATACAACGCATAGGATTGAAACACCATTGCTAAGCCTCTTTTTGCAGGCGGTGTTTTTGTAGCGTCAATGCCATCAATTTCTATATTACCACTGGTGGTATCTTCAAGACCTGCGATCATACGAAGTAATGTAGATTTACCACAGCCAGATGGACCGACAAAAACGATGAACTCACCGTCTTTAATTTCTAAGTCGAGCGGTTTAATTACGTTTACTTCATCAAAGTTTTTAGTGACTTGTTTTAGTGTGATGCTGCCCATGTGTATTCTCCTATTTTACTGCGCCGAAACTTAATCCACGCACTAATTGTTTTTGACTAAACCAACCAAGTATTAAAATTGGCACAATGGCCATGGCAGATGCTGCCGATAACTTAGCGTAAAATAACCCCTCAGGGCTTGAGTAACTGGCAATAAATGCCGTTAAAGGTGCAGCATTTGCAGCGGTTAAAATAAGTGTCCAAAACGCTTCGTTCCACGATAAAATAACATTTAGCAATAACGTTGAGGCTATACCTGGTAAGGCTATTGGCAATAAAACATGAAATATTTCTTCACCAATTGTTGCGCCATCCATACGTGAAGCTTCAAGTATTTCGTTTGGTATTTCTCTAAAGTAGGTGTAAAGCATCCATACCATTATTGGTAAGTTAATGAGTGTCATTACAATCACTAAACCTAATTTTGTATCGAGTAACGCAAAGTCACGAAACAATAAATAAATCGGAATAAGTACGCCTACTGGCGGTAACATTTTGGTTGAAAGCATCCACATTAATAAATGCTTTGTTTTTTTAGTTTGTACAAAAGCCATAGACCACGCAGCAGGTACAGCAATTAATAAACCCAGTAAACTTGAACCTAGCGATATAACTACAGAGTTCCAAAAATGGGTAAAGTATGGCGAACGTGACAGTACATCGCGGTAGTTTTCGAGTGTCCAATCGAATGCATATAAGCTTGGACTTGCTGAAATTGCTTCAGCTTCCGTTTTAAAGCTGGTGATTAACGTCCATAAAATTGGAAAGAAAATCATGCCGCTTATTGTCCATGCAGCAATGGTATAAATTAGTTTGGAACGACGGCTATCTTTTATAGTCATAATTAACCCTCCAAGTTTTTGCCAATTAAGCGCATTAAAAATATAGCGACTATATTTGCAATAATAACTGCAACTATGCCCCCTGCCGAACCGCCGCCTACATCAAACTGAAGTAGCGATTGCGTATAAATTAAGTACGTTATATTGGTTGACGAATAACCAGGACCGCCACTAGTTGTGACTAATATTTCAGCAAAAATTGACAGTAAAAATATAGTTTCGATTAATATAACCGCAGTTACAGCGCGTGATAAGTGCGGTAAAACGATGTAAAAAAACTTACTAAATGGGCCTGCTCCGTCCAAATCAGCCGCTTCTAATTGTTCACGGTCGAGTGATTGTATTGCTGTTAGCAGTATTAATGCTGCAAATGGTAACCACTGCCAAGACACAATAATGATGATTGAAAATAATGGCATTTGAGCAAAAAAGTCGATAGGTTCAAAGCCAAGCCAAATTGCAAAGTGTGCAAATAAGCCATTAACTGGGTTCATTAGCATGTTTTTCCATACCAATGCCGACACAGTTGGCATTACAAAAAATGGAGCTAGTACCATAATGCGAACGTAGTTTCGTCCCCATATTGCTTGGTCAAGTAAAATAGCTAAGCCAATACCACCACAAATAGTGATAAGTAAAACCCCAGTTACTAGGTAAAGCGTGTTAAAAAATGATTCAAAAAAAGCCGGATCAGTCAGGAAAAATTCATAGTTTAAAAAGCCTACAAACTCTTTATCCCCAGGAACGAGTAAGTTGTAATCAATAAATGAAAAATACAGTGTCATACACAGCGGAACTATCATCCAAGCAAGTAATAAAATTACACTAGGAAGAAGCATAAACCGAGCAAGCGTGCGCGAGTTAGTTGTTGCCATAAAGGTGACCTTAAAAAAGCCAATTCTATTTACTTGTTAACTATCAAGTGAAAATCAGAAACCCTTGATAGTGTTTATAACTAACAAGTAAATAGAATTGACATAAAATATTGGGTAAGTTTGAGTACTTACCCGCCCATTACATGCTATTTAGGATAGCGAGCTTTACGCATTGTTCGCTCAACGAGGTGCTGAGACGTACTAAGCGCTTGCTTAACGGTCATTTGGCCAGTTAATGCTGCTGAAAATTGTTGCCCAACAGCTGTACCAATTCCTTGAAACTCAGGAATAGCAACAAACTGAATACCTACATAAGGCACCGGTTTAACGGTTGGATTTTTAGGATCTGCAGATTGAATAGAATCTAAGGTAATTTGCGCAAACGGTGCTGCGTCCATGTACTTTTGATTACTGTAAAGTGATTTACGTGTACCTGGCGGTACTTTTGCCCAACCTTTTTTGTCGGCTACAAGTTGAGTGTATTCTTTAGATGTTGCCCAGCTAATAAATTTCATTGCGGCATCTGGTTTTTTGCTGCTTGCCGGCACGGCTAAAGTCCAAGACCATAACCAGTTACCGCGTTTACCTAGACCGTTATCTGGCGAAAGTGCAAACCCTACTTTATCGGCAACTTCTGAGTCTTTTTTGTTAGTAACAAATGCGCCTGCAACGGTTGCATCAATCCAAATACCACATTTTCCGGTTTGGAATAGTGCAAGGTTTTCATTAAAACCGTTTGCAGATGAACCAGCAGGACCAGATTCTTTCATAACATCTACATAATACTGAAGGGTATTTTCCCACTCAGGGGTATTAAACTGAGGTTTCCAATTTTCATCAAACCAACGCGCACCAAACGAATTTGCCATGGATGTAATAAGCGCAACGTTTTCGCCCCAACCCGCTTTACCACGTAAACAAAGACCATAAACACCTTCTTTTTTATCGGTCATGGCTTTGGCAGCTTTGCGTATAAAGTCCCATGTTGGGGCTTTAGGCATTGTCAGCCCTGCTTTTTCCATTAAGTCAGTGCGGTACATAACCATTGAGCTTTCGCCATAAAATGGCGCAGCATAAAGCTTGTCGTTAATCGTTAAACCGCTTCGGATTGCAGGTATTAAATCGTCTAAATCGTAGTTTTCACCTAAATTATCTAATTCTTTTAACCAATTTTGTTTGCCCCAAATTGGTACTTCATAAGTACCTATGGTCATAACATCGTATTGTCCGCCTTTTGTTGCTACATCGGTAGTGACACGTTGGCGAAGAATGTTTTCCTCTAGAGTGACCCATTTTAAATCTATATCAGGGTTTTGGCTGGTAAAGTCACTACTTAATTCTTTCATGGTGATCATGTCACCGTTGTTAACAGTCGCTATTGTAATTGTTTCTTTTGCCGCAGCGCCCATGCTTATAAAGCCACACGCGAGCATAATTAATTTATTTTTCATCGGGTATTCCCCATACACGTTATGTTTTAACAAGTGCTATTAAATTTCAATCTATTACCAATTCTATTTATGGCAGTTTTAACGCATAAAACTGCCCGCAAAGTGCCTTTTTAGGTCCTTTGTATAAATAGTTAGACTAGTTGGATAATGACTTAAAATTTAACAGATATTTCAGAAGTGAAGCCGTCAAATCCTTTACCGATTTGGCCGCCCGAATTAACACCTTCTTCTTGGTTAACATACTCAACTTTTAAAAGCGTTTTATCGTTAAACCAGTAACCTGCGGCTACTTGAATACGCTCTACTGTATTGTCTGTTTGTTCAATTAAGTCGGAAGTGTTTTCGGCTTCTGCATAACGAGCCGCTACATATAGCTTTTTAGGGATTAGATATTGTTGTGCTTCAAACACGAAATACTCAACCGATGAGTCGCCTTCTATTACACTGTTTGAATCAAAAGTAGTGCCATTTTCATCAGCTATGCCGTTTGTACCAAAGTAGGTAATACCGGCAACTGCATTACCAGCGGCATCTGCAAATGTGTAATCATCAGATGATTTACCAACCATAAAGATTAGGCTTGTTTCGTCAGATGGTTGATAAGCTAAATTAAGCTGGATGATTGATTGCTCAAGCCCTGGCATTGCGCCAACGTGAGTGTCACGCTCGTTTGAAGGTGACGCAGAGAAGTTATAGTTTTCACCATCGCCAAAGCGATAGTTTGTTGTGGTTACACCATCAAGACTGGCTACGCCGTTTTCAAAACGTAACTGGTCGCCTTGATTGGCTTTTAATAAGTTTAAGCCTGCTTTAAAGCCACCTTCAAATTCTAGAGTACCTTGAAGTCGGTAGTTATAACCTCTGTCTTCTTGAAACGCTTCACCAAAACTAGAAGTCGTAATGTGACCTGTAACATTATAAGCACGTACTACACCACTATCGAAAGTTTCGCTGTAACTTAGCTGTGCACCGTTTTCTGCGGTTGCGTAATCGGTAATACCATTACCAATAAGTGCATTACTTTGGTTATCTGCGCCGTCTTGAAAACCTTTAAATTGAAATGGTGAGCCACCAATATTACCCAAACGCAGTGTTAAATTTGCGTTTTCTTTTGGTGTGCCATAAAGACCTAGTAAGTCAAATTCAACACCTGCAAAATCGTTGTGAAATGAAAAGTCACGATCTTCGCCACCAAAGTCATTAGGCTCTTCTGCAATATCTATATCGGCAGTGATGAACTCGTTAATATGAAATTTAAGCATTAGATTTGCTCTAATACGGCCAAATCCTGACTCTTGTTCTTCATCTTCTGGACGAAATGCGCCGTCTTTAGCTTGAATTGACTGAAAGTTTTGCATTAGTAAAAAGTCTACGTCAACGCGATCTAAATATTCAGAAATATCAGCCTGTGCTGGAGCCGATGTAGCCATAGCTGCCGCTATGAGAGAAATTGCAAATTTAGTCTTTTTATTATTCAACATAATAAGCTCTTTATTTAGTGTGGTGTGTGATGCCAACTTTATTAAATTGCATATTCATTTAATGAAATTGGTATTAATTCAGTGTGTGTAGATGAGGCTGACTGAGCAAAACATTAAATAGTTAATGAAGTTGCACTTGTGAGCATAAGCTCATCTGCTGAGCATAATCACAGAATGAATTTAGAAGGTCAACGATTTTTTATTACAAAACGTTTACAAAAAATCGAATTTATATGTAAATATTTTTGAATCAATAAGTTAAGTAGCAAATTTGTTACATCAAATTTTGAAGAAATAAAGTGTAGGATTAAGGGATTTATTGTAGATACGTCATTATTGTTCATTACAATTAATGAAAATATAAGTTAGTAGAAGATATGAAAGCAGATAATCCTTTAAAAATAGGTTGTTGGGCAAACCTATAAACAGTTTATTTATTAGTGTTTTTTAAGTAACGTTCTTGAGCTTATGATGGGGTTAGCTTAGTATTAAAGCACTTAAATGTATTCAAAATAGAAGTAACCTACATATGGAATTTGTTCGCCCGCTAGAGCCCATCCTCATTATTGATGACGTTAAGGAAATTCGTGATTATCTAAACCAAATTTTAACTGACTTAGGGTTTGAAGATATATTAGAAAGTGCTGATTTTAGCTCTGCCAAACCTATTATGGACAATAAACCGCCAGGCGTTATATTTGTAGATGTAGATTTACCTGACTCTAACGGTGCAGAGATATTGGAATACATTAATAGTGCTTACCCGCACACTCATGTTGTTATGTGTTCGGGCCACAATAGTCTCGAAAACGTACAAAACACGTGGGAAATGGGCGCTAAAGGCTTTATTGCAAAACCTTTCAACACAAAAAAAGTAGACACTGTAATGAAGCGTCTTGAAATAATAGAATAATAATAAGGTTAGCATGCATAGTACTGTTACTGCGATTATAGACGATCTTTCGAGTGTTATATTTGGTAAACAACAACAAATAAAACTGGCACTTACATGCTTATTTAGCGAAGGACATTTACTCATTGAAGATTTGCCTGGTATGGGAAAAACCACTCTTTCTCATGCATTGTCAGCTGTATTAGGTTTATCGTATCAGCGTATACAATTTACCAGTGATCTTCTGCCTGCTGATATTTTGGGTACTAATGTGTTTAACTCTACCGAGCACAGTTTTACGTTTCATAAAGGCCCTATTTTTAGCCAAGTTGTTTTAGCTGATGAAATAAACCGCGCCGGACCCAAAACACAAAGTGCCTTGCTTGAAGCAATGGAAGAGCAACAAGTAACAGTCGATGGAAAAAAATATACGCTGCCAAATCCATTTTTTGTGATTGCGACACAAAACCCACTTTACCAATCAGGTACTTACCCGTTACCTGAGTCGCAATTAGACCGATTTTTAATGCGTATTAGCTTAGGTTTTCCACCTAAAGAAGCAGAAAAACGCTTAATTTTGAATATGCAAAAACGAGATTACAGTCAGTTACCTAAGCGTATTAACCAACAAGAGTTAGCGGCAATTCAAACCCAGATAAGCCAAATTACTTTAAGTAGCCCGGTTATTGACTATATTATAGAGCTTGTTAATTACACACGCACAAGCAACGCTTTTGCATCTTCGTTATCACCGCGTGCCAGTATGGCTCTTGCTAAAGCAGCTAGGTCGTGGGCCTTTATTGATGGTCGTGATTTTGTAATGCCAGAAGATGTTCAAGCCGTATTTGCAAGTGTGTGTCAGCATCGTTTAGGTTTGCATAATGAGTCAGGTGAAGCGCAAGTAAACGATATTTTAAAAAACGTATTAGTTCCGGTATAAACTTTTATGCCAAAAAAAACAGCTAAGCGCCCTTCTTTATTTAAGTCATTTAAGCGAAGTGTATTTAATAAGTTATTAAAAAATAAGCATTTAAAAAACTCAATTACACTTGAACACAGAACAATTTATGTATTGCCATCGTCCCTAGGTTGGTACTTTGTAATTGTGGCTATTTTAAACTTTGTAATGGGCATTAATTATCAAAATAATTTAATTTTAATAATGTCTTATCTTATGTTTGTGGTGATGATTATTGCTGTATTAATGGGCTACAGTAACGCTAAAGGCTTAACGGTTAAATTTAAAGATGCATTTAACAGCTACGCACCCCAAAAACCGAGTATTGTATTTGAATTACAAAGCCCTTCACTAACCCAATCTATTAATTTAACATATCAAGGTAGTGAGCAAACTCACAAACATACCGACGAAGTTGATAGTAAACCTCAGTTACTTACCCTCAACTTACCCTACAGCTCACGCGGTAAGTACTCAGTGCAACGTATTAAAATAGCGAGTAACTACCCCTTTGGTTTAATAACTGTTTGGAGCTACATTCAATTACAAGAAGATGTATTTGTATACCCGTCGCTTGAACAAGTACACAGTGATGCGCATGTTTCTGTGCTTGATGAGCAAGCCGATAAAGGTATTTCTACACAATCTGGTAGCGAAGAGTTTGAGTCGTTAATCCCACATTTACCAGAGATGGGCTTGCAAAGAGTGTCGTGGAAGCATTACGCAAAAACACAGCAGTTGTTAGTAAAAGAGTTTGTAGACTTTAAAACAGCGAATGCGCTCTTCGATTTTACGTTAATGAATGGGGATACAGAACAACGTTTAAGCCAGTTATGCTTTTTAGTGTGTGAAGCAACCGAAAAAAATACCCTTTTTATGTTAAAACTACCGAATAAAACAATAAATACAAATACCGGACAGCAACATAAGCAGCAGTGTTTAGCGTTATTGTGCTCATTTAATGGAGATGTGTAATGGACATACTTAAAAACGAAAAAGTAATAAATTATTCACTGTCTTTTATATATTCATGTTTAATTGTATTTTTTGTATCACATTTACCGCTTGCTTTTGTAGGTGTACTTTCACTTATTTGTGCATGGAACTTTTACATAACGCTGAGTAATAAACCAAAGCCAAATGCTTGGCTGGCAAATATACTCGCAGGTGTGTCACTAGGTTTAATGCTCTACACCGTAGGTATGTCGGATACGGTTATTTTATTTGTGGCCATGCTGCTACTTGCTAGTTTATTTAAGCTGCTGCAGGCTAAAACCAAAAAACACTATCATGTAATTACAACGCTTACGTTTTTTTCACTCTCATCGGTGTATTTATTTAACCAAAGCATTTTAACGACTTTAACTGTAAGTGGTTTATACATATTAAACTTTGCAGTACTTGGCTTACTCGAATCCAAACATAATTTAAAAATAGCCTCTAAGCAAAGTGGTAAATTACTACTTTTAGCGCTTCCTTTAGCTGTATTTTTACTGCTTTTTTTACCAAAAATGCCCGCCTTTTGGCAGCTTCCTGGGCCTAAGCTTGCAAAAACTGGGCTTTCTGAACAAGTCGACCCTTTCGATATTGCAAAGCTTTCAAATTCTGACGAGCTTGTGTTTAGAGCTAAATTTAATGAAGAAAAACCTGTAGCGCCTTATTATTGGCGAGCAATAGTTCATGATGAGTTTAATGGCAATGCGTGGCTTACGTCTGACTTTTTAAAATATAATAATGTAAAAACAAATACCCAGAGCGAAAATGATGAGCAACTTATCGCAAGCTACTCAGTTATTACAGAGCCTGCTACACAAAAATGGCTCTATGGTTTAGCGTATTCCAGTAGTAACTCACAAAATGTTGAAGGTAATTCGCTAGGTTTATTGCGTAAAAAAAGTCGTCAAGCTAAAAACTTACAATACGATGTAAATAGCTTTAACTTCACAGCTTTACCGCTTGGCGAATTTGAAGAAAAACGCTACAAATATCTCGCTTATAAAAAGAATGTAAAAACATCATCACTTGCTAAAAACTTAAAGCAAAATACATACTCTGACCGCGATTTTTACAATAGCTTATTACAATACTTTGCAGGTACGGGATTTACTTACACGTTAACACCCACGCCTATGAGCGGCGATAACACGATTGACCAATTTTTATTTGAAAACCAACGTGGCTTTTGTGGCCACTATGCCAGTGCCGCCGCGTACATTTTTAGAACCGCAGGTATACCCGCTCGACTAGTAAGTGGCTATTTAGGCGGTGAATTAAACCAAGATAATAATACGCTCACTGTTCGCCAGTACGATGCGCATGCATGGGTAGAAGTATATTTACAAAACGAAGGTTGGGTTATTTTTGATGCAACCGCTGTTGTAGCACCGGAGCGTTTAAATGGCTCACTTTCGCAAAACGAAGAGCTGAATGACGAATTTAAAAGTAATCTTGATTTTGGTTTAGTGAGTTTAAGTAATTTCCCCGCTATTAATTGGTTAAGGTTGGAACTTGAAAATCTCGATTATCAATGGTCTAGCTGGGTACTTGGTTTTGACGAAGAAAAACAAAATGATTTTTTAAAATCAATTTTTGGTAGTAAAAACATTTGGCTTGTACCATTAATGGTTTTATTAACAGCTGGTTTTTGTTTTGTAGGTTATTTTGTTTTTTTAAACTTACCAAAACGCCCGGCTAAATTAGCGCCTATGGTTAAAGAATTTTATGAAGTAAAAGCATGGGCGAAAAAACAAAAAATAAATACACCCGATAATTTAACACCGAGTCAGCAGTTACATTTTTTTGCTGACAAATTCCCTCGTTCTGCACAATCTATAAACACATTTAGTCAGTTATTTAACCAAGTACGCTATGGTAAAAAACCTTTTACGAAAGAGCGTAAAACTCAGGCTAAAGATCTGATAAAATTAATTAAAATTTCCAAATAGAGAATACTATGAATGCTGTTGTTATAGGCGTTATTTTAATGCTCGGGCTATCTCTGGCTCGCGTTAACGTCATTGTTGCCATGATCATAAGTGCTTTAGTTGCTGGTTTAACAGCAGGCTTGGGTATAAAAGAAAGTGTTGATGCATTTAATTCTGGCCTTTCTGCCGGAGCTGAAATTGCACTAAGTTATGCCATGCTCGGTGCATTTGCCGTTGCTATTTCTAAGTCGGGTTTAACACGCATTCTCGCTGATAAGTTACTTGCTAAAGTAAATGCTAAAGGCAGCGGGAATGAAACATTTTTAAGTTACTTCATTTTATTAATTATTTTAGGTTGTGCGATTTCTTCGCAAAACTTAGTACCTGTACACATAGCGTTTATTCCTATTTTAATCCCGCCGTTACTCGTGGTTTTTAATCAGTTAAGACTAGACAGGCGTGCTATAGCGTGTATTTTAACATTTGGATTAGCAACCTCTTATATGGTGCTGCCTTATGGTTTTGGTGGTATTTACTTATATTCTATTTTGCATAAAAACCTAGTTGATAACGGCCTAGACATTGTAAATACACAAGTCCCTATGGCGATGATAATTCCTGCATTAGGTATGTTTATTGGATTACTTATTGCGGTATTTATTACCTACAAAAAACGCCGCGAATACACAAAGCTCCCATTAACAACTGTGAGTAAATCGGCTGAGGTAGAAAACCCTAAAAAAGTAATGATTGTAGGGCTTTGTGCGGTACTTGCCTCACTTGTTGCACAAAACCTAAGTGGCTCAATGATTTTAGGCGGTTTAGTAGGTGTAATGATATTTAGTGTATTTGGTGTAGTTAAGTGGGAAGAAAACGGCGACGTATTTAGTAAAGGCGTTGCGATGATGGCGATGATTGGTTTTATTATGATATCGGCACAAGGCTTTGCATCGGTTATGCAAGCCACTGGCGATGTAGCGAGCTTAGTACACAGTGGAGCCGCCCTTTTTGATGGTAATAAACCTTTAGCCGCCGGTGTTATTTTGTTAGTCGGGTTATTAATTACAATGGGAATTGGTAGTTCGTTTTCCACAGTGCCTATTATTGCAACTTTGTTTGTTCCTTTGTGTTTAGACCTCGGGTTTTCTGTTATGGCTACCGCCGCACTTGTTGGTACTGCGGGTGCTTTAGGTGATGCAGGCTCTCCTGCTTCAGACTCAACGCTTGGTCCAACATCAGGTTTAAATGCCGATGGTCAGCACGACCATATTAGAGACTCTGTTATTCCAACATTTATTCACTTTAACATCCCACTACTAATATTTGGCTGGATTGCAGCAATGGTGCTTTAAAAAGTATTTACGTAAGTGTAATTAAAAGCTGAAGATAACCAAAAAGGTATGTTAAAAGCATACCTTTTTAGTATCCAAATCCAACAACTCTCACCCCTATCAATTCTCTCCCAGTTTGATTACTTTTTTTTAGTTAACATTAACTCTGTTGTTGAGGTTATATTTAATGAATATTTAGTATGATGTGTTCTTTCAAGGGTTTTATATAAGCACCAATTAAGGTGCTTATATAAATTTACTTTACCGCATATTTAAAGCTTTAAATTAATCAAAACCATAAATCATTTTATCGCATACTACCGGTGTTGGTCTGTGATTATCATCGACAGCAACAAACGTAAAGCTACCACTAATGGCAGAGTGCTTATCATCTCTGTGCATAGTTTCTAATAATATATCTACGTCAACTTTTAAGCTGGTGTTACCTACATGCACTACTTTAGCTATTAACTCTGCAAAAGTACCTGCTGGTATGGCTTCTTTAAAGTCTACTCTATCAGAAGATATAGTTACCAAAGGCTTACGGCAAAAACGAGTCGCTGCTATAAATGCCACTTCATCCATCCACGCCAGTGCATCACCACCAAATAAAGTATTGTGATGATTAGTACGCCCTGGAAACACGGTTTTAGTTACCGATGTGGTTGAGTCTTCAATACGCTGAGCAATTATTGCATCGCGATTTACGTCAGTCATAATCTCTACTTTTTGTTTGCTAATGTATCTTGCATTAGTAATGCAGGATCAAGGCGTTCGCCTTTCCAGTTAAAACGCCAATCTAGGTGAGGACCTGTTACACGCCCTGTTGCACCAATTTCAGCCACTTTGTTACCTTGCTCAATTTTATCACCCACTTTTACATCAAGCTTACTTAAGTGAATGTAAGTTGAGGTAATACCATGGCCATGATCAATAATTAATGTACCGCCTGAGTAGTATAAATCAGGTTCAGCAAATACCACGGTACCACTTATAGGCGCGTAAACAGGAGAGCCTGTTTTATTGGCAATGTCTAAGCCAAAGTGCGGACGACGAGGCTCACCATTAAAATAGCGCTGACTACCATAAACACCCGATATGCGCCCTTCTGCAGGCTTTAAAACAGGGTCTAAAAAGTACAGTAAATCAGAGTCTACTTCTCTGGCTTTTCGCACAGCAACTGCTTCGCGGCTTATACGCGCACTAACTTCTTTTGGCGGAGATACATATTTTTTAGCTACGCCGGTAATTTTATCAATTTTATATTCGCGCTTAGTGATAGCTAGCGGCTGAGAATGCGATTTACCCGTGTTATCTACCCATTTTAAAGTATGAGTCGTTTCAGCGTCACGCCCAAAACCAAATACAAAGTCACCATTTGGCGAAAGTTTTAAGCTTTTACCATCTAAGCTTACTGATTTAGCGTTTTCTAGCTTTCCAGTAACTAAACCGCCTTGTGTTAAATGCCCTTTTAACTCAAGCGCCATAGCACTAAAGCTAGCAGAGGCAACAAGCGCTGTTGCTAAAAGTGTTTTAAACATAGCTAATCGATCCTTTTCCAACACCTTCATAAGCAGTCACTTTCACTGCTTTTTCTGGATATTGAGCTTTAATTTGGCCAGCTACATGTTCAGCAATACATTCAACAGTGGTGTCTACTGGTAAAATGTCGCAACGGGATTCGCTAATCGCCATTTCAAAATAGCCTTGTGCCGACGTGTAAGCAAAACATACATCACCCGCTTTGGCTGTTATGTGTTTTAAATCAGGTGCGTTAATTTGATCTTCGCTGGTGGCTAAGTAAATATCTTCCCACTTTTGAGACCATTCTTTTTGCAAGCGCGGCATAGAGATGCCATCTAGGCTAATACCAATTTGAGAACGATGCCCATGAATAATACGTTGGCAATTACCGTCATGCTTTTTAAGGCCATGGCTGTAATGATAGTAAAAGCTTTGGCTGTGCTCAGGCTTAAGTGACAGCTCAATTTTTTCAATGTTATCTGGTAGCTTCGGTAAAATAGTCGCAATTAAAAATTCAGTAACCGATTCAACCGTTACTTCGTCTGCGTTAATCATGCAATAAGCTTGATGAGGAGCACTCATAGCTAAGTGGTTATTTTCACCAAATGTGCAATCGAGTGTTTTATGCTCGTCAAATTCAGATACAGTGCCATTAAGCCCTGTAGGAATTGCTAAACGGTGATCAATACACTCATCTATAATGCCTTTAATTTGCTTTTTAACTAAACCAAAGTCTAAAACCATAGACTCTTCGTTAAGTTTACCGTGCAAAGTTAAATCAACAATCCAGCTCTCGCCAACGGCGCCGCGTTTGTTACATAAGTAAGAAAAATCAATCACAGTTAGTGAGTTAACAAAAAGGATCATAAACTTCCTTTAGACTGGTTATAAGACAGCGTTAATTATAATGATTTCTGATTGTAATTGCGCGGTTTTATAGTGCAAAAACCAATCGCGCTGATTGATTGATGATTTAATATGCAATATTTTGATTTTTTAACTGCTCCGAGTTGTTTAGCGTACAAGTGTACGCTAAAGTACTTGGCAATTTCTAAGCGAAGATAAGTGTTATGGAACCTAAAAATAGCTATACAAAAGAAGATTTGATCCTGTGTGGTCAAGGTGAAATGTTTGGTGAAGGCAACTGCCGTTTACCAAGTGACAACATGTTAATGATGGACCGCATTACCTCTATTACTGCTGATGGCGGAATTCATGGTAAAGGCGAAATTGTTGCTGAGCTTGATATTGACCCTAGCCTGTGGTTTTTCGATTGCCATTTTAAAGGCGACCCAGTAATGCCAGGTTGTTTAGGATTAGATGCTATGTGGCAACTAGTTGGTTTTTACTTAGGTTGGTCTGGTGGCCCTGGTCTTGGTCGTGCGCTAGGTGTGGGTGAAGTTAAATTTACTGGCCAAATTTTACCAACTAATAAAAAAGTAACTTACCGTCTTGTAATGAAACGCGTAATTAAACGTAAATTGTTTATGGGCGTTGCCGATGGCACTGTAGAAGTAGATGGCCGAGTAATCTACGAAGCAAAAGATTTAAAAGTGGGCTTGTTCCAAGACACTAGTGCATTTTAATTTTTAAACGCACAAACAAAAAGGCCTCCAATGTGGAGGCCTTTTTGCTTAAATTCGATTATTGATTTTAGGTTTTGTACATGTTGCGGTTTTCAATCGCTTCACGCCAACCTCCTAACCACTCTGATTTTGGATCTACTTGTTGATAAGGGCATAGCTCTTTTGAGCGACCTGCTAAACCTGCTTTAAAACCTTGAGAATGAGCTCTTTCTAAACGATCTCTTTTCTGTCTCTTCATCGGTAATATCCTCACCTTTTTATTTATATATTGTGTAGCATTAGTGAAATCTACATTTAATGAATAGTTAATAAAAATGTAAAATTCAAATTGTAAAAGCAATTAAATTGTTTGACTTTAACTAAGCTGCTGATGCAAAAATGAATTAACATTTAAAAAAGTAAGTGGTCATACAACATTTAATTTGACCGGTTCGTAATAACAAATTGGCGATTTAATAATCGCTAAAAAGCACTTGTGTGCTTTAATTGTGACCGACTAATATTGACTAAGTTCCAAACAAAAATGTAATCGTGACACTTTTATTTCATTAATCTTAAATTAGTAGCCCGCCCCTAAATTTGAACTATTTTTAAACAATTTAAATTTATACTTGATTATTTAAAGTCGATCGGTCTAATATGAGTTCATGAACAAAAATACATCAACACCAATACGCCGTGGTCGCCCACCTAAAATAGCCAGAGAAAACGCCGATACAAAAGCGTTACTTATTCGCACGGGCCTAGAAACCCTAACTGAATTTGGTTTTAGCGCCACGGGGCTCGATACTATTTTAAAAAAAGCGGCTGTACCTAAAGGCTCTTTTTATCATTACTTTAAAAGTAAAGAAGCCTACGGTATTGCGTTAGTTGATGCATACGACAGCTATTTTATTGCCAAGCTTACCCATCACCTACAGCAAGAAGATGTTCCCCCACTTGAGCGAATCGTTAATTTTACTCAAAGCGCAATTAAAGGGATGAAAAAATACGATTACAAACGTGGCTGTTTAGTCGGTAACTTAAATCAAGAGCTTAACCATTTAAGTGAAGAGTTTAAAACCAGATTAATGCAAAGCTACACCGCTTGGCAAAACCATGTAGAGGTTTGCTTAAACCAAGCTAAGCAACAAGGCACTATTGCAAGCCATGTAAATACAAAATTGATGAGTGAGTATTTTTGGATTGGCTGGGAAGGTGCTGTTATGCGCGCAAAGCTCACAAAATCAAATACTCCACTTACTTTGTATACAGAAATGTTTTTACGCGCATTATTAACCTAATGCGTTTTTATTTACCAATTAAAAGACGATCGGTCTAAAAGGATATCCCATGAGTAACCCAATTAAAGCCATTGTTATTAATAAAGAAGATAATAACTATAGCGCTTCATTATCTACTATCGAACATAGTGATTTACCAAACGAAAACGTATCTATCGACGTACTATACAGCACACTTAACTATAAAGATGGTTTAGCAATTACTGGTAAAGGCCCCGTTGTACGTAGTTTTCCTATGGTGCCAGGTATTGATTTAGTTGGTACGGTTACAAATTCCACCAGCGATGAATTTAAAAACGGCGATAACGTAATATTAAATGGCTTTGGTGTAGGTGAAAAATATTGGGGCGGGCTTGCTCAAAAAGCGGCACTTAATAGCGATTGGCTAATCCCCTTACCTACTGGTATTTCACCAAAGCAAGCGATGCAAATAGGTACAGCCGGTTATACCGCTATGCTAAGTGTTATAGCGCTTCAAAAACAAGGTATTACGCCTGAATCTGGCGAAATACTGGTAACTGGTGCTAATGGTGGCGTAGGCAGCTTTGCTATTTATTTACTAAACCAACTTGGGTTTAACGTAACAGCGGCAACGGGTCGATTAGATCAAAGTGAGTATTTAAAAGAGTTAGGCGCTAAACAGGTAATTGACCGAAATGAGCTTTCAAACCCGGGTAAGCCTTTGCAAAAAGAGCGATTTGCAGCGGCAATAGATTCGGTAGGTAGCCATACACTTGCCAATATTTGTGCATCATTAAAATATGGTGGCGTAGTAACCGCCTGCGGACTTGCACAAGGTATGGATTTACCAGCATCGGTAGCACCCTTTATATTACGTGGTGTATCTCTTATAGGAATTGATAGCGTAATGCGCCCTAAAGCCGACAGAATTGAAGCATGGGATCGTTTAGCTAAATTAGTAAGCGCCGATTATTTAGATAAAATTTCGACAGAAATATCACTCGAACACGTAATCGATAACGCAGAGCAACTTATGGAAGGTAAAATTCGTGGTCGTGTTGTAGTTAATTGCCAAAGTTAATTAAATAATAATAAGCCACATAGTAATATGTGGCTTAAACGTTTAACTAGGCACCGAATGCAGCTAATTTTTCAGCTAATTCTGTTTTAGTAATCAAACCCATTTCTTCTTGCTTTTTAAGCTTGCGAATGTTGTCAAAGTTATCTAGTTTTAAACGTGCTTTAGCTAACTTTTCTTCCATTTCTTCTTTAGATAAAACATCAAGTTTTACTGCTTTTTCTAACTTCTCTTTTTCTTGATCATATTCTTTTTGAAAAATTGCTTTTTCTTGAATTATAATTTGATCTTTTATTTTCTTTTCGATTTCAATGGCTTCATCTTCAAGCTCAATCTTTTTCTCTAAAAGAGGTTCTATTCTTGATAAAGGCTCTTGTAAAGCAACTTCAACATTTTCACCTTGGTTAGCTAAAAGGTTCTCAACATATTTTTTACCAATATCTTTGTAACCAATATTAAGCTGACCTTCGATTGAAGTGATTTCTGAACGAATCGATGAAAGTTTTGCGTTTTCTTTTGCTGAAGTAGCAATATCACTACTTAGTTTTGATGTAGAGTCACTAATATTTGAGCCAATAGTGCTTGCTTGAGTTTTGATCTTATTAAAAAGTCCCATTTCGTAATATTCCTTAATCTTTAATACTATAAATTGGCATCTTGCCGTATTTTATAAAGCTTTTTAATATTACCGATTATTTAAACACGTGTAAATTTTATCTTTCAATTCATTGTATGTGTAGATTTTAGAGTATCAAAACTTATAGATAAAACTTATAATGCAATTTGTATTTTAATAATGAGGCAACACCTATGAGCAACCAAGAACTTTTCAGTAATAACCCACTGCAAGGCGTAAAATTAGAACAAGTGGTTGAAGAGCTGGTTGAACAATACGGGTGGGAACTCCTACACGCTTATTTACAACTTAACTGCTTTAAAAATAATCCTGATGTTAAGTCTGCGGTTAAATTTTTACGTAAAACACAATGGGCACAAGAAAAAGTAGATAACTTTTACCTTTATCGTCTTAAAAACTTACCTAAGCCTGATGATGTTCAATACGAATTACCGCCACGAGATCGTGTGATCCCAGCTGATCATAAACCCGGGGAGCCGTGTGAGCTTAGTTTTGTTGATGCTAAGCGTATTGTAGAGAAAAAAGAATCTAAGCAACGTGCTCGCGATCGTAAGCAGCGTTCTAATTCTAGTAACCCTTGGGGTAACTAAAAACTTACTAATTTAAGGTCGAAGAGCTATTTATAAATAGTTCTTCGACTATTTTCTCATTAACTTCAATTATATCCGCGTTACATAGCTAATAGATAACAATTAGTACCCTCGGTTTTTCCAAAAATCTGTTTCGGTGCGCTCTGCCTCTAATGCCACATTAAAAGTTTTATCAGCAATAATTTTTCCATTTAGTTCAATCGTCATACGCCAATCACCTAATTTATTTTCTATTGGCAACCAAAGCGTATCGCCTAAATAAAAGTTCCAATCACTGTTTTTAACGTATACATCGCCTTCAAAAGGGTCCATTACATCACCGTTACTACCTGGAATATCAGGATGGTAAATACAATAATGAAGCTTTTCGCCTTTACCTTTTTTGATATTTACGATTAAGCCAAACTCAATATCTACCTCAGCTATTACATTTGTTGTAAATTGCTCTATTTGTGGCAACGCTTTACTTTCACTATCCCACTTAGAGTAAATACCGTGACTTTGTAACGTCACTACAGGTTTTGTTTTAGCCATTAAGGTAGCCTTTTATGTTAGCTATTTTGGCATTAGTTTAACTTTTTGAAATTTTAAAATAAAACACAATCTCATAAAGTTAAATCTCAACTTAGCTTAAATACTCCGCCTATTTACATAATTGCTAATTTGTCATCATTGTTTACACACTATTTGCACAATTGCTGATTATTGTTTGAGTAACTTAATTGATCAGGTAGGCAGCAATGAAACAATACGCACTTAATAATAAAAATCGAAATAGGATAAATGCTTTAAAGCTAAGCACTTTGGCTCTAGTTGTTTTATCGTTAGTTGCTTGCGGAGGTGGAGAAGGCATAGTTGATACCTCAACAACTACAGATTCATCATCAACCACCTCAGATAACGGTACAGGTACGAGTAGCTCAACCCAAGGCGTGTTTTGTGAATATAGCTACAGTGAATATAACGAGTCAGAATCAGTACAAGCCACCAGCGCTGCAGATTGGTCATGCACAGGAACTACACGTGACTTAGTAGCTAATGGCATACCTGATCACGAAGTAGGTACATTCCCTAATGCCGATAACCCAAATACTATTTCTGAACAATCAGTAAATGAAAGCTACACACTTGAGCCTGTAGAAACAACACAAGCAACCATGCTTGGTGGCCCTCGTGGAATGATAGGCGTTGTACTTAATGGCATTAAAATAGACGCCGGCACAGGCGGAAGTTGCGATGATTCAGGCACCGATTGTGATTTAGGCGACAACAGCGGTAATTGGAATATAGAAGCCTTAAGCCAAGACACGTTTAGTTTTGGAACAGACGACAACAATGCACACGTACAACCCGATGGCACATATCATTATCATGGTATGCCTGAAGGCTTTGTAACACTGCGAGGTGGCAATAGCTCCACTATGACTCTAATAGGCTGGGCAGCAGACGGCTTTCCTATTTATGCACGTTACGGCTATTTAGACTCAAATGATGCAACTTCAGCGTTAACCGTAATGACCGGTAGCTACCAACACATAACATCTGTAAGCGCAAACCGCCCTTCTACCGATATATACCCATTAGGTACATTTGCACAAGATTGGGAATACGTAGCAGGCTCTGGTGATTTAGATGAATGTAATGGCCGCGTTGGCGTAACACCTGAGTTTCCTCAAGGGATATACCACTACTACGCAACAGACACTTACCCGTTTTTTCAACGCTGCGTTAAAGGCGAAGTTTAATTAGGAGTAAGTTATGCCTTATATGAAAAATTATCTGTTAAGTGTGACCACATTGGGCTTATTGAGCACATCAACATTAGCAAACGCGCATTTAATGGTTGCAGAGCACGGTACGCTGAATTTTGTTGATAATAACGTGTTTATTGTGCTTTCAATCCCTATGTCGGCTTTTAAGGGGGTTGATGAAAACAAGGATGGCAAAGTGTCAATAGTTGAGTTTAACGCTCATAAAAAGCTAATAACTAAGCGAGTTAAAAAGAACGTTTATTTAGCGGATCATCAGTATAAATTTACTATTGACGGACTTTTGCTAAACCCAGAAGCGTCGCATACACATAAAAGCGACAATATAGGCCAAGTAACCATTACAGGGCGCTACTCTTTGCCCAGTAAATTAACCAAAGTTAACTTTAACGTTAAGCTATTTAGTAACAATGAACACAAGCAGCATTATCAAATAACAGCGACTAATAAAACGCAAAAGCTAACTCATCAATTTGAGCTATCACCAACATCGCCCTTTAGTAAGGTGTTTAATAATTAGTAATACTTACCTAAATAATTAAGTAGCAAAGGGTACAAGTTAAACAAACTTGTACTCTTTTTTTATCTTTGTCTTTTCATTCAGCACTCTTAATTTAAGTACTTTCTATAAAGATACAAGCTTAGGATTTTTAGGAAAGTAATGCTCTTCTTGCTGCTCACATAAACTAAACTCACGGGTGTTTTTATATGGGAGTTTCATAAAGCCCGCAACACCAACGTCCGTAATATTTACCGCGTATTGCATTAGTTTATTAAGAAGGCGTTTAAACTCAACCTCTTTGGTCGAATCGAGTAATCGGTAGTAATGGTGAATTTTCATTCTGTCCGGAAGTGCTTCAAAAATAATACACCCTGTATGGTGAATTTGGTTAAGCTCAAATACGCACTTAATTACTTTTTTAGGGAGCTGTAGTTGTTCATCAGGGTCTTTTCCGTCTTCAAAGTAAGAATGAGGTCGGGTTATTTCGTTTGTTTTCATACTTACTATTTCATACTCAAGCTCTGGTAAGCTATCAAACTTAAATGCACCGGTGCCATCTCGCTCTAACTGAATAGTTTTACGGGCATCAAACAAACAACACTTAAATAACCCTTTTTGATTAATCGCTTGGGCAAGCATCACTGTGTTATTAATCGCATCACTAAACGCATCACCCAATGATTCGTCATGCATAATTAAAGACGATTCAACAAACATCGACTCATCCTTCCAATGAAAACTAAGCCCACCAACAACAGGGTACTTAGCTAATCGGCTTATTGATGCTAAAAATGCTTTTTCGTTATCGCCTGTATCAAACAAAAACTCTTTATAATAACGGTCAAGTTGCGCGTCGTTTATATCTAGTAATTGCTGGTTATGATCGGCTTGGCGTAAAAACTGTTTTCGTGAACTATATACAACCGTGTCGGGTTGCTCTGCCTTGCCATACCAAAAAGGAATATCTGCTTTTTTTTGTTTTTTATCAAGCTCAGGTAAATACGCTTTAGCCATAGTTGTAATGTTACGCATAAAGTAATCACCGGCACCATCACGTTGTGCCTTACTTTTAGAGAGCATGCCATCAATCACTTTAGCCAGTTCTTTTGGGAGCCCTAAGCTGCTTGCAGGGATGGCTTGCGCACCAAAGCGACACGACTGCGCCGACGCTAGCGCATACAACGTAGCGGCTACACCTTGTTCGTCAAATCGTGGGGATGACTGCTCCCCCGACATTTGTGCTTCACCAATAAAGTACACATCGCCCATACGCGCATTAGTTGTACTTAAATCGCCCGACATTAAATCCATAAAGTTACTCGCAACAGGGTTACCATCGCTATCGAGCTGTGCATACACAGAGCTTCCCCAATCCACTAACGACAGCGCATCAGTGTTTGCATCCCATACAAGGTTTGAAGGCTTTATATCGCCATGCACTATAGGTTGTGGGCTAACGCCATTTTTATGGCTACGTAAATCAACCAACACATTACGTAACCTAACAGCTAGCGTCATTATTTGCGCGGCACTAAAGCGACCTGTTTTAAGCGATACTTTTTCAAGGTCCTCTCCAATGGCGCGCGCCATCATTAAAATCCCTTGTTTTTTAATTCGCTCAAAAGCATAAAAGGTAGGCACTAAGGGGTTATTAATTTGCGAAAGCATATACGCTTCGTCTTCTAAGCGGTCGCGTACACTTTGGGCAAGCGTAATACGCGAAAACTTAAATACCCAAGGTAAGCCGTTATCGTCATCACCTGCAAACACAAAACCAAAAGCACCTGAGCCAATCATTTCAACGTTTTTGTAGCCCAGCAGTGTTAACTGCTTAATACAAATATTAAGCCACTGGCGGTGTTTTTTAGCATCGCGGTGCGAAAGTAAATAAACAGATTGCTCTTCGTTGATATAAAAGTTGCGGATTTCTTTGGCTTTCAATACGGGTACTCAAATTTATAAAACTAACTAATTATTAGTTTTATGTAATGAGATTACAATAGGTTAAATAAGAGTTTTGAAATCGTTGAATAAAACAGCGCTAAAGTAGCGCCAGAACAGTAAATTTAAGTGTAAACGTTAAAGCTCAAAGTAAGCTTTTACAATGCACTGTATATAAATACAGTGCATTGCTTTTTGCTAACTTTCGATAACACGAAGCTGCTTAATTGATGACACAGCTATGTGCGTTTGATAATAATATTTATTAGTGACTCTACCACGGCTCATAAAATCGATAGTTACTCGTTTAGCTTCGCCTGTTACTTCTATTGTTTTATCAATAAAAAAGGTGTCTGCTGGTTGCCCGTATTTACTTTGAAGCTCTGCTACCACATTAGGCTGTATTGATATCGTAATTGAACGCCTGTCGCGATAGTCAGTTTCTGTATTTAAATACAACCAACTCCCCTGAGCTCCCGCCGCTTTAATATGAAACTGGTAAGTGCCAGCAACACCCTTAGGTGCACTTTGCTCAGTTAAAGCGATAAGGTTCATATTTGCAGCCGTACTTTGGCTCATTTCAATTTTATGGGGAACAGAACTACATGCACTAAGCGTTAGCACACTTAGTAAGGCTAGATATTTCAAGACACAATTTCCTTGTTTCTTACACCAATTCGCATAATTCAGTGTTCTATTTTGAGACAAGAAAATCGTGTCGATAACAAAGTAAAAATTTCGTTATTGAGTTGTTCTATATCAAAAATTTTTAATGCCGTTAGCGATTTAATCCCTAAAATTGATTAACTATTATTGCGAATTGGTATTATGCATTATTAAAAATATGTAGCGTTAATGATACCACTATATGCAGCCATGTTTCTATAATCAATCCAAACAATTAGTTAGCGAGTATTAAGGCGCATTGCGCTGAGAAGGATCTGTTTTAAAGCTTTTTAGCAAACTTTGTGGGTCAACCACCTCGGTATGCTCTTTAGCAGCTTGCGCCCACCATATTAGTTGGCCGAACGTGCGTGAGAAATAATTAAACCACGATGATTGACTCTCTCCTGCAACAGGTTTGCCATCCTCACTAAACACATCTTGCGCTTTTGGCACGTGGATCATCGCCGATACTGGCAAACAGCCAAGTTCAGATAAAAACGTGCGCATACTAATGGCCGCTCTTACACCACCCCACTGTCCTGCTGAGTAAGTAACTATTGCACTTGGCTTATACGAAAATAGTGAGCTACCAAAATGATTAAGTAAGTCAGCGAGGGCTGGACTCATGCTGTGATTGTACTCAGGGCTAATCATTATATAACCATCTGCGGCTTTAATTTTATCAGCTAAAAGAGTGAGCTCTATAGGTGTATTACTTTTAGCGTATGCAAAGTGTGGTTTAAATACGTTTTCGCTAGGAAAATCCAACGCATCAATTAGCTCAAACTCATGATCGCCAAAATGCTCTGTTAAGCATTCTACACAAGCACTAGAAACCCTTAAACCTAAGCGGGCAGGCTTTGGTGGTGTACTATCGCGTACTGTGCCTAAAAATACTAAAAACTTCATATGTAATTCTCAACTGTATTTGAACGATAGCTAAACACTAACATTTTTAGTTATTGTGTATTACACATACGCATTGTTTATTGATTCAAAGCATAATAATAATTAAATTTAAAACTGAAATTTAGCAACAACCGCGCCGTTAAACATACTTTATCGTGTGTTAAATTCACTCGTTTTCCATACTTTTTACACCTTTGGCCAGTAATATGCCACAGTATAAGTACGCCAAAACCTATACCGAAAAGGATACAAGTAATGGGCTTAAAAAATTATAGCGCATATGCAATCATTGTTACCGCAACAGCTTTAACTCTAAGTGGTTGCAACGACTCATCTACTAACAAAAATACCGAGCAAGTCAGTAGCCCACTTAGTGAGCCGCAAAAAGCGAATCAATCAATAAAGCTATCTATGTTCAAACAAGAGGCTTTTATTACAGAGCCTAAAATTGTTGATTGTGAAACCCAGCAAGGTACTAAAACAACCTGTTATGAGTTTACTACATCAGGTGCACCCGCAGGCAGAGAGCCTGGCCCATTTTGCCCTCGCAGCACAACAGACGGAGCTGATGTATCAGGTACTTGGTTTGATAAACAAGGTAAAGGAGAGCTAGTCGACTTAACTGGCGACTTTATTCTTAAGCTAGATGAATACTACGGCGATGAAAAATGGGTATTGTATGACGCAAAAACAAATAAAGTTCGTTATACAGCAACAAAAGAATCTTGCTCAGGTGCTGCACGCCCAGATGTAGAAGAACAATACAAACAAAATTGTATTGAATGCGAGCTATCCTATTTAGAAGATAACTTTTCGCTTACGTATTTAATTCCGACTACACCAATAGTGAGTAAAAAATCCAGCCGATTACACACCGTGGGCTTAGCGCTTGATGGTACTGAACTTTCAGGCCCTGCACCTATAAATGCTATTTTAGGCAGTTATACAATTGCAGCATTTGACGACTGCGGTGGGCATATTAACCTGCACCAAGGTTATCACTATCATTCAACAACAGGATGTACCAATTCAGCTCCAAGTACTGACGGACACGCCCCTTTAATAGGTTATGCCGTTGACGGTTACGGTATTTACGCAATGAAAGATGCACAAGGCAATGAAGAGTCACTCGACGAATGCCGTGGTATAACAGATGAAACCAGAGGCTATCATTATCATGCTGCCAGCCCGAGCGAAAATTTGTTTATTGGCTGCCTTCATGGTGAGTCAGTAAGAGCAGCAGGTGGCCCGCCACCGGGTAATAAACCACCACCAAAGCATTGAGAAAGTTATGACTATTAAATATAAGTCACTGTTTGTTTTACTTGCTCCTTCATTATTACTTTTAAGTGGTTATGCGGCAGCACATTCTCAGCCTCTTAATCAAATAGCAGTGAAAGCATGCTTTGAAAAGCAAAAGTCACAATCGTGTCAGTATCAGGGTGGGCATAACGACTTATATATAGGAAGCTGCCAATATATGGCTGATGACTTAATGTGTGTTCGTAATCAACCCATTCAAAAAGTTGATAACAAAGAAAGTAAAACGAATAACAGCAATGACAGCCACGAACATCAAAATAAGCAGCATAAGTAGTTTTAAGAGTTAAGAGTTGTGGGTTTTGTATTATACCAATTCGCTTAATTAAGTGATCTATTTTGAGGGTAGAAAAACGTGTTGATAGCTAGGCAAAAAATTCGCTATTTGGTTGTTCTCGGCAATTGCTCCTGCATTGCTCTACCTTCTGCATCCATGCAGCCGTAAATGAAAGTTTTTTAACACAGGTAGCGACACGTTTAGCCCCGCAAAATGATTAAGTATTATTGCAAATTGGTATTAGGTGCAGTAAATTTACTGCACCTAATTAATTTAAACCGTTACGATTAGTATTGATAACTTAGCCCTACACCACCCCAAAATATATTTCGAAGTGTCTCGTCACCTGCAAAGCGTTTTTCATCTTTATTAACGGCAATGCTATAGCTTGTATACGTGTATAAGGCTAACTGATTAAAAAGCTGATACGACAAGTTTGCAGTAAACTTTACGTTGTTAATTCCGTTGTGCCCATCACTAACATACCCCGCGTTAAACCCCACGCCCGATTGAATATCCAATAATAGTAAATCGTTAATATAAAAATCTTTTTTTACTGCCAGCTCCAAAAATGTACCGCTGGCATCAAATGAATGATAAACACTACTTAATAACTGAATATCGTCTGCATAAAAATACGCAAAGTCGAGGCTTAGCTCATTATCGTGAGCATCAATGCCTTCTTCACGAGCTTTAATATAGTTATAACCTACATACATCTCTATCCGCTCAGATAAGTGAGCGGTATAAATAGCATTTAAATTAAGCTCTGAATAATCACTACTAATACCTTTTGCCGCCCAAGGGATCACCGCAAAGTTTTTATAATTAAACTCAGTAGCAATTGATGCAATACCATTACCAGCAAGGTTATCTCGACCTTCGGTAACATATCGGCTTTCCCATAATGGGTGAATATGTAAATCAAACTCTTTATTTTTATAATTTACGTCAGTATGGGTATGCTTAATATTTCCGCCTACGCCCACTTCAAGCTCTTGATAGTGCTCTTGTGCTTGTGCGTAAGCTGTATTTGCTCCCGCTAGAGTCGTAATAACAAATACATATTTTAAATAGTGAGTCATTTATTAAGTCCAAAACCATCATAAATGGTAAAAAGTGGCGCATAGTATTGTTATAAAACGTGTTAGCGAAATAAATGGATGCATATATATTGTTTTATTTATTAGATTTTGAAGTATTTACTAAGTATTACCCATAAACTACAAGTTGCAATTAGCTCGGATTTCAACCAACAAACCAAAGCTATATACGCACCGAGCAATGCTCTAGCAGGTACTTAATTTAATAGTTCAGATGATAGTTATAGTACTAACGGTGAGGTGTTCCCTATTGCAAAAACAGGAAAAGTATAAGTAGGAAGTGTAAAAAAGTGCGGTAAAGGGGAAAACTATAAGCAGCAATAATTCATTAAGCTGCTTAAATTATTAACCTAATTTGTTAGCCAGTTTAGTGACTTAAATAAGCCATAAGGACAATCAGTGCAACATAAAAACCAAAACCGAGTAAGAAGGTTAAGTCGACTCTTCTAGCTTTACTCGCTTTATAAGATGCAAAGTCTTTAAACTCGCTTTTATACAGCCCCAACGTTACCACTTTTAATAGCAGCCAACCGGTCGAGTAAAATAAAAAACTCAAACCAGTTTCAACAATTAGCCAAATAAAAATCTCAAAAGCAATACTCATTAACTATGTCCATTAGTTTGGAATGCAAAAACTATATCAGCTATGTGTTTAAAATACAGCCGACTAAGTTAATTAAGGTGTAACAGTAAATTTCGTTAAACCTATTAACTGACCTGATTCGGTGACTACTTTTACTTGCCACTTACCAACAGAGTCTTTAGGAAAGTTTACTTTGTGTGTCCACGCTCTATAACCTAGCTCTCTCCCGCCGTTTATATTTAACGTGATCCGATCAACTTCTTTTTTATTATGAAGCCACACATGAAATATTTTTTCATTTAAGCCTCTTGGTGCTTTAACAGCAGTCCAACTATATAAACCTTGATGGTGCAGTGTATAAGAGTCTAACTGTTTAATACTCCCTACTGGCTTTTTATGCTGTAAATCAACTTCATGAGCTAACGTAATATCGGTTAATCGCAGCGCAGCAGGAGGCACATAGCTCCTTAATTGCCACACAGCAGTGCTCAAAGCACATAAAATCAATACAAGAATAGGAAAACGCCACCAGCGTGCATTAGGCATTAAATTGTTTAAACTCGGTAGAGTGACCACTACAGCAGTTATAAGAGCTGCGGCTAAACTTTGGCTCGTTGTAAGGTTTAACAAAATAGGTAAAGTAACAAGCAAAACAACGAATAAAGCAAAGTTATGAAACACACTAAATAACGTACGGTTTCTAGCAAGTTTTTTGTAATAAAAGGGGTCTATAACCGATATAACCGCACACAAAACAATGAGGGAAGTAAAAATTGCTTGAGGATGATCCCACTGTGTAACCGCTAAAAAAAACGGCAAAGCAAAAAATAAGCTTTCTTGTTGCACCATTTGCAGAGCAAAACGCATTACATTAGGAGATACAGCCACACCAAACTTTTCTTCTACTTTGTCACGTAACCAATTATCAATAATTAGCCACAACCAACTAATAAGCAAAAATATCGCAATAACTTGCGAAAAAGACTCTTTTCTATCTACAAGTGCAAAGCTAGCAACGCCCGACAAAAATGCCAACACAGCCAACAATCCAGGTCGCTTTTGCATCGCGCTTATAAATTTAGCGATTATATTTTTACAGTAATCCATGTATGAGTGTTTCCGTACGGGTACGTACTTTATTATTTTTATTCAGAGTATGATTAGTTTAACCAAGTTTAAATGAACAACAGATAGATGGATGGATTCAAACGCGTCATTTACCAGTAAATCAAACTAACCATTTTAATTAAATAAAAGCTCGGCATAGCGCGTCATTGGTACGTTTATTAATTTTTGTAACACGTGAGCTTTAGCAAGTAATTCATCTTCAGTAAGTGCAGGCATTTTATTGTTAAAAGCGAACACAATTTTATTACCGCCTTCAATAATAAAACTAAGAATCTTTCCTGCAAATTCTTTCTCAAGAAGTTGATCGAACGCTTCCCTCTGCCCAACTTTGGTATGGCAAATATTAAGTACTAAAACACCATCAAAAGTGAGCGCATTTTTACAATCGCGTAAGTAAGATGATTGCACCTGATCTGATTCCATCCCTTCTGAGCTGTATAAATCAGAAAAAATAACGTCCGTTTTTATCTGCGTATTTTTCATGTAGTTTGCCGCATCATCAATATGAATAAACAAACGTTCTGACACAGGAACTTCAAAATATTTTATAGCCATATCAGCAACGGCTTTACGGTATTCAACGGTATGTATAGTCAGTGCAGGAAACGCATGATAAAGACTTTTTGCTATAGAGCCCGCCCCAAGTCCCATTATCATCGCGGTTTTTAAGTGCGGAATAAAAAAAAGCGCAGCCATCATAGCTTGCGTATAAGCTAAGCTTAACCCGTTAATATTATTTAATTTAATACAGCTTTGATAAATTTTTCCGTCAAAGCTGAGAATAAGATTTTTTTTTGTTTGATATACATAAACAGGGCCATGCTCATCAATAGTTGATGCAATACAAGTGCCTTTGATATCCACGAATACTCAATAGGTGAGGTGATGAAAAACGAGTATAACTTAGTTAACGTACTACCATCGCTATTAATATGATTTATAGCGCTTTTATTAATAGATAAGCAGCTATGCATTTATAAATATAATAGAAAATCGGTTTATCTTTTCTGCGCTAGATTTGCACAAGCAGATTTAATAATCCACTTAGAGCCTATCTAAGTTAGTTTGTTATTCGTCTTGCACTTTCCACTCTAATGATTCAAGTGGATAACCTCCAAACCATTTTGCCGTTTCTAACACAAAGTGACTTGTTATTTTTTCTACCCCTAAAGTGTCTTTCATAATTTCATTACACACACTATTAAAGTCTTCAATACTTGATGCCATCATAAAGGCTATATAATCTATACTGCCATTAACCTTCATACAATCAACCACTTCACTATATTTTTTAATGCCTTTTTCAAAAACACCACAATGCTCGTAAGTATTACTTTTTAATGTAAAGTGGGCATATGCTTTTACGTTTACACATAACTTATCGACATTAGCGACCATTGCATAGCCAATAATATATCCACTATCCTCTAATGCTTTCACTCTTTGTAAACAAGCACTTGGCGATAACCCTATAATTGTAGATAATTCATTATTACTAATACGCGCGTTATTTTGTAGTTCGGTTAAAATACGACGATTTAGTCTGTCTAATTTAATGCTTTTTCTAACCATGTTAGTTCCCGTGTAAGTAGTTTATCTACCCTAAAATAAAAAGATTATGGGGTTTTAGCTTTAAATACTAAATTATATTCGGCAGACATACATCATAATAAAACATTAATCTTTCTAAAAAATTAATGTTAGTAGGAATTATGAATAAAACTCCCCATGTTTTAATAGAGACTTCGCTGGGTAATATCACACTTGAGTTATTTTTAGATAAAGCCCCAATTACCGTTAAAAACTTCCTTAAGTATGTTGATAATAACTTATTCGACGGCAGTAGTATTTTTAGAATCGTAACAGATGAAAATGCAGGCCAAGCTGAAGATGCAAATGCAAAAATAAATGTAATTCAAGCAGGTCTCCCTCCTGAACATCCTAAGTTACTTGCCGGTATTGTGCATGAATCAACAAGAGAAACAGGTATAAAGCACCTAGATGGCACTATATCAATGGCAAGGTTTGAACCAGGAACCGCCGATGGTAGTTTCTTTATTTGTATTAACGATCAGCCAGAACTTAATTATGGCGGTAAACGCTATAACGATGGTTTAGGTTTTGCTGCTTTTGGGCAAATAACGCAAGGTAGAGAGATACTTGAGAAAATTTATCAAAAAGCAGAAAAGCAAGAGTACCTAAATAACCAAATTTCTATCGATTCTATAAAACGATATTAAATTACTGTATTTACTTTAAATCGAGCTAACGGCAATATTGAAACAAAACATAAACCTAGTAAAACTGTTCCCATCGTTATCACTTCAGTATAGCCGTTACCCTTTACAAGGGTAGAGGCACAAATAGGCCCAATAATATAACCAAAACCCACGACGGTTTGAGCTGAACTTATATACTTTCCTGAGCGATCAACATCAGAAATAACAGCAAATAAACGTGCGCCAGCAATACTCCAAAAAAAACTAAATACACATAACGCAATCAGGTATCGAGTTCCTGTTAAACCATCCCCTAAACCCCATAAAGGTAAAGCCATAAGTAATAACGAAATGAATAACAGCCCTATATTTTTACCATGGTGCCCTATGTAGGCAAAAAACAGCGCACCGAATAAACCCGCTATCATTGCGGTTGCTAAAGCCTGAGAAACAAATGATAAAGTTAAACCACCACTGGTACCCATTAGCGACATATAAGTCCACACACCACCAATACTGATGTAAAAAAACAATAAACTTAATAATCCTAAATTAAGTAATTTACTTGGCTGTTTTAGTACAAGATCCTCAGCGTCTATAGACAACTTATAGTCATCACTTTTACTTGGTAACAGCTTAACAACTCCCAATGGCAGTGCGTAAAAGAATGCCATGGCGATAAAAACACCAAGTAATGAAAACTGCTCATATACTATAGGAACAAGTACCAAACCAATTGCCTGCACCATAACAATCGCAGCAGTATAAAACCCAAACCAACGATTAGGATTTTTAGTCATACCTATAGCACTTATACCAACCGCAACTATCATCCCCTCACCTAGACCCGTTAAGCTGCGGACTATACACAATAATATGAAATCATTAACTAAAGCCGACAGCAAGTTCCCTAATACTGTAATAATTACGCCTATGACTAAAACCGTAAGCGTCTAGCGAACCACACCTAGCATCGATGTTCTGATTATCTAAAAATACCTGCTCAATGATAAATTCGGAGCAGGTGATGAAAACTTACAGAACAAGCGCACAGTGGCAGCAGCTTTTGCTG